>NZ_JBFAAD010000002.1:0-447405 GCF_040639555.1 Streptomyces sp. NPDC023838
GCTCGCGGCTCGCGGCTCGCGGCTCGCGGCTCGCGGCTCGCGGCTCGCGGCTCGCGGCTCGCGGCTCGCGGCTCGCGGCTCGCGCCCATTGTGGCTGTATCGCACTTCAAACCGCGGAACAACCCTTCTGGGGACGTTGTCTGACCGGGCTACAGGTTACCGGCCGGGGGGTGGCAGGGGTTCGGTCCCGGCGCGGGAGGGTGAAGTTCGCTTCGGTGCGGGTACGCCCCGGCGTGACGGTGCACATGTATGCGCCATGTGGACGTTCCCCCGAGCCCGCCGCACCCTGCGGGTGCTGATCCCCGCCGCGCCCCTCGCGCTCACCGTCGGCGTCCTGCCCGCGTACGGCGCCGCGCCCCCGGCCCCCGCCCCGTTGACGTGCGCGACGGCCAGTGGCCCGTATCAGCGTGAGGTCGAAGAGCTGATGGAGCTGGAGGTGGACGGTGTGCAGTCGCCCGCCGACTGCCAGGCGATCCAGCGGTACCAGGAGAGCCACCTCGTCGTCCCGGCCGACGGCTCCGCCGGAGCGATCACGTACACGGCCCTCTACTGGGAGTGGGCGCAGAACTACCCGGAGCAACTGCGTGGCTGCCCCGAGCGCGAGGGCCGGGTGGCCTGCGTCGATCTGAGTCACCAGATCATGTGGGTCGCCGCGGACGGCAAAGTGGTCTTCACGCCTGTCGCCATCAGGTCCGGCCGGGCGGCGCTCCCCACCCGTACCGGCTGGTTCCGCGTCGAGGAGCGCAGGCGTGACGACTGGTCGACGCTCTACAACTCGCCGATGACGTTCAGCCAGTACTTCAGCGGAGGCCAGGCCATCCACGGCGTCTACAACAACCTCTACGAAGGCCCCGGCTCGCACGGCTGCGTCAACCTGCGCCACGAGGACGCCAAGCACCTGTGGACCGCTCTGCGGCAGGGCGACGCGGTGTACGTGTGGGGGAAGAAGCCGGGCACGTGACCTTCGGCGGCACCCCTTGAACGGGCGAACAGGCGTCGGGTTAGCATATGAGCGCCGCCTAGCTCGAAAGATAAACTCGTGACTGTCAATGACGACTCGTTCACCAATTGGAAGAACCGCGAGGAGATCGCGGAGTCGATGATCCCGATCATCGGGAAGCTGCACCGGGAGCGGGACGTCACCGTCCTCCTCCACAGCCGCTCCCTGGTGAACAAGTCGGTGGTCAGCATCCTCAAGACCCACCGATTCGCCCGGCAGATCGCCGGTGAGGAACTCTCGGTCACCGACACCCTTCCGTTCCTGCAGGCTCTCACCACCCTCGATCTCGGCCCCTCGCAGATCGACATCGGCATGCTCGCCGCGATGTACCAGGCCGACGACCGCGGTCTGTCCGTGGCGGAGTTCACCGCCGGGGCCGTCATCGGCGCCACGGGTGCCAACAAGATCGAGCGCGGCGAGGGCCGCGACGTCGTCCTCTACGGGTTCGGCCGCATCGGCCGTCTCGTCGCGCGCCTGCTCATCGAGAAGGCCGGCTCCGGCAACGGCCTGCGGCTGCGTGCCATCGTCGTCCGCCAGGGCGGTGACCAGGACATCGTCAAGCGCGCCTCGCTGCTGCGCCGCGACTCCATCCACGGCCAGTTCCAGGGCACGATCACCGTCGACGAGGCGACCAACACGATCGTCGCCAACGGCAACGAGATCAAGGTGATCTACGCCAACGACCCGTCCGAGGTCGACTACACGGCGTACGGCATCAACGACGCCATCCTCATCGACAACACCGGCAAGTGGCGCGACCGCGAGGGCCTCTCCAAGCACCTGCGCCCCGGTATCGACAAGGTCGTCCTGACCGCGCCCGGCAAGGGCGACGTGCCCAACATCGTGCACGGCGTCAACCACGACACGATCAAGCCCGACGAGCAGATCCTGTCCTGCGCGTCCTGCACCACCAACGCGATCGTCCCGCCGCTGAAGGCGATGGCGGACGAGTACGGCGTGCTGCGCGGCCACGTGGAGACCGTCCACTCGTTCACCAACGACCAGAACCTGCTGGACAACTACCACAAGGCGGACCGCCGCGGCCGTTCGGCGCCGCTGAACATGGTCATCACCGAGACCGGTGCCGCCTCCGCCGTCGCCAAGGCGCTGCCCGACCTCAAGGCGCCGATCACCGGCAGCTCGATCCGCGTCCCCGTCCCGGACGTCTCGATCGCGATCCTCAGCCTGCGCCTCGGCCGCGAGACCACCCGCGAGGAGGTCCTGGAGTACCTGCGCGAGGTCTCGCTGACCTCGCCGCTCAAGCGCCAGATCGACTTCACCACGGCGCCGGACGCGGTCTCGATGGACTTCATCGGCTCGCGCCACGCCTCGATCGTCGACGCGGGCGCCACCAAGGTCGACGGCGACAACGCGATCCTCTACCTCTGGTACGACAACGAGTTCGGCTACTCGTGCCAGGTCATCCGCGTGGTCCAGCACGTCTCGGGCGTGGAGTACCCCACGTACCCGGTGCCGGTGATCTGAGAGTCGTGACCCTCGTGGCCCGAGCCACGGAAAGAGGCGCCTGACCGGGCGAAAGCCCAGGTCAGGCGCCTCTTCTCATACCGTGACGATCAGACGAGGTCGAACCGGTCCAGATTCATGACCTTCTCCCACGCCGCGACGAAGTCCTTCACGAACTTCTCCTTCGCGTCGTCGCTCGCGTACACCTCCGCCAGCGCGCGCAGCTCCGAGTTCGATCCGAAGACCAGGTCGGCACGGGTGCCGGTCCACTTGAGCGCGCCCGAGGCGTCGCGGCCCTCGAACTCGTCCTGCGCCGAGGAGGTCGACTTCCACGTCGTGCCCATGTCGAGCAGGTTGACGAAGAAGTCGTTCGACAGCGTGCCCGGCCTGTCGGTGAGGACGCCGTGCCGGGACTGCGCGTGGTTGGCGCCCAGCACGCGCAGGCCGCCGACGAGGACCGTCATCTCGGGCGCGCTGAGGTTCAGCAGGTTCGCCTTGTCGAGCAGCAGGTACTCGGCCGGCAGGCGGTTGCCCTTGCCGACGTAGTTGCGGAAGCCGTCGGCTGCGGGCTCCAGCGCGTCGAAGGACTCGACGTCCGTCTGCTCCTGCGAGGCGTCGACGCGGCCCGGCGTGAACGGCACCTCGACCTCGACACCGCCGTCCTTGGCGGCCTTCTCGACGGCCGCGGAGCCCGCGAGCACGATCAGGTCGGCCAGCGAGACCTTCTTGGCGCCGGAGCCGGAGTTGAAGGACGTCTGGATGCCCTCCAGCGTACGGAGCACCTGCGCGAGCTCGTCCGGGTCGTTGACCTCCCAGTTGCGCTGCGGCTCCAGGCGGATGCGGCCGCCGTTGGCGCCGCCGCGCTTGTCGCTGCCGCGGAAGGAGGAGGCGGCGGCCCAGGCCGTGGAGACCAGCTGGGCGACGGTGAGGCCCGAGCCGAGGATCTGCTCCTTGAGGGAGGCGATGTCCGAGGCGTCGACCGGCTCGCCCTCGGGCTCCGGCAGCGGGTCCTGCCACAGCAGCACCTCGGAGGGGACCTCCGGGCCCAGGTAGCGTGCGACCGGGCCCATGTCACGGTGCGTCAGCTTGTACCAGGCGCGGGCGAAGGCGTCCGCCAGCTGGTCGGGGTTCTCGTAGAAGCGCCGCGAGATCGGCTCGTAGACCGGGTCGTAGCGCAGCGACAGGTCGGTGGTGAGCATCATCGGGAGGCGCTTCTTCGACGGGTCGTGCGCGTCGGGGATGATCGCCTCGGCGTTCTTCGCCACCCACTGCTTGGCGCCGGCCGGGCTCTCGGTGAGCTCGTACTCGTACTCGAAGAGGTGCTTGAAGAAGTCGTGGCCCCAGCGCGCGGGGGTGGTGGTCCAGGTGACCTCCAGACCGCTGGTGATCGCGTCGCCGCCCGCGCCGGTGCCGTGGGAGCTCTTCCAGCCCAGGCCCTGCTGCTCCATCGGAGCCGCCTCGGGGTCGTCGCCGACGGCGTCCGACGGGCCCGCGCCGTGGGTCTTGCCGAAGGTGTGGCCGCCCGCGATCAGCGCGACCGTCTCCTCGTCGTTCATCGCCATCCGGCGGAACGTCTCACGGATGTCGCGGGCCGCGGCGAGCGGGTCCGGGTTGCCGTTGGGGCCCTCCGGGTTGACGTAGATCAGGCCCATCTGGACCGCGCCCAGCGGGTTCTCCAGCTCCCGGTCGCCGGTGTAGCGCTGGTCGTCGAGCCAGGTGGTCTCGGGACCCCAGTAGACGTCCTCGTCGGGCTCCCACACGTCGGCGCGGCCGCCGCCGAAGCCGAAGGTCTTGAAGCCCATCGTCTCCAGGGCGACGTTGCCGGTGAGGACGATCAGGTCGGCCCAGGACAGGCTCTGGCCGTACTTCTTCTTGACCGGCCACAGCAGTCGGCGGGCCTTGTCGAGGCTGACGTTGTCCGGCCAGCTGTTGAGGGGGGCGAAGCGCTGCTGACCGGCCCCGGCGCCGCCCCGGCCGTCGCTGATGCGGTACGTGCCGGCGCTGTGCCACGCCATACGGATCATGAGCGGGCCGTAGTTGCCGAAGTCGGCGGGCCACCAGTCCTGCGAGGTCGTCAGCACCTCGGCGATGTCCCGCTTGACGGCCGGCAGGTCGAGCGACTCGAACGCCTCGGCGTAGTCGAACTCCTCGCCGAGCGGATTGGCCACGGCCGGGTTCTTGGCGAGGATCTTCAGGTTGAGCCGCTCCGGCCACCACTGACGGTTTCCGCCGCCCTGCGTCGGGTGCGGGGCACGATCGTGCGCGACCGGGCAGCCGCCGCTCACGTCCTCCGGTTTCGGGTCCGTGACGATCGCGTCGTGGTTCTCAGACATCGGAATCCTTCCTGGGTGGATCACACTGCTCAGGGGACTACGGGTGGTCGAACGGTTCGATGCGGGGATGGTGCGGCGGACGGTCCCGTCGCGGTCCATGTGACGGTGGACGGCCGGTCCGGAGCGGATCCCGGAGGGGCGGACGGAGTGCGCGGGCCGCACGGCGCGATCGCGGTGGCCGCGTCATGGGCTCAGTCTCCTGCCGTACCGGATGCCGTACCGGACTGTTCCGTCCCTTTGCCGTCCTCGTAACCGATCCTACGATGGACGGAGTCCAGGTCAAGAAGCTCACCGGATTGGTTCCGGGTCGGAAGCTGTACGGCCGCGCCGAACGGGGGTATACCCCTACTGTCCACTCGACTCCCGACCGAGCCGGAATGGAAGGACCACTATGAGTGACCTGCTGGAGCGGCTCCGCGGGCGTGGCTGGCGGGTGACCTCGCAGCGGCGTGTCGTGGCGGAGGTCCTCGACGGCGACCACGTGCACCTCACGGCCGACGAGGTGCACGCCCGCGCGGCGCGGCGGCTGCCGGAGATCTCCCGGGCGACCGTCTACAACACGCTGGGCGAGATGGTCTCCCTCGGGGAGGTCATGGAGGTCTCCACCGACGGCCGGGCCAAGCGCTACGACCCCAACGCGCACCGCCCCCACCAGCACCTGGTCTGCTCCGGCTGCGGCACCATCCGCGACGTCCACACGACGGGCGACCTGCTGTCCCACCTCCCGGAGGGGGAGCGGTTCGGGTTCACGGTGTCGACGGCGGAGGTCACGTAC
The DNA here is from genome assembly GCF_040639555.1 of Streptomyces sp. NPDC023838. Taxonomy (NCBI): domain Bacteria; kingdom Bacillati; phylum Actinomycetota; class Actinomycetes; order Kitasatosporales; family Streptomycetaceae; genus Streptomyces; species Streptomyces sp. NPDC023838. The sequence goes on from NZ_JBFAAD010000002.1 coordinate 5,573, forward strand.
CGGGGGGTGTGCCCGGCGTGCGCCTAGACGTTCGCCTCCGAGCCGGACAGGTCGCGGAGTGCGGCGAAACACGGAGGTGGCGCCGCTTCCCTCGGCAGGTCGACGGAGGATACTGGTCGGGCCCTGATCACCGATCACCGATCACCTACAGAACGAATCCATGGCCAAGAACAGCACCTCCTCGACCACCGTTCCCGACACCGCGTGGCTGGGGCGTGGGCGCCACCTCGGGCCCGAGCCCGAGCAGGACGTCCGGCGCAACCTGATCGCTCTCAAGGCGGCCGGGGTGCTCGACGACTTCCTGGACCTCGACCCCGTCGAGGCGGCGCGCTCCACCGTCCTGCACCCGCGCGACGAGTCCGCCGACCCGGGCCCCTCCGCCCGCCGCCTCTTCGAGGCCCGCTGGCGGGTGGCCGACGACATCACGGTGCGGGCGCAGCTGACCACGTACGACCCCGAAGGCCGGCGCAAGGAAGGCGACGGCGTCACCTGGGTGCTGGCCGCGGAGGCGGAGCGGGCGTGGGACCCGCACTGGCCCTCGCCGGCGACCATGTTCTGGCCCGACAGCGACCGGATCGCCTGGGACCACGACACGGTCGCGGACGTACGGCTGCGGGCGACGAACCACCTGCCCAAGGACGACGACGAGCTGCGCCACCGGCTGCGGGACTGCACCCGGCAGAGCTGGTTCATCCACGTCGTGGTGCACGAGGCGATGACGCCGGACGCGGCGGGGCAGCGGCCGGTCTCGGCGTTCCTGCCGCCGAGCCTGCGCCACCGGGTGGTCGAGCACCGGGGCACCCCGGAACAGGCGCAGATCGCCGACTTCGCGATGAAGCGGGAGCTGGGGGTGCGGATGCCGCGCGGCGGCGCCGTCGTCCTGCCCACGGCGCCGCAGGGCCCGGAGTACGACGCGGAGCGCTTCACGGTGCGCAGTGTGTTCCTGGACGGTTCGGAACCCACCGAACTCCTCGACAGGATCAAGGAGTTCGCCGCCCTGCCACGGCCGCTGCCGGCCGACGCCGAGCGTGCCCTGACGCGCCTGCGCCAGGGCTGGCACCTGCTCACCCCGGACGAGGAGCTGGTCCACGCCCAGTCCATGGTCGCCAAGTACGCCGAGGCGCTCGACGCCATGACGAACTCCCGTGACCTGTACCGGGAGGCCGCCGAGGCGGCGCAGGCCGCACTGGCCGAGGCGACCGGCGGCGACGGCGTGCCCCGGCCGCGCACCCCGGGGTCGGCCAAGGCGGACGCCTCACCGCTGAGCGCCCTCACGAAGGCGTTCGGCCGCTTCCGGGACCCGGGCAAGTAGGGGCGCGACCGGTAGACCTTGGGTACGTCGAGGACGGGCTGAGGGCGCCTTCTCCCGGGCGCCCCTTCTCCCGGACCTCAGGGAGTGCGCTGTCGTGCCAACTCCTGGGCGCAGAGGGAAAAGTCGGTCGGGCGGGGCGGTCGTAGCTTCGAGGGGTGCCGGGCCGCGGGGACGCGGTCGGCGCCATACCGACTGTTCCGGAAGGACCCCTCATGTTCGACATCAACCAGGTGCAGGCCGCCCCCAGCGCCGATCTGCTCACGCCCGACAACGCGGTCATGCTCTTCGTGGACCACCAGCCGCAGATGTTCTTCGGTACCGGGAGCGGCGACCGGGCCGCGATCATCAACAGCACCGTGGGCCTCGCCAAGGCGGCCCGTGCGTTCGGTGTGCCGGCCGTTCTCACCACCGTTGCCGCCGAGTCGTTCTCCGGGCCGCTGCTTCCCCAGCTCGCCGAGGTGTTCCCGGGGCAGGAGGCCATCGACCGTACGAGCATGAATGCCTGGGAGGACGAGGCCCTGGTGGCGGCGGTCAAGGCGACCGGGCGCAAGAAGATCATCCTGGCGGGGCTGTGGACCGAGGTCTGCCTGGTGCTGCCCGCGCTCTCCGCGCTGGAGCAGGGCTACGAGGTGTACGTGGTCTCGGACGCCTCCGGCGGCGTCAGCCCGGCCGCTCACGAGCACGCGCTGCAGCGGATGATCGCGGCCGGCGCGGTGCCGGTGACCTGGGTGCAGGTGCTCCTCGAGCTGCAGCGCGACTGGGCGCGCCAGGAGACGTACGGCGCGGTCATGGAGATCGTCAAGGCCCACGCGGGCGCGTACGGCCTCGGTGTCGTGTACGCGCAGAGCGTGCTCGGCGCGCACGCGGCGGGCTGACCTCCTTGGACACCGGCATTCTGATCCTGCGTCTGCTGGCGGGCCTGCTCGTCGCGGGCCACGGGGTGCAGAAGATCAGCTCGCATCTGGGGGGCAGGGGCCTTGAGGGCGGTACGGAGGAGTTCCGCGCCGACGGTTTCCGCGGGGGCGCCCTCACCGCCCTGGCGGCGGGCGGTGGCCAGATCGGATCCGGTCTGCTGCTCGCCGCCGGCCTCCTGACCCCGCTCGCGGCGACCGGGGTCATGGGAGTGATGACGGTCGCGCTCACCGTGAAGTGGCCCAACCACCTCTGGGTGCAGAACGACGGATACGAGTATCCGCTCGTCCTCATCGGCACCGCCGCCGCCCTCGCCGCCACCGGACCGGGTGACTGGTCCCTCGACGCCGCCCTCGGCCTCACGCCCTACCCCCTGTGGTGGGCGGCCCTCGCACTCGTCGCCGGTGTCGGCAGCGGGCTGCTGACCCGGCTGGTACTGCACCGGTCCGCCCCGCCGGCACCGCGCGTCGCCGCCCACGACGGGCGCTGAGCGCGAGCTCCCCGGACCGGGTCCGGCCGCCCCGGGTCCCCCCGCCCGGGCGGCCGGGCCCTCCCACTCGTACGACCTGGAGTACCCCATGGAAACCGTCATCGACGCATCCGACACCCCGCCCGCCCCCGGCGGTGGGCAGCCCCTGCTGCATCAGAAGGGCGCGGAAACCCAGGCGTTCGGCACGCTCAAGCAGTTGCCGATCGGCCTCGGGCACAACACCCGCATGTACGCCTGCCAGCGGCTCAACCGCGTACTCGCCGACACCCAGATCCTGTACTCCCTCTACAAGAAGCACCACTGGCTCATGCGTGGGGCGACGTTCTACTCGCTCCACCTCATGCTGGACAAGCACGCGGAAGCCCAACTGGCCATCGTGGACGCGCTGGCCGAGCGCGTCCAGAGCCTCGGCGGCGTCGCGGTCGGCGACCCGCGCCACGTCGCGGAGCTGACCGCCATACCCCGGCCGCCCGACGGCGTGGAGCAGGTGCCCGTCATGCTGTCGCGCCTGCTCGACGCGCACGAGCGGATCCTGATCGACGCACGCGAAGCCGCCGCCCGCATCTCGGCCGAGGGCGACGAGGGCAGCACCGACCTGCTCGTCTCCGACGTCATCCGCACCGGCGAGGCACAGGTGTGGTTCCTGGCCGAGCACCTCGTGGACACGCCTCTGGTGCGCGGACCTCGGTCTGGGGAGCGGGGGACTGCCGGCCGGTGACCGGCCCCCGGCCGACGGGACTCGCCGGAGAAGTCCCGCTGGAGCGCCTGTGGCACGCCGCCCCCTCGTCTCCCACGGTCAGCGAGGTCTGACCGCGGCCGCCGGAGGCGTACGGCCTCTGAGCCGCCGCCCCACCCCCTCACCCCGTACACCCTTCCAAGGAGCATCCCTCATGCCTTACCGGCCGACCCTCGAACCCGCCGCCCAGGCGTTCGCCGACGCCACCGCCCAGCCGCCGTTCCTCTATCAGATTCCCGTCGCGGACGGCCGCAAGGCCGTGGACGACGTCCAGAGCGGTGACGGCGTCGCCCTCCCGGCCGTCGACGAGGAATGGGTCACCGTCCATGGCGGGCCGACCGGCGACGTCCGCGCCCGGATCGTCCGCCCGCGCGGCGCCACCGGAGCCCTCCCCGTCATCCTCTACATCCACGGCGCGGGCTGGGTGTTCGGCAACGCCCACACCCACGACCGGCTCGTGCGCGAGCTCGCGGTCGGAACCGGGGCGGCCGTCGTCTTCCCCGAGTACGACCTCTCGCCCGAGGCCCGCTATCCCGTCGCCATCGAGCAGAACTACACCGTGGCGCAGTGGATCGCCCGCGAGGGACACCACAAGGAGCTCGACGGCACTCGGATCGCCGTCGCGGGGGACTCGGTCGGCGGCAACATGACCGCCGCCCTGACCCTCCTGGCCAAGCAGCGCGGCGACGTCCGCCTCACCCACCAGGTCCTCTTCTACCCGGTCACCGACGCGAGCTTCGACACCGACTCCTACCGGCAGTTCGCCGAGGGGTACTTCCTGCGCCGCGACGGCATGAAGTGGTTCTGGGACCAGTACACGACCGCCGAGGCCGACCGCGCCCAGATCACCGCCTCGCCGCTGCGGGCCACGACCGAGCAACTGACCGGTCTGCCGCCCGCGTTGGTCATCACCGCCGAGGCCGACGTCCTGCGCGACGAGGGCGAGGCGTACGCGGCGAAGCTGCGCGCGGCCGGAGTCCCCGTCACCGCCCTGCGCGTGCAGGGGACCATCCACGACTTCGTCATGCTGAACGCGCTGCGCGAGACGCGGGCCGCCGAACTCGCCATCGGCGTCGCCACCGCCGCCCTGCGCAAGGCTCTGTCGTGACCGGGCCGTCGAGCGGCGTGCCGACGAACCTGCCGACGAAGAACCTGCCGGCGACGAGTATGCCGGTGGCGGGCCTCGTTCCCGCCGCGCGACCGGAACAGACCCACGCCGACCTCCTCGTCCGCAACGCGAAGGTGTTCACCGGCGACCCCGGCCGCCCGGAGGCCCGCGCCGTGGCGATCCGCGACGGCCGGGTCGCGGCCCTCGGCGACGACCACGACCTCGCCCACCTGGTCGGCCCGGGAACCAGGGTCGTCGACGCGCTCGGCCGCCGGGTGATCCCCGGCCTCAACGACTCGCACCTGCACGTCATCAGGGGCGGCCTGAACTACGTCCTGGAGCTGCGCTGGGACGGGGTGCGCAGCCTCCGCCAGGCGCTGGCCATGCTGCGCGAGCAGGCAGGACGTACCCCCAAGGGGCAGTGGATCCGGGTCGTCGGCGGCTGGACCGCCGAGCAGTTCGCCGAACGCAGGATGCCGACCGTCGCCGAGCTGAACGCCGCCGCCCCCGACACACCGGTGTTCGTCCTGCACCTGTACCAGTCGGCCCTCATGAACCGGGCCGCGGTGCTGGCCGCCGGATTCACCCGTGGCACCCCCGACCCGCGTGGCGGGCAGATCGTACGGGGACGGGACGGCGAACCCAACGGGGTCCTCCTCGCCGCGCCGAGCGCCCTCATCCTGTACTCGACGCTGGCCAAGGCACCGACCCTGGACGAGGCCGACAAGCGGACGTCCACACGGCACTTCCTGCGGGAGCTGAACCGGTTCGGGCTCACCTCCGCGGTCGACGCCGCCGGCGGGTTCCAGAACTTCCCCGACAACTACGCCACGGTCGTCGACCTCGCCAGGTCGGGCGAGCTGTCCCTGCGGATCGCCTATCACCTCTTCCCGCAGACGGCCGGACAGGAGCTCGCCGACCTGAAGCGCTGGACCGAGATGGTCAGGCCGGAGGAAGGGGACGAGTGGCTCCGGCTGAACGGCGCGGGCGAGAACCTGACGTGGGCCGCGGCCGACTTCGAGAACTTCTCCGAACCCCGGCCCGAACTCGCCGAGGGGTACGAGGCCGAGTTCGAGCGGGCCGTCCGGCTCCTGATGGAGAACGGCTGGGGCTTCCGGCTCCACGCCACGTACGACGAGACGATCCGCCGCGATCTGGCCGTCTTCGAGAAGCTCGCCGCCGAAGGGCTCTTCCCCGGCGACAGCCGCTGGCTCTTCGATCACGCGGAGACCGTCTCGGCCGACAGCCTCGACCGGATCGCGGCCCTCGGCGGCTCCCTTTCCATCCAGAACCGCATGTCCTTCCAGGGCACCGCCTTCCGCGACCGCTACGGCGCCGAGGCGGCCGCGCACACCCCGCCGGTCCGGGCGATGCTCGACCGGGGCCTGACTGTCGCCGCCGGAACCGACGCCACCCGCGTCTCCTCCTACAACCCGTGGGTCGCCCTGCACTGGCTGGTGACCGGACGCACCGTCGGCGGTACGGCGCTCTACCCGGCCCACAACCTGATCAGCAGGGAGACCGCGCTCGGCCTCTACACCCAAGGCGGCGCGCGGCTCACCGGTGAACAGGACGTCAAGGGGCAGCTGAGGGAAGGCTGTTACGGCGACCTGGCCATCCTGTCGGACGACTACCTCACCGTGCCCGAGGCCGCCATCCCGGACATCGAATCCGTGCTGACCGTCGTCGGCGGCCGGATCGTCTACGCGAGCGCGGAGTACGAGGGCCTCGACGAGGCCCTCCCGCCGGTCAGCCCCGTGTGGAGCCCGGTGGCGCACTTCGGCGGCTACCAGGACGGCGGCTACCAGGGCGGTGCCCGCCAGGCGTCGCTGGTGGCCGAGGCGGTCGCCGAGTCCGAGCAGCACCGCCGGTGGCGCGTCGCGCGCGGCGCCGCTTCCGACGCGCCCGTGCCGTTCTACGACCCCTGCTTCGATCACTGAACGAGGAACCATCAGATGAGTACAGCCTCTGTCGGCGCCGACGACGCGCCGGGCGACGAGCCGGACACCCAGCCCCCGTCGGGGCGTCGCTTCGAACCGGATCTGCGGTCGATGACCCGGATCAACCTGCGCCCCATCGCCTCACCCATGCCGCTGGGTTTCTTCACGGTGGCGATCGCCTCCGCGATGACGGGGTGTCTGCAGCTCGGGATCTTCGAACCCGAGGCCCGAAGGGCGGTCGCCCTGTGCGTGCTGCCCGCCTTCGCCCTGCAGTTCCTGGTGAGCATCCTGGCGTTCGGGGCCCGGGACGTGATCGCGGCGACGCTCATGGGCACGTTCGCCGGTAGCTGGCTGGCGTACGCGCTCGTCATGGTCAGCGGCGCGCCCGAGGGCCTGCGCGTGCTGGGCGTCTTCAACCTGGCGTTCCTCTGCTTCGGGGCGCTGATGACCGCCGTGACCGGGCCCAAGCGCGCACTGTGGTGCGTCCTGGTGGCCTCCCTGCCGCGCTGGGCGGCCACCGGCCTCGCCGGGCTGACCGGCGCCGAATGGCTCACTCGCACCTCCGGGGCCCTCGGCCTCCTGGTGGCGCTCGTCGCGATGTACGCGGCGTTCGCCCTGATGCTGGAGGACATGCGCAGTGAGGAGGTCCTGCCCATCGGCCGCAGCGGTCCCGCACACGCCGCCGTCGAGGGCGACCTGGCGCTCCAGCTGCGCAACCTGGAACGCCACGCGGGCGTGCGCCGCACGCTTTGAACAAACGCCGACCGCCCGACAACGACCGCAGGAGCACCCATGGAACCGCAGGTGGTGGACCGCCCCGAGAAGTCCCGGTACGAGATCCTCGCCGGGGACGACGGCAGCGAGAGCGCCGACCGCGCCGAGACCGCCGGCTTCGCCGAGTACGTCCTCTCGGAGGGCGAGATCGCCTTCACCCACACGGAGACCGATCCCCGGTTCGCGGGCCGGGGGCTGGGCGGGCGGCTCGCCCGGGGCGCTCTCGACGACGCCCGGGCGCGCGGGCTGCGGGTCCTGCCGTACTGCCCCTTCATCCGGGGGTGGATCGGCAAACACCACGAGTACACCGACCTCGTACCAGAGGCGCGCCGCGCACAGTTCGGCCTCTGACACACCCCCGACCGACCACGTACACACCCCAGGAGTTCACCCATGTCCCGACCCGTCAGCCCCACCGTCGTGCTGGTCCACGGCGCCTTCGCCGACGCCTCCAGCTTCGCCCGCGTCATCCCCGAACTGACCGCCGCCGGGCTGGAGGTGGTGGCTCCGGCGGTGCCCAACCGCAGCCTGGTCGACGACGCGGCGTACATCGCCTCGGTGGTGCGCGCCATACCCGGCCCCGTGATCCTGGTGGGGCACTCCTATGGCGGCGCCGTCATCACCGTCGCCGGTACCGAGGACAACGTCCAGGCGCTGGTCTACCTGGCGGGATACGCGCTGGAGGAGGGCGAGAGCCTGGGCGAGCTCCAGGGGCGTTTCCCCGACTCCGCACTCGCCGACGCCCTCGTCTACACCCCGTTCCCGGTGCCGGGCTCCCTGGAGAACAGCACCGCCGAAACCGGCACCGACGTCTCGGTGGACGTCGACAGGTTCCCCGCCATCTTCGCCGCCGACGTCGACCCCGGGCTCGCCGCGGTGCTCGCCGTCTCCCAGCGCCCACTGGCCGCACGAGCCTTCGCGGAGGCCGCCCCGGCCGCGGCCTGGAAGAGCAAGCCCTCGTGGGGGCTGATCGCCACCTCCGACCGGACCATCAACCCCGAGGTGGAGCGTTACGGCTACGAGCGCGCCGGTATGACCACCGTCGAGGTCGACTCCTCGCACCTGGTCATGCTCGCCCACCCCAAGCGCGTGGCCGAGCTGATCCAGGACGCGGTCCGGGCCACCGCCCACTGACCGCGTCCGGTCCGTTTCCCGTGACGAGCCCGCCCCACGTCGGTGGGCTCGAACGATTGGGCGATGATGTTCGAGCGCTGATAGCTTCTGCTCGCCACCAAGAAAGCCTGGTGGGCGATCGGAGGAAGTACACCGATGAGGTTCGGCGCGAGACTGGTGCTCGCCGTCACCACCCTCGCCGTCATGGTCACCGGCTGCGGTTCCCCGCAGAGCGGTTCTCAGCCTCACGCGGGAAAGAACTGCGGACCGTACGCACGCTATGGCAAGCACCCCGGCACCCGGGTCACCGTCTACGGGTCGAACCGGGACCGGGAAGCGGACCTGTTCGAGGAGACCTGGGCGGACTTCTCGGCGTGCACGGGCATCGACATCGCGTACGAAGGTGACGGGGAGTTCGAGGCCCGGATCCAGATGCGGGTGGACGGCGGGGACGCGCCCGATGTGGCGTTCTTCCCCCAGCCGGGGCTGCTGGCACGCTTCGCGCGCGCGGGCAGGCTCAAGCCCGCGAGCGCCGCGCTCGCGTCGCTGGCGAAGCAGGGCTGGTCGGCCGACTGGAACAGCTACGCGACCGTCGACGGCACCCTCTACGGCACTCCGCTGGTCGCCAACGTGAAGTCGTTCGTCTGGTACTCGCCGAAGTTCTTCCGGGACCACGGGCTGAGCATCCCCCGCACCTGGTCCGAGCTGATGGCCGTGACGGAGAAGGTCGCGGCGTCGGGCGTCAAGCCGTGGTGCGCGGGCATCGAATCCGGTGAGGCGACCGGCTGGCCGCTGACGGACTGGATCGAGGACGTCCTGCTGCGCCAGACCGGGCCGGACGTCTACGACCAGTGGGTGACCCACAAGATCCCGTTCAACGACCCGAGGGTGATCAGGGCCATCGACACGGTGGGCTCCCTCCTCAAGAACGACCGGTACGCCAACGGCGGCTACGGCCCGGCCCGGTCCATGGCCTCGATCGCCTACCAGGAGGGCGGCACGCCCATCCTGTCCGGCCACTGCGCGATGCACCGCCAGGCCTCGTTCTACGCCGAGCAGTGGCCGGACGGCACCTCGATCGGCCCGGACAAGGACGTGTTCGCCTTCCTGCTGCCCGGAACGGACCCGGCCGGCCGGCCGGTGCTCGGCGGTGGCGTGTTCACCGCGGCGTTCTCCGACCGGCCCGAGGTCCGGGCCTTCCAGGAGTACCTGGCGACCGCCGACTTCGCCAACGCGCGGATGAAGAAGGGCCCGTTCGTCTCGGCGAACAAGGGCGTGGATCCGGCCAACGCCGCGAGCCCGGTCGACAAGCTGTCGATCCAGCTGCTCCAGGACCCCCGGACGCAGTTCCGGTTCGACGGTTCGGACCAGATGCCCGCGGCGGTGGGCGCGGGAACGTTCTGGAAGGCCGCCGTCGACTGGATCGGCGGAAAGAGCACCAAGGCCATGGCCGACTCCGTCGAAGAGTCCTGGCCGCGCCGCTGATGGGGTTCGATCTCGTCGTACAGCAGCCCAAGCTGCTGTACCTGCTCCAGGGCGTCCTCGCGTTCGCGGTGGTCGTCTGCCTGATCCTCCTGGTGGTCCACCACGGCCGGCTGCGGCGGCGCGGCCCGGCCCTCCTGCTGCTGGCCCCCGCCGTACTGTTGCTGACGGTCGGCCTCCTCCTGCCCGCTCTGCGCACCCTGCTGCTGTCGTTCATGGACGGCGAGGGACACACCTGGGTCGGCCTCGACAACTACACCTGGATGTTCACCGACCCCGGGGCGCTCGTCGCGCTGCGCAACACCCTGCTGTGGGTGGTCCTTGTGCCGCTGCTGGTGACGGCGGTCGGACTGCTCTACGCGGCGGCCGTCGTACGGTCGCGCTTCCGGGCACTCGCCCTGTCCCTCCTCCTGCTGCCGATGACGATGTCGTTCGTCGGCGCCGGCCTCGTCTGGAAGTTCGTCTACGCCTACCGGCCGGCCGGCGCGGACCAGATAGGCCTGCTGAACCAGCTCGTCGTGGCGTTCGGCGGCACGCCGCGACCGTGGCTCGTGGACTCGCCCTGGAACGTCCTGTTCCTCATCGTCGTCATGGTGTGGGCGCAGGCGGGCTTCGCCGCCGTCCTGCTGGCGGGCGCGATCGCGGCCGTTCCCGGTGAGATCACCGAGGCGGCCCGGCTGGACGGCGCCTCACCCCGGCAGATCTTCTGGCGCGTCACCGTGCCGTTGATCAGACCCACGCTGCTCGTCGTGGTCCTCGCCGAGGTGATCGGCACCTTCAAGGCGTTCGACGTCGTACGGACCATGACCGCCGGTCAGTTCGACACCGGTGTCCTGGCCCACGAGATGTACGACCAGGCCTTCCGCTACGGCGACTCTGGCCGGGGCGCGGCGCTCGCCGTGCTCCTCTTCGTCCTGGTCAGCCCGGTCGTCGCCTACAAGGTCCGGGCCCAGCGGAGCGCGCGATGAGCCGCGTCCGGGAACGTCTCGCCTCCCGTTCCTTCTCGCTGGCCGCCGTCGTGATCGCGGTCCTCTGGACGACACCGACCCTGGGTCTCCTCCTCTCCTCGTTCCGCCCCGAGGACGAGATCAAGACGACGGGCTGGTGGACCGTGTTCGGCTCGCCGCACGTCACGCTCGACAACTACGACGAGGTGCTGTTCGGGAGCGGGAACGCGTCGGGGCAGCTCGCCGACCACCTGGTCAACTCGGTCGTCATCACCCTCCCGTCCGTGCTGTTCCCCCTGGTCCTGGCCTTCTTCGCGGCCTACGCCCTGGCATGGATCGACTTCAAGGGGCGCGACGCGCTCGTCGTCGGTATCTTCGCGCTCCAGATCGTGCCCCTCCAGATGGCGTTCGTCCCCCTGCTGAAGCTCTTCTCCCAGGGATGGCTGTTCCTGCCCGCCTGGAACGCCACCGGCCCGGCCCGGTTCAGCCACGTCTGGTTCGCCCACACGGTCTTCGCCCTGCCGTTCGCGGTGTTCCTCCTGCACAACTTCCTGGCGGGCCTGCCGCGCGACCTGATCGAAGCCGCCCGGGTCGACGGCGCCTCGCACGGCACGCTGCTGCTCCGGATCGTCCTGCCGCTGGCCCGCCCCGCCCTGGTCACCTTCGCGATCCTCCAGTTCGTCTGGGTGTGGAACGACCTCCTGGTGGCGCTGGTGGTGTCGGGCGGGACGGCCGAGACGGCGCCGGTGACGGTCAAACTGGCGGGCATGGCCGGGACACGCGGCAACGAGTGGCAGCGGCTCACAGCGGGAGCCTTCGTGGCGGCGTCCGTCCCGGTGCTCGTGTTCTTCTCGCTCCAGCGGCACTTCGCCCGGGGCCTGCTCGCGGGCTCCGTCAAGGGATGACCGTGGAGGAGACAGGAGCCCTGCGCGCGGGGCTGAGCCGGCCCGGGCTGCGCGGCCGGGAAGCCGAGCTGGAGCGGCTGCGCGCCCTGGTCGGGGCCGTGCGGGACGGTGACGGCGGCGCGATCGGGCTGCTCGTGGGCGAGCCGGGGATCGGGAAGACCGTGCTGCTGGAGGAGACGGTCGCCCTCGCACGGGCCCACGGGTTCCTCGTCAGCCAGGGACGCGCCGAGGAGCTGCACGAGCTGGCACCGCTCGCCTCGCTCGCCTCAGGTCTCCTGAACGGTGAGCCGCCGCTGCTTTCCGCCGGGGACTTCGCGCACCTCGCGGGCCACCACGACCAGCGCATCTGGCTCGTCGAGCGGTTGGCCCAGCTGATCGAGGAGCGCTCGGCGGGCGCGCCCGTGCTGATAGCGATCGACGACGTCCAGTGGGCCGATCCGCTCAGCCGGTTCGCGCTGAACGTCATGCCCGCCCGGCTGCTCACCTCCCCGGTCCTGTGGCTGCTCGCGGGCCGGGAGGACCCGGACCTGCGCGGGAACGGGCCGCGGACGACGACGGTCCCGCTGCGGCCGCTGTCCGGCGCGGCCCTCGCCGAGCTGGCACACGACGTGCTCGGCGGGGACGTACCGGAGAAGGTCACCGGCCTCCTCGACGGGTCGGGCGGCAACCCGTTCCTCGCCGCCGAGATGCTCGCGGGCATCGCGGCCTCGGGCGCGGACGGGACGGCGCCGCCCGAGCGGCTGGTGCTCGGGGTACGCGGCAGGCTGGCCGCGCTCCGGCCGGAGACGCTCGACTTCCTGCGGGCCGGCTCGGTCCTGGGGCGCTCGTTCCGGCTCGCCGACGCCGCCGCCCTGTGCGGGCGGGCCGCGGCCGGCCTCAACGGCGAACTGCGGGAGGCGATCGCCGCCGGCCTCCTCGACGACGACGGCGAACGCCTCCTGTTCCGCCACGACCTGCTCCGCCAGGCCGTGTACGCCGATCTCGTTCCCTCCGTACGAAGGGCACTGCACCGGGAGGCGGCGAGCCGGCTCGTGGCGGCGGGCCGCACCTGCGCCGACGCCGTCCCGCATCTGCTGAAGAGCGCCGAACCGGGTGATCACGAGGCGGTCCGGCTGCTCGGCACGGCCGCCGCGGACGTCCTCGCCGTGATGCCCGATCTCGCCGCCGACCTGGCGCTGCGCGCCCTGGAACTGGTGCCGCCCAACGACCCCTGGGCGTTCGGCGTGGGAGAGCAGGCCATCACCGCACTGACCCGCGCGGGCCGCTACACCCAGGCACGCGAGACCGGCGACATGCTGCTGGCCCGACTGCCGCCGCTCGACGTCTACGCCCGCCTCCAGTCCGTACTCGGCGACACGCTGTGGCACCTCGACGACATTCCCGAGCTGGCCCGCCGGTCGACGGCGGCGCTGGCGGTCGTCACCGACCCGGCGACCTCCGCTCGCCTGACGGCCCGTCAGGCACTGGCGCAGTCGCGCGGACGCGACCTCGCGGCCGCGCGCGCGACCGGGCAGCGGGCGCTCGCCGAGGCGGAGCGCGCGGGTGACCGCGAGGCGCGCGTCATCGCACTGTGGGGCCTCGGCGAGATCGCGCTCAACTCGGGCGAATGCGCCGCCGCCCTCGCCCATCACACGGCGTTGAGCGCATTCGACGCGGCCTTCCTGCCCGAGGAGGTCGTCGCCCGGGTCCATATGGACGAGTTCGACTGCGCGCGGCAGCTGCTGAGGACGGCGGACGGCGAACCCCTGCGTCCCGCGATGCTGATGTGGGCCCACGGAAGCCTGAACCTGGGGCTCGGGCTGCTCGACGACGCGGAAGCCGACCTCGTCACCGCCGAACGGCTGGAAGCAGACATCAGCGTGCCCGCCAACCTCGTCAACATACGTGTCATCCGGGGCTCGTTGGCGATGCTGCGCGGTGACCGCGAAGCCGCCGAGGAACACATCGGCGTGGTCAGGGCGGCTCTGGCCGGGCGGCCCAACCCGGGCAACCACGCCGTGCACCAGTACCTCGAAGCCGTCCTGGCCGACGCCGACGGCGACCACGCGACGGCGGCCGCGCGGCTCCGGTCCGCCCAACGGGACAACCCCTTCGTACGCTGGCGGCTCCTGCGCACCCGGTTCGTCGAAGCCGTGAAGATCGCCCTGCGTGCCGGAGACCAGTCCCTGGCCGAGGATCTCGCGGCCCAGTCGGCCGAGCACGCCGCGCGCAATCCGTCGGTGCCCACCCCGCACGGCACCGCCGCGCACACGGCCGCCCTGGTGAACGCCGACACCGCACTCCTGGAGCGGTCCGTCCGCATCTTCCGGACGGGACCCCGCCCCCTGCACCTCGCAGCCGCCTCCGCCGACCTCGGACGCGCCCTGCTGAGCACGGGCGACGGCGCCGCGATACCGGCGCTGACCAGTGCGTACGAGGTGTACGCGCAGGCGGGGGCGAGCGCGGAGGCCGACGGGGTACGGGCGGTCCTGGACCGGGCCATGATCCGCTCCAACCGGCGCACCGCCGCCCGCCCGCGTCCCACCTCGGGCTGGGCCACGCTCACCGCCTCGGAACGCAAGGTCGCCCGGCTGGTCGCCGCCGGGCACACCAACCGGTCGGCCGCCGCCGCCCTCGTCGTCTCCCCGCACACGGTCAACACCCATCTGGCGTCGATCTTCCGCAAGCTGTCGGTCAACTCCAGGGTGCAGCTGACCCGGCTCGTCCTGGCGCAGGCGGAGGACGCCTGACCGCCGGCCGAACTCTGCGCCCGTGGGCAAGGCGTGGTGCGTCGCACGACAACTGGCGGCGCCGCGCCGCTCATAGCGTGACGGCAGTCCGCGCCGCACCGACGCGCGGACCAGCCGACCCGAAACGAGGAAGCACCCCATGCCGTACATCACCGTGGGCCAGGAGAACACCACCGCCATCGACCTCTACTACGAGGACCACGGGACCGGACAGCCGGTCGTCCTCATCCACGGCTTCCCGCTCGACGGGCACTCCTGGGAGCGCCAGAGCGCCGCGCTGCTCGACGCCGGTTACCGGGTGATCACGTACGACCGCCGCGGATTCGGCCGGTCCGCCCAGCCGACGGCCGGATACGACTACGACACCTTCGCCGCCGACCTGAACACCGTGATGGAGACCCTCGACCTGCGGGACGCCGTCCTGGTCGGGTTCTCCATGGGCACCGGCGAGGTCGCCCGTTACGTGTCCACGTACGGCTCCGGCAGGGTCGCCAAGGTCGCCTTCCTGGCCTCGCTGGAGCCCTTCCTGCTCAAGAACGACGACAACCCCGGCGGCGTCGCCCCCAAGGAGTTCTTCGACGGGGTCGTCGACGCCGTCAAGGCCGACCGGTACGCCTACTACACGGCCTTCTTCAACGACTTCTACAACCTCGACGAGAACCTCGGCACCAGGATCAGCCCGGAAGCGGTCCGCAACAGCTGGAACACCGCCGCGAGCGGCGGGTTCTTCGCCGCCTCGGCCGCGCCCTCGACCTGGTACACCGACTTCCGCGCCGACATCCCCGCCATCGACGTCCCGGCGCTCATCCTGCACGGCACGGCCGACCGGATCCTGCCGGCCGAGGGTACGGCGCGCCCGTTCCACCAGCTGCTGCCGTCCGCCGACTACGTGGAGATCGAGGGCGCCCCGCACGGCCTGCTCTGGACCCACGCCGAGGAAGTCAACGCTGCCCTCCTCGCCTTCCTGTCGAAGTGAGCACCGAAGTGACAACCCTGCCCATGCAGTTCGGCATCTTCACCGTCGGGGACGTGACCCCCGACCCCACCACCGGCCGTACGCCGTCGGAGCACGAGCGCATCAAGGCGATGGTCGCCATCGCGCTCAAGGCCGAGGAGGTCGGCCTGGACGTCTTCGCGACCGGCGAACACCACAACCCGCCGTTCGTCCCGTCCTCCCCGACCACCCTGCTCGGCCACATCGCCGCCCGCACCGAGAAGCTGATCCTCTCCACCGCCACCACGCTGATCACCACCAACGACCCGGTGAAGATCGCGGAGGACTACGCCACGCTCCAGCACCTGGCCGACGGCCGGGTCGACCTCATGCTGGGGCGCGGTAACACCGGCCCGGTGTACCCGTGGTTCGGACAGGACATCCGCCAGGGCATCAACCTCGCCAAGGAGAACTACGCCCTGCTGCGGCGGCTGTGGCGCGAGGACGTCGTGGACTGGGAGGGGACCTTCCGTACGCCCCTGCAGGCCTTCACCTCGACGCCCCGCCCGCTGGACGGCGTCCCGCCGTTCGTCTGGCACGGATCCATCCGCTCCCCGGAGATCGCGGAGCAGGCGGCGTTCTACGGCGACGGCTTCTTCCACAACAACATCTTCTGGCCCGCGGACCACACCAGGCGCATGGTCCAGCTCTACCGGCGCCGGTACGCCCACCACGGCCACGGCCGTCCGGAGGACGCCGTCGTGGGGCTCGGCGGACAGGTCTTCATGCGGAGGAACTCCCAGGACGCCGTCCGCGAGTTCCGCCCGTACTTCGACAACGCCCCCGTGTACGGCCACGGGCCGTCCCTCGAGGACTTCACCGAGCAGACCCCGCTGACCGTGGGCTCTCCCCAGCAGGTCATCGAGCGGACCCTGACCTTCCGGGAGAGCGTCGGCGACTACCAGCGCCAGCTCTTCCTGATGGACCACGCGGGCCTGCCGCTGAAGACCGTCCTGGAACAGCTCGACCTCCTCGGCGAAGAGGTCGTGCCCGTACTGCGCAGGGAGTTCGCGAACGGCCGCCCGGCCGACGTGCCGGACGCGCCGACGCACGCGGCGCGGGTCAGCGCCGCCGCGACGTCGCGGGAAGAGACCGCCGCATGAAGCTGATCGCGGTCTCCGCCGGGCTGAGCACCCCCTCCTCGACCCGCCTGCTCGCGGACCGGCTCACCGAGTCCGCCCGCGGTGAACTCGCGGCCCGGGGACACACCGTGCCGACCGACGTCATCGAGCTGCGCGAACTCGCCGGAGACATCGCCAACCACCTCGTGACCGGCTTTCCACCGGCCCGGCTGGCCGCGGCGATCGACACGGTGACGGGGGCCGACGGCCTGATCGCGGTGACTCCCGTGTTCACGGCCTCCTACAGCGGCCTGTTCAAGTCCTTCTTCGACTTGATCGACCCGGACGCCCTCACCGGGAAGCCGGTCCTGATCGCGGCGACGGGTGGCACCGCCCGCCACTCCCTGGTCCTGGAGCACGCCCTGCGCCCGCTCTTCGCCTATCTGCGGGCCGCCGTCGTCCCCACCGCGGTGTACGCGGCGTCCGAGGACTGGGGGTCGGGGGGAGACGAGTACACCGAAGGCCTGCCCGCGCGCGTCCGGCGGGCGGGCGGCGAGCTGGCCGCGCTCATGGCCGCCCGCCCGCCGCGCGCCGAGGCCGAGGACGACGTCACCGCGCTGGAGCGGCAACTCGCCGACCTGCGCTTCGACTGAGCCGGGGCCACCCCCGGGGAGGCCGGTCCGGCCACATGCCTCATACTGATCCGCCGTTACCGCACCCGGGACCACACGTCCCGCGGTGCGGCCCCGGGCGGCGGAATGAGCGTGAACCGATTGACCACATGGCCTTTGTCCGACGACGACAAGGACGTCGGCGGCGGTGTACGGGCGCCGGTCCGGGGCAGGGAGGCGGAGCTGGCGTTGATCGAGGAGCGGCTCGACGCGCTGGCCCGCCGCGAGGGCGGGATCGTCCGGGTCGAAGGCCCCGCGGGCAGCGGCAAGACCGTGGTCCTCGCGGAGGCCGCAGCTTCTGCGAAACGGCGCGGGATACGGGTGTTCCACGGGGGAGCGGACCCCGACGCCCCGTCCGTACCGCTGGCCCCGCTCCTCGAGGGGCTGCTCTCCGGGGAGGAACCGCTGCCGGACGCCGCCCGGCTGCGGGATCTCGCCACGGTGCCGGGTCAGCGGTTCTGGCTGCTCCAGGAGTTGGTGGACCGCCTGCGGGAGGCGGCGCGGGGCGGGCCCCTCCTGATCGTCCTCGACGACCTCCAGTGGTGTGACGACCTGACGCTCCTCGCGTTCCACACCGTCGCGGCCCGGCTCGCGCCGCACGCGATCCTGTGGCTGGTGGGCGTGCGCGGCGGACGCGTGCCGCCGGGCGTGCGGACGACCCTGGACAGGATCCGGCTGGCCGGTGCGCACGAAGTGGTCCTCGGCCCGCTCGGGGACCGGGCGGTCGCGCGGATCGCGCAGGACGTCCTGGGCGCGGTTCCGGCCCCGGACGTCCTCCGCGTCGCCCGCCGCGCCGACGGCGTCCCGCAACTGGTGGTCGAACTGCTCGGCGGGCTGCGAGACGAGGGGGTGGTGACGGTCGACGACAACGGCACGGCCCGGCTGCCCGCCGACTCCTTCCACGACCGCCCTTTCCCCCTCCACCCGTTCCCGGTCCGCCCCCTGCCCTCCGTCGTGCGCCGCCTGGACCTGCTGTCCGACGCGGCGCGCGAACTCGTGGAGACGGCGGCCGCCGTCGGCCGCCCGGTCACCATGGGGCTCCTCGCCGAACTGCTCGGCAGACCATCGGCGGCACTGATCACCGCAGTACGGGAAGCCCTCGATGCCGATCTGCTCAGAGAAAGGGGTGATCACCTGGAATTCCGCCATGAGGTGATCCGCGAGGCGGTGGAAGCAGGCCTTCCCCTTCCCGTACGCCGGACCCTGCGCGGCCGGACCGAGGCGCTGCTGGAGAGCGGGGCACCTCCGGACGCAACCCGCACGCCGCCCGTCGGTGGAGCGGAGTCCGGTGACCGGGGGGCCGTCGACCGGCTGCGTACCGCTGCGGCGGAACTCGCGCCCACCGCGCCCGGACCGGCCGCCGACCTCGGCATCAGAGCGCTGGAGCTCATCGCGGCGGACGCCCCGGAACGGCCGACGGTCATCGCCGAGACGATCCCGCTGCTCTGGCGGACGGGACAGACAGCTCGGGCCCGTCGCCTGGGAGCTTCGGCTCTGTCGGCCGGTGGCCTCAGGCCCGAGGACGAGGGACGGATACGCCTCTGGCTGGCGCGCCTGTCCTCCGAGTCCGACTTCGCCGGGGCTGTGCGGCTGGCGCGTGGCGGGGCGGCACTGCCCGGGATACCGGCGGCCCTGCGGGCCCAACTGCTTGCGCTGCTCTGCCTGAACCTGTCGATGGCCGGAGACAACGAGGCGGCCGAGCAAGCCGTCGCCGAGGCGGAGGAAGCGGCCGAAGCGGCCGGGGACCGTGCCGCCGGGGCCACCCTCCGGGTGGTCGACTCGATCGTGAGCTTCCACCGGATGGACTGGAGCGAGGCGTTCCGCCAAGCGGACCGGGCCGGCGCCCTGGCCGCCGAGCTGGGCATCGCCCCTTCCGCGTGGGTGCCGGAGGCCCTGTGGCGGGGCTTCCTGCTGAACGCGGCCGGCTGTTTTGAGGAGGCGCTCGCCGTGGTGGACGCCGCCCTCCGGGACACCAGGAACCTGGGCCATGCGGCCGTCACGCGCATGTGGCGCATGATCCGTGCCCGCCTCCTCCTCGACGCCGGACGGCTGACGGACGCCCGGGCGGAGGCGGAAGCGGCGTCCGCGACGACGGAGGGGACGCCCGGCGCGACGGCCGACGAGCCGGGCGGCAGGGGCAACCTCGCCGACGTCACCCTCTCGTACACCCGCATGCGCGTCGCACTGCACACCAACGACCAAGAGGCCGCACGGAGTTGCGCGGCGGACGCGCGGCGGATGCGCGGCGACTCCGCGCCGCTCGTGCGCAACATGGGCTCCTGGATGCTGGCGCTGCTCGCCGACCGCGAAGGCCGGCCCGACCGCGCCATGGCCGCCCTCGACGACATCGTGGCGGCCCTCGCCGAGGAGCGGCCCTCCTTCGTCGGCCCGGTCGACCCCGCGGACGCCCCCGCGCTCGTCCGTATGGCGCTGCGAGCCGGCGCACCCGAGCGGGCCGCGCTCGCGGCCGGCGCGGCCGAGCGACGGGCCGCGCGCAACCCCGCCGTCCCGATCCTCGCCGCCACGGCCGCGCACGCCCGCGGGCTGCTCGACAACGACCTCGGCCGCCTCCTGGACGCGGTCCGGCTGTACGAGGAGTGCCCCAGGCCGATCGCCCGCGCGTCGGCGCTGGAGGACGCCGGCCGCAAGCTCGCCGCCACTCGTATCTCCGAAGCGGTGCCGTATCTGGACCGGGCCCTCACCCTCTACACGCGGGCGGGCGCGGAGCGGGACGTGGCACGCGTCCGCCGACGCCTGCGGACCGCGGGCGTACGCCGACGGCCCGCCTCGGCCGGATACGTCAGGGAATGGCCCGAGTTGACGGCGTCCGAGCTCCGCGTGGCACGGCTGGTGGCCGACGGGCTGACGAACTTTCAGGTGGCCGAGCGGCTCTCCCTCTCGCCGCACACGGTGAGTTCGCACCTGCGCCGCGCCTTCACCAAGCTCGACATCACCTCGCGCGCGGAGCTGGCGCGGCTGGTGGGTGCGCGGGACAGCGGAGAGTAACCGCTTCGTATCCCCTGCCGGTGCGCCGCCCATGGACGATTCATGCGATGTGCCGACGTCCCCGTTTCCTCAAAATGATCAAAGAGCTGCGGAAGAACACGAAGACCCGCAGGTCACACATGGTTGAGAGGAACAGAGCATGACCGTAAGGCCCCAGCGGGCCCGCCCCGGCAGCCCCGGGCTCCAGGCGCTCGTCGACGAACTCGCCGAGACGCTGGGCCGGTCCGTCGCGGTCGACGATCCGCTGGTCCGCATGATCTGCACGAGCCGCCACTTCGGAGACGAGGACCCGGTGCGCATCGGCACGCTGCTGCAGGGCCGCGCCGACAACGCGACCGTACGGTACGTCCTCGCCCAGGGCGTGGCGCAGTGGCCCAAGCCCGGATTCATCGAAGGCCGGGACGATCTCGGACTCCTGCCCCGCTACGTCGTGCCGCTGCGGGAGCGCGGGTACCTCCTCGGGCTGCTGATGGTGGTCGCGCCGGACAAGACGCTTCAAGAGCAGGAGACCGAAGCCATAGCACGGGCCGCCGAGGCCATGGCCGCCCAGATGTACACCGAACACCTCGCCGCCGACACCCGCAAGAGCGACGAGCGGACCCTGGTGCTGGAGCTGGTCGACGCCAATGTGGCCACGCGTACCGCCGCACGCCGACGGGCCATGGAGTCCGGGCTGCTCGGGAACGCCGAGCACGTCCTGGTCACCGTCGTCCAGCTCTGCCGGGGCACGGAGCCGGGGCGGCAGGCCGAGGCGGCCCTGTGGGGGGCGCTGGAAGGCTTCCGGCAGACCAGAACGGCGCACGGCCTCGTCGCGATCGACCAGGAGCGGGCCATCCTGCTCCAACTGCGCGAACGGGCTCCCGGCCCGGCCGAGGTCGCCGTCCAGTCCGCCCGCGTCCTCGACGAACTCACCACGTTCCTGGACCCGTCGACGCGTCCCGTGATCGGCGTCGGCGGACGGCACCTGGACCTGCGCGACGCGTGGCGTTCGTACGAGCAGGCGCTCGTGGCGGCTCGCGCCGCGCGCCGGCTGCCCTCCCTGAAGGGCATGGGCGACTGGGACCTGCTGGGGGAGCTCGCCGTGCTCCTCCAACTCCCCGAGCACGCCCTGGACGAGTCGCTCGTACCGAAGCCGCTGCGCACCCTGAGCGAGGCCAACGGCGGCGACCGGCTGCGGGCCACCCTGCGGTCCTACCTCGAACACGCCGGGTCGATCCCCAGGACCGCCGACGCGCTGAAGCTCCACCGCACCTCGCTCTACTACCGCCTGCGCCAGATCCAGGAGATCACCGGCCTCGATCTGGACGACGGCGCCCACCGGCTCACCCTGCACCTGGGACTCAGGATCGAGGAACTCCTCACCAGGGGCGAGGACGCGGGGGCGTGAGCCCGGAGCCCGGAGGCTGGAGCCCGGCCAGGCCGTCCGGCCGGATCTCGCCGCTCCTTCGACAAAACGAGAAGGACCCCCCGCCCGATTCCTACAGCACGCGGTGGCGGCGCCGACGCACCGCATCCGACACTACGAGGGAACGAGACGGGCCCGATCGCGCGCCCGTGACCAGGGGAGATGCCATGAAAGAACTGATCACGACGGACGGGACACGGCTCGCGTACCAAGACAGCGGCGGCGAGGGCGTGCCCTTGGTGATGCTGCACGGCTGGGGCCAGACGCAGGCGATGTTCCGCCACCAGTTCGCGGAACTGTCCCCCGGCCGACGTGTCGTCACCGTCGACCTGCGCGGCCACGGCCTGTCCGACAAGCCGCGGCACGGCTATCGCATCGCCCGCCTCTCCCGAGACGTGCTCGAACTCGTCGACCACCTCGGGCTGGACCGGTTCGACGCGCTGGGCTGGTCCATGGGCGTCTCGTTGTGGTGGAGCTTCATCGACCAGTACGGCACGGGCCGCATCCGGCGCTTCGTCGCCGTGGACCAGCCGGCGGCCGTCGCCGCGGTCCCCTGGACGACCCGGCAGGAACAGCAGGACTCCGGCGCCATCTTCGACGTGTCGGCGCTCCTCGCCCTGGGCGCCGCGCTCGCGGCACCGGGGGGCGAGAAGGTGCGTGCCGACTTCGTACGCGGCATGTTCTCCGGCGAACCCGACCCGGAGGTGCTCGCCTTCGTCGCCGAGCAGATCACCGCGACACCCGCCCACGCGGGCGTACCTCTGCTGTTCGACCACTGCGCTCAGGACTGGCGCGACGTGCTGCCCCGGGTCGATGTGCCGACCCTGGTGATCGGCTGCGAGGGAAGCCATGTGCACCCCGATTCGCAGCGCTTCATCGCCGAGCAGATTCCCGGCGCGCGCCTGCACGTCTTCCCCTCCGACGTGGCGAGTTCACACTTCCCGTTCCTCGAAAACCCGGCGGCGTTCAACGCGGTGGTCGAGAAGTTCCTGGCCGAGGCGCCGGTTGCACCGGACGGCGTGGAGCCCCGATGACCAGATCGCTCGTGCAGATACTCTCCGCGATGCCGGCAGAGGGGGACGGAAACCTCCTCTACCTGGGGATGCACGTCCAGGGGCCGGTCACCGTCGTCCGCAAGGGCGCCAAGCACGTCCTGGAGCCGAACGACCTGGTCTTCTGCGATCCGGCCAGGCGCCACCTGGTGAGGTTCGGCGACGACAGCCGGATGAAGTTCTTCCACATGCCCCGCTGTTATCTCGGAGTCACGGAGCCGGAACTGGATCAGGTGGTGGGTGTGCCGGTGCGCGGCGGCGAGGGGCTGGGCGCACTGGTGTCGGACTTCCTCTCCTCGCTCGCGGCCAGGGCGGAGTCCCACCGGTCCACGATCGAGGACCGGCTCTCCCGGACGGCCGTTCACCTCCTCTCCGTACTGGTCATGGAACTCCTGGAGACGAGCACGGCGGACGACGAGGCGGCCGAGGGGTCGCGGGGCGGCAACGAGATGCTGTCCCGGATCCGCGTCCACATCGAGGAGCACCTGATGGACCCGGACCTCTCTCCGGAATCCATCGCACGCGCCCACCACATCTCCGTCCGGTACCTGCACAAGCTCTTCCAGAACGACGGCACGACGGTGAGCCAGTGGGTGCGCCGACGCAGACTGGAGGCGTGCAGGGTCGAGTTGAGCCGGTCCAACCGGCGGTTCACGGTGGCCTCGGTGGCGCACCGCTGGGGCTTCAGCAGCCCCTCGCACTTCAGCCGCACCTTCCGGGGCGCGTACGGCATGACTCCCAGCGCATGGCAGTCGCTGGCCACGTCGACATCCGCCCCAACGGACGCCGGGGCCCGCGAACTCCGTTCGCTGCCAACGGCCTTGGGCTCCGGCGCCCTCCGCCCGGCTCCTGCCTGAGCCGAGGCGGGGCCTTGGTATGCACCGCCATGACAGCGGCCGTGCACAGGTGTGCCAGAGATGTCGTCGCCCGGCCCTAGCGTGGGTGCCATCGGCACACCGCGCGACGCCCCCACGCGATCCGACACCGAGAAGAGACCTCCCCATGTACCCCTCGGCCCCCACCCCCACCGTCGTTCTCGTGCACGGAGCCTTCGCCGACGCGGCAGTCTGGATAGGCGTCATCGCGGAACTGCGCGGCTGCGGCATCCCGGTGATCGCACCGCCGAACCCGCTGCGCGGCCTCGTCTCCGACGCCGCCTACCTCGCCTCCGTCGTCTCCCAGATCGACGGCCCGGTCGTACTCGTCGGCCACTCCTACGGCGGGGCGCTGATCACCGTGGCCGGCGAGGCGGAGAACGTCGTCGGTCTGGTGTACGTGGCCGCGTTCATACCGTACGAGGGCGAGAGCATCGGGGAGTTGCGGGGGCGTTTCCCCGACTCCCCGCTGAGGACCTACCTGAAGGAGCGGACGTACCCGACTCACCTCCTCGTCGATGGTGACCTCGCAGTCGAGGTCACCATCGACGAGGCGGCCTTCCCCTCCGTCTTCGCCGCGGACGTGTCCGAGGACATCGCCACGGTCCTGGCAGCGGCCCAACGCCCCATCGCCGCCGTTGCCTTCACCGAGAAGGCGTCAGCGGCCGCGTGGCGGACGAAGCCGTCCTGGGCTCTGGTGGCCGGGGCCGACCGCGCGATCAACCCCGATGTGCAGCGCTTCGGCGCCCAGCGCGCCGGGGCCGTCGTCCTCGAACTCCCGGACGCCTCCCATGCCGTCGCCCTGTCCGAACCCAAGCAGGTCGCGGGCGTGATCCGGGACGCGGTACGGGCGACGAGCTGACGGGGACGGCCCTTGCCCGAGGCCGGCACGGCGACGGCTTCGGCTTCACCCGCGTGTCCGCACCCGCCTGTCAGCACCCGTCCGTCAGCACCCGCCTGTCCGCACCCGCCTGTCCGCACCCGCCTGTCCGCACCCGCCTGTCAGCACCCCTCGCAGTATCCCGGCGAACTCGCTCGGTCGGTCGACGAAGCCGCCGTGGTCGCCGGGGAACTCGACCGGCTTCGTACCGAGGAGGCCGGCCAGCGCGGTGGAGGTCCCGTACGTGATCAGGCTGCCCGAGTCGGCGCCGAGGCCGACGACCACGCGGGTGGGTCCGGTCGTGAGCGCCGCGCTGTCGGGGAGATAGCGGGTGGTGTGCCGGAGCTCGTGGGCGAAGAAGCGAGCGCTGTCGGCGAGGTCCTGCGCGGAGGGCTCGCCCGGCGGCGGAGTGGGAGCGCCGCCCTCGTCCCCACCGACCTGGAATCCGGCGTTGACCATGAACTTCATCCACGCCGCCCCCACCCCGTCCCGGTGGAAGGTCGCGATGATGTCCTCGGTCGCGGCGCGCTGCTCGGCGGCATCGGGCAACAGCTCCAGCAGGGGCGGCTCGTGGGCGACGAGCGTACGCACCCGCCCGGGATGGCGGGCGACCAGAGCGAGCCCCGTCACCGCGCCGCCGCTGCTGCCGAACACGTCGGCGGAGTCGGCACCGAGGGCGTCCAGCAACGCGGCGACGTCGTCCGCCCGCAGTTCGGGGGTGGAGTCCTGTTCGGGGTCGTCCAGGACGCTGCCCGAGATGCCGCGCGGGTCATGGGTGACCACGGTGTACTCGCTCTGGAGCGCCTGCGCCAGCGGCGCGAACGCCGCCGCCGGCATCGGCGCCCCCATCACGAGCAACAGCGGCCCCTCGCCGCGTACTTCGTAGTGCAGGCGTGCTCCGGGGACGGCGAGGGTGTGGTGCGTGGTCATGGAGATCGTCCTTCCTCGAAGGGCCGTCCGCGTACGCGGCGACCGTCGTGGGTGGAGACTCCGGCGGGAGGCGAATCTCATCGCCGGGCCCGGAAGTGCCGTCTCCGCCGGGCTGTGGGATCCGTAAGAGAATGATTCCCGTTCCAGAATGACCAGAATGATCCGTACCCGTAGCCCCCGCAGCTCAGGAGCCCCACCCATGCACGACCCCATGCACGACCCCAAGCGCCACCCCATGCACCACTTCGACGTCGAGACACTGTCTGCGGGTCGGTGGCGCAACGGCGGCGGTGCGACCAGGGAGATCGCGTCACGGCCGGCCGGCAGTGACGCGTTCGGGTGGCGCGCGAGTGTTGCCGACATCGACCGGGACGGGCCGTTCTCGGCGTTCCCGGGCGTGGACCGGACCCTCACCCTGCTGGCGGGGGAGGGCGTGCGGCTGACCTGCCCCGGGGTGTTCGACCGGCTGCTGGCGCGGGCGGGGGAGCCGTTCGGATTCTCCGGCGACCTCGCGCTGGACGCCGAACTGCCGGGAGGCTCCTGCCGGGTGCTCAACCTCATGGTCCGGCGCGGCCGTTGGACCACCACGGTGGAGCGGGTCGTGGGTCCGATCGCACCACGCGAGGGGCACGCAGGGGTGCTCTATGTGCTGCGCGGACGCTGGCAGGCCGGGGCCCACGGGCAGGTCCTGACGCCCGGCCAGGGCGTGTGGTGGGACGGGGACGACGAGGCGTCGGCCGGAGCGGTCGCGCCGCTCTCGCCCGACGCCGTCGCCCTGTGGGCGGATCTCATCCCGATGGGGTGACGCCGGGTCAGCCGACCGGCACTTCTGCCGGCCCGCCGCTCTCCGTCACGGCCGGATGGATGGTCTCGGAGGGCGGATTGGCCGTGCGCCGCGCCCAGAGCCAGTACAGGACCGAGGTGACCACCAGCCCGACGATCCACGAGATGTCGGCGCCGTCGAGCTTCCTGGTGATCGCGCCGGCGTACAACTTGGTGGCCAGGAACGGGATCTGCACGGCGACGCCGACGACGTAGCAGGTCAGCGCGGTGACGTTCCAGCGCCCGTAGCGCCCGTCCGGGTCGTACAGGGCAGGGATGTCGACACGTTCGCGGGAGAGCAGGTAGTAGTCGACGAGGTTGATCGCGCTCCACGGGGTGAACACGGTCAGGAGCAGCAGGACGAAGTTCTTGAAGTTGGTCAGGAAGTCGTCGCTGGCGGCGAGCGCGATGACCATGGACACCGCGATGAAGCCGACGATGTACGCGGCGCGCACGGCGGCCGAGATGCGCGAGCGGCGGTCGAAGGCGGTGACGGTGGTCAGGATCGACATGAAACCGCCGTACGCGTTCAGGCAGTTGACGGTCAGCTTGCCGACCACGATCACCAGGTAGATGAGGAACGCGAGGAACGCCGGGCCTGCCAGATCGCCGAGGAAGCCGACCTGGTCCGGCAGGAAGGCCTTGCCCGCGACGGCCGCGGTGAGCGCGCCCAGCGTCATGGACCACTGGGATCCGATGACGGAGCCGGCGAAGGTGGACCAGAACGTCGCGCGCGTGCTGGTGTCGCGGGGCAGGTAGCGCGAGTAGTCGGCGACGTACGGGCCGAAGGTCAGCTGCCATCCGGCCCCGAGCCCCACGGCGAGCAGGAAGGTCGCCGCCTCGAACCCCTTGTTGCCGATGTGCGCCGAGACGTCGTACTGCGTGAACAGCCGCACCAGCAGATAGCCGAGGCCGAGCGCGCCGACGACGGTCGCGACGCGGCCCGCGATGTGGATGAGGCGGTAGCCGGTGACGGCGACCACGGTGGTGAGTGCGCCGAAGACGAGGATGCCGGCGTCCGTGTTGATGTGCAGCATCTCGGACACCGCCTGCCCGGCCAGCACGCTGCCGGTCGCGGCGAACCCGAGATACATGAGGATCACCAACACCAGCGGCAGGACGGCGCCGTAGACGCCGAACTGCGCGCGACTGGAGATCATCTGCGGCACGCCGAGCCGCGGCCCCTGCGCGGAGTGCAGCGCCATCACGATGCCGCCGAGCACGTTGCCGATCAGCAGCGCGGGTATCGCCCAGGCGGCGTCGGCACCGAAGACGACCGACAGCGCGCCGTCGACAATGGCGGTGATCTGCATGTTGGCGCCGAACCACAGGGTGAACTGGCTGCGCGGCGTACCGTGCCGCTCGCCTTCCGGCACGGCTTCGATGGTCCGCCTCTCCATCGCGAGGCGGTCCCCGGGGGCGTGTTGTACAGGCATGGTGGTGACCTCTCCCGCAGCTGTTCCGGCGCATCGGGACGAACTCCGCCGTTGACCCAGGATGGGCTGCGCCGAATCTGGCATGGAGATGAACAAACATCAAGATCTTGAATGGCAAATTTCATACGGGGCCAACTTGCCGCCCCCTGTCCCCTGGACGGGGTTCGGGCCCGGGGGGTGGCGTGCGGGCGGGGCTTGCTGCCCCGCCCCTCCCCACTGGAAGCCTCCTGCGTACAGGCGGACGGCCCCGAGTCCAGAAGCCCGATGCCCTTACAGCAGCTGGGCAAATGAGTGGGGCGGTTGCCCAAGCCGTGTCTGGCGGGAGCGTTGTTGCGGTGGGCGCGCCGTCACGCTCCTGATCGCCACGAGAGTTAAGCACCCCGGCGTCGGCGGGGAGGATCGGGTTTCCCGGACTGCCGGAAGGCAAGATGAGCGCAGGGGGCCACGGCTGTCCGCAAGGCCTTTCGCCTTTGCTTGCCCACCGGGGTTGCCGCTGAGGATGACGCCTTATGCTTCGGGAAGATCATCTGCGCTTGCCATGCGCACTTCATCGAGACCAGCGGGAACATGAAGAAGCACACACTGATCGCCACAAGCCTCGTTCTGGCTCTCGGCCTTGTCACGGGCTGCTCTTCCGAGAGCGACGGCGACAAGGCCAGGCCCGGCAGCGCCGCCCAGGGCGGCGGCAAGGGCGGCACGGAGGCCCCCAAGGGGCCGGTCTACTCAGGCCCCACGCTGCCCGGCCTCGCCAAGCAGCAGGCGTGGAGCCTGCCGCCGGCCAAGGCCATCGACCTCGGTGCCGTCCTGCTCTTCGTGAAGGTCGGTCAGGGTGGGTACGCCCGCGGGGGATACAAGAACGACCCCCTGGACGGCACGGTCGGCACGCTCTTCTCCGCTTACTCCTCGGACAAGCCGGAGGCGGTGACCCTGGAGTTCAGGGACGTGAACACCGGAGCCGTACGCAAGTCCCTCGACGCGCAGGCCGGCACCGTCGCTGCCACGACCTGGCACAACGGTGTGCCGGCGGTGGCGGTCACCACGACCCGCACCCAAGAGTCCGACGGGCTGAGCGCGGGGAAGAGCAGCATCACGGTCACTGTCTACGGAGCCGACGGAGCACGGCTCGGCACGATTGAGCACGCGGGCGACGGCAAGGACGTCTCGATCCACGAAGGCCACCTGATCGAGCAGGACGGCGACGCGACCCTGACGCTCACGCCCATCGACGGCGGTGCGCCCCACAAGGTCACTTGCACGGGCATGCTCGCGCATTGTTCCTTCGACCCGCGTAACAACGAGATCGACGGCGCGCAGGCGCACGCCCCGCTGATCACCGGGACGTATGCCTTCCACGTGGAGAACGCGTCCACGTACGAGACCGATCCCGAACAGCTCGTCATGTCTGAACTGGCCACCGGGAAGAGGGTGTGGAGCACAGCGGACGTCGCCCCGCCCCAGGGTGTGAAGCTGGACAAGGACCACAAGCGCACCAGTGGAGCCGTCCGTGTCCTCGACGTACGTGACGGGCGGATCCTCACCGCGTGGGGAGCCGGCGCGTTTTCGCCGGACACCTTCGTCACGGCGACGTACGACCTGGCGAGCGGGAAGCAGGTCGGCGGTTCGACCACGTATCGCTACGCCGACTTCCCGGGCGACACGATCAACACGGAGGGCTCTTCGGTCTTCTCTCCCGACCACAAGCTCGCAGCGGCTCACACCAAGGGCGGCACCGCCGTGTGGGACCTCGGGACCGGCAAAGAGCTGTGGAAGCAGGCGGAGGGCGAGACCCTGCTGACCCCTCGCCGCTTCTCCGCGAACGGCGTGCTGTACGGCGACACCGACAAGGAAGGTGGGTCCGGCACGAGCGCGCTCGCGGTGGACGCCCGCACGAAGAAGGTGCTGGCCAAGGACCTGCCGAGCGACGGCATCCCGTTGTTCTCCCGGTCCACCGGCTACGGGTACCTCACCACGGACGCCGGCTTCTTCGTCTTTCCGGCGGAACGCCGGGACGGGTGAGGACGACGGGACACCCCCGCAGACGTCGTTTCGGTTGGTGAGTCGGCGGTAGCCGATGAGAGTTGCGGTGGCGACGAGACGGATGTCTGCGTCGTCCCTCGGTCCGAGCAGCTTGGATGAACGGCGCCTGACGGGCAAAAGCCCAGTTCAGGCGCCGTTTCATTTACGTCTGTCTCGACGCGACGTACTGCAAGGCCAGGGTCGAGGTCGAGCACCAGATCGTGTCCCAGGCCGTGGTCATCGCCACCGGCATTACCGAGGACGGCGGCCGCGAAGTCCTCGGGCTCGTGGTCGGCGACAGCGAAACCGAGGTGTTCTGGAGCGGGTTCCTGCGCTCGCTGCGAGCCCGCGGTCTGAACGGTGTCCGCCTCGTCATCGGCGACCACCACCTGGGCCTGGTCGCGGTACAAGAAAGCCATGGCCAACCCCGCCAACAGCGAGATCCGGGAGCTGGAAGTCGTCACGAACGGCAAGGACAACGCCGCGTACTGGCAGTCCATGATGGCCACGACCGGCACCCCAGGATCCACCCGATACGTACCCTGACCCTCAAGGACCGGCGTGACTGCGGCACGAAATATCCGAACCAACTTTTCCTTCGTCCCCGGGCCCAGAGGCCGAATGGGGCAGCAGCCTGGACTCCCTGGAGCGGGCACTACGCGAGGCGTTCCCCGACCCATACATCGACTACCGGACCTCAGCAGTCCACAGCATGACCGTCCTGGACTTCGAGGCGGTGCTCGCACCGGACGTCGTCGTGAACGGCACAGCGGCGGTGCAGGGTTCCAACTACGCGTACATCACGCTGATCGACGTGACGGCAGACGAAGCCGGCGTGTTCGCTCTGTGGCTGCGTGACCGCTTCACCCCCGCGCAGCATGCGGTGTGGTTCGCCAGCAGCCTGGCCATGGCCAACGGTGAGGACGCCCCCACCGCCTTGGCCGTGGACGGCGACGTGGCAGAGGTGACCCGGCAGTTGCACGAGCACCTCACCGCCATCGACGAACAGCCTCCCCCGCAGTAATGGACCCCCGCACCCGGTCCGCTTCAGCGGCGAACGGGCCCTCGAAAAAGCGGGTTCAGCGGACAGGCGGGGCGTCCGGGCACGGCACTGCAGGTGGCGCGGACCGGGCTCGCCGGGCTCGGGGTCGAGATCAACATTGACTACGTGACGGTGTGCGTCATCGACCTCGCCGGCACCGACCGCGTACGCCTGGTGGAGCGCAACAGCGACGACCGCGTGACCAGCTTCATCTACCTGACCGGCGAGATCGGTATCGGCGGCGCCCTGTTGCTGAACGGTCAACTCCTGCGGGGCGCCACGGGTTCGCCGGTGAGATCGGGCATGTGGTGGTGGAGCCGGACGGTCCCGAGTGCCGCTGCGGCGCGCGGGGCTGTCTGGAGCAGTACGCGGGACAGGCGGCGCTGTTGAGGGCGGCGGACATCGACGAGAGCGCGGGCCTGACAGGGCTCGCGGAGCTGGAGCGCCGAGCGCGCGAGGGCGAGCCGCAGGCCCTGTACGCGATCGAGGAGGCCGGGCGCCAGCCGGGCCGGGTGCTCTCGGGCGCGGTGAATCTGATCGACCCGGACGCGGTGATTCTGGGCGGTGTCTTCCGCGACCTCATGCCGTGGCTCGCCCCCGCCGCCGACGGGGAGCTGACCGCCCGTGTGGTGTCGGGCCTGTGGACGCCGGGCAGCAAGCGGCTGCGGGCCTCGTTCTCGTCCGGTGATGCGGCGCGGGGCGCGGCCGCGCGCGCGGCGCGCGAGGTCCTGGCGGACCCGGCGGCGTACGTGGAGCGCGTGGCGGACTGACATCTCGGGCCGGGCGAGGGCCTGGCGGTGTCGATCCGCCGCGCACTCCGGGACGGTGTCAGCGCCGGTGTGCCGCGATCAGCTGCCGATACCAGTGATAGCTGTCCTTCGGGATGCGCCGCTGGGTGTCGTAGTCGACGCGTACGATCCCGAACCGCTTGGCATAGCCCAGCGCCCACTCGAAGTTGTCGAGCAGCGACCAGACGTAGTAGCCGCGTACGTCGACGCCCGCGTCCATGGCGGCGCGCAGAGCCGTCAGGTGGCTGTGCAGATAGGCGACGCGGTCCGGGTCGTGGACACCGCCGTCCTGGTCCACCACATCGTGCTCCGCCGAGCCGTTCTCGGTGATGTGGATCGGCGGTAGGGCCTCGCCGTACGTGTCCTTCAGCGCAGTCAGCAGGTCGGTGAAGGACTCGGGCACCACGGGCCAGTTCATGGCCGTGCGCCGCACGTCCGGGTAGGGCACCTCCTGGTAGCGGTTGTCCGTGGCGACGCGATGGGCGGGGTCGGGCTCGCGGTAGGGGGCGTCGGCGACCACGATCGGCCGGTAGTAGTTGATGCCGAGGAAGTCCAGCGGCTGGGCGATCAGATCGAGGTCCCCTTCGCGGCGGAAGTCCTGGCGGGTGATCAGCTCGCCCCAGGTGACCTGCTCGGTCGCCGGATAGCGGCCCGCGAGGATCGGCTCCGTCCACACCAGGTTGTGCTGGGTGTCGGCGCGTACGGCGGCCGCCCGGTCGGCGGGCGTGTCGTTCGCGGGCACGTTGCGGTCGAGGTTGAGGGTGATGCCGGCCTCCCGGACACCGGCCGCGCGCATCGCCTTCATCGCCAGGCCGTGGCCGACGAGCAGGTGGTGTGCGGCGGCCAGGGCGCCGGTGCCCTCCTGGGCGCCGGGGGCGTGGCGGCCGACGGAGTAGCCGAGGAACGCGCTGCACCATGGCTCGTTGAGGGTGATCCAGCGGGGTACGCGGTCGGCGAGGTGCTCGGCGGCGATCTGCGCGTACTCGCCGAAGCGTTCGGCGGTCTCGCGCACGCGCCAGCCGCCTTGGTCTTCCAGGGCCTGCGGCAGGTCCCAGTGGTAGAGGGTGGCGGCCGGTTCGATGCCGGCTTCGAGGAGTTCGTCGACGAGCCGCGAGTAGAAGTCCAGGCCCTTGGCATTGGTGGGACCGGATCCGGTGGGCTGGATGCGGGGCCAGGCGATGGAGAAGCGGTACGAGTCGACTCCCAGGTCGCGCAGCAGGGCCACGTCCTCGGGATAGCGGTGGTAGTGGTCGCAGGCCATGTCGCCTGTGTCGCCTCCGTCGACGCGCCCCGGGGTGTGGCAGTAGGTGTCCCAGATGGAGGGGCCACGGCCGTCCTCGTGCGCGGCGCCCTCGATCTGGTACGAGGCAGTGGCCGCGCCGAAGACGAAGCCGGAGGGGAAGACGGGCAAGTCACTCATGGATGGCCTTACTTGGCGTACGTGGCCTACTTGACGGATCCGCCGGTGATGCCGGCGGCGATGTACTTCTGGGCGAGGACGAGCAGCACCGCTGCCGGGATCGCGGACAGGACGGATGCGGCCATGACGGAGCCCCAGTCGCCGACGTGCGCGCCGATGTACTGGTAGATGCCGAGGGTGACCGGCTTGACGTCGTCGGTGGTGTTGAGCGTGAGCGCGAACATGAAGTCGCTCCACGCGTACAGGAAGGAGAACAGGCCTGCGGTGATGAGGGAGTTGCGGCTCATCGGGAGCACGACCTGCACGAAGGTACGGAGCCGGCTCGCGCCGTCGACCTCGGCGGCTTCGATGACCTCCTTGGGGATGGCCACCATGAAGGAGCGCATCAGGACGATGGCGAAGGGGATGCCGAGCGAGGCGTCGGCGAGCATGAGGCCGAAGTAGGAGTTGACCAGGCCGAGATCGACGTACGCGCTGTAGAGCGCGTTGGCGATGACGATGCCCGGCACCATCTGGGTGATGAGCGTGCCGAAGACGATGGTGCGGGTGCCACGGAGGCCGAACTGGGCGAGCCCGTAGGCGGCGGGGGCGGCGATCGCGAGGCAGATGGTGACGGCGCCGAAGGCGACGGCGAGCGAGGTCAGCAAGTGGCCGCCCTGCTCGCGGATCGCGGAGGTGAACCCGGACAGGTCCACCCCGTGCGGGATGGGCGAGACCTCCAGGAGGCCGGATGTGGGCTGCAGGGCCGTGTTGAGCATCCAGTAGAGCGGGAAGAGCATCACGCACAGGATGAGTACGCCGACGACGGTGGTGCCCCAGCGACGCTTCGCCCTGGTGGCAGGTCCCTGGGCGGCGGGTGTCTCGGTGACGGTGGTGGTCGCCATGCCGGTCACTTCCCCTCGGAGCGGTTGGCCCGCAGGTAGAACACCGCGAAGACGGCGGAGATCAGGATCAGGATGTTGCCGACGACGGCGCCCGCGCCGAAGTCCAGCTGCACGAAGGAGTTCTGGTACGTGAGGGTGCCCAGGGTCTGGGTGGAGTCGGCGGGGCCGCCGTCGGTCAGGGCGAGGATCAGGTCGAGGATCTTGACCGTCGACATGAACCCGAGGACCAGCACGACGGTGATGACCGGCTTCAGCAGCGGCAGCGTGATCGAGCGGAACGTGCGCCAGGCGGACGCGCCGTCCAGGGACGCGGCCTCGTACAGCTCCTTGGGGACCTCCTGAAGGCCTCCGTAAAGGATCACCATGTTGAAGGGGATGCCGATCCAGATGTTCACCACGATGACGGAGAACAGGGCCATGCCGGGACTGGTCAGCCAGGGTGTGGCGCCGCCCAGGCCGAAAGTGTCGAGGAAGGAGTTGAGGACGCCGGTGTCCTGGTCCAGGATGCGGCGCCACACGACTCCGGAGACGACCATCGGGACGAGCCAGGGCAGCAGGATCAGGGAGCGCAGCACGCCGTTCAGCGGGAATCTCTTGGTGAAGAAGACGGCGAGCGCGAGGCCGATGCCGAACTGGCCGATCAGGGACCCGATGGTGAAGACGACGGTGTGCCACAGCGCCTTGCCGAACAGGTCGTCCTGGAAGACCTTGCTCCAGTTGTCGGTGCCGTTGAACGGGGCCTTGCCGTCGAAGAAGGTGGAGGGCGAGTACTCCTGGAAGCTCATCAGGACGTTGCGCACGAGCGGGTAGCCGAAGAAGAGCACCATGAAGATGACCGCGGGCGCGATGAAGCCCCACTGGGAGAGCCTGCGGCGGCGCCGGGCGCGTGCCGGGTCGGGCTTCTTGACGGTGTTCGTCCGGTGATCGGCGTCGGGCGCGGTCGCGGAGGCTGTGGTGGTCGACATGTTCGTCACGTCACTTCCCGCTCGTGGCGCGCTGCTGGGCGCGCTTGAGCGCGGCCTCGCTGGACTGTCCGGTGAGAGCGGACTGGAAGGCACTCTGCAGGGCGAGCGACACCGCCGACCAGCGCGCGCCGACCTTGGCGGTGCGCGAGCGGGCGGTGGCCACCTGGTCGGCGAGGGCGTCGAGTTCGGGCACCTCCTTGCGCCAGATTGCGGCGGCCTTCTCGTTGGCCGGGACCATCCAGCTGTTGCGCGCGTAGGTGATCTGCTCCTTCTCGCCGGCCATGCAGTCGATGATCTTCGCGGCATTCTTCTCACGCGCGGTGTCACCGGACTTGGGCACGGTCAGCACGGCGCCCCCGAGCGGGCTGACGGAGTCCTCCCCCGCCTTCGGCACGGGGATCCGCGCGATGCCCCAGTGCAGGTTCTTCTTGGCGTTGAGGGTCTCGACCTGCCACGGACCGTTGATCATCATTGCGGCGTTGCCCGCCATGAACTGGTCGTTGACGTCGGCCTGGGTCCAGTTGACGGTCGACTTGGACAGCGAGCCGTCCTTGATGAGGCCCTTCCAGTAGTCGAGCGCCTGGGCGACCTGCTTGCTCGCGAGCTGCGACTCGTCACCGCCGTTGGACCACATGAACGGCGTGAACTGAAAGACGCCGTCCTCCGCGCCGCCCGCGCTCAGGGCGATGCCGTACTGACTGCCCTTGGTGAGCTTCTCGGCGGTCTGCCGCATCTCGTCCCAGGTGGTGGGCACTTCGAGACCCGCCTTCTTCAAGGTGTCCTTGTTGTAGAACAGGGCGATGGTGTTCACCGTGCGCGCGGCCCCGTAGTACGTGCCCTTGTAGGAGCCGAAGTCGACGATGCCCCGGGGTATGTCCTGGGTGGACAGGCCCAGCGTGCGCAGGTCGATCAGGCCGCCGGCCTCGGCGAACGTCGGCATCTCGGAGGCGTCGAACTGGATGACGTCCGGCAGTGACTTCGAGGACGCCATGCGCAGTGACTTCGTCATGACCTGTGCGGCCGGCACGCTCTGCTGCTCGATGGTGATGCCGAGTCGCTTGCTGCAGCGGGACAGGGTGGCTGCGTCCCAGCTGTGATACGAGTCGTCGGTCGACGAGTTGAGGACGGTGTAGACATCGTCGTCGCGTTGCTGGCCGCAGCCGGCGAGCGCCGCGGTGGCCACGAGCGCGGAGACAACGGTGAGCGGGACCGTCGCCCGCCGACCGACGCGGCGACGCCTGACACGCGCGCGCTCCGGTATGTGTGCTGCTGTCACGGTGGTTTCCCTTGCCTGGAAGGGGGAGGAGTGGCCGGCCCGGCGGGACGCCCGTGTCCCGCCGGGGGTGTTCGCAGATCCCGGTTCGGCTCCGGCCTCAGCCGGACGGGGTCGATCGCGGGGTGCGGGGGTCAGCTCACGCCGAGCAGGTGCTCCATGGCGAGCTGGTCAAGGCGTTCGAAGGCCATGGAGCGCTGGGCGGCGGCGTTCACGTCGTAGTCCTCGTACGCGCCCTTGTCGGCCAGGAGCTCGGCAAGGCCCAGGGCGGTGAAGCCGCCGTCCTTGAAGACGGGCTGGGTGAACAGGTTCGTGGTGGCCATCGGCACCGCGAGCCCGGTCTCATCGAGGGCGGCGCGAAACCGCTTGACGATGGCCTCGCGCTCGGCGTCGGAGGAACCGAAGGGGACCAGGTCATCGTCATGGAACGTCACGCCGTACGCGCCGAGTTCGGCAAGCCGGCGTACGGAGTCGACGGGGTCCAGCGCGGGGCGGGTGGCGTCGCCGAAGGGGCCGTTGCCCCGCCAGCCGACGGTCCACACACCGAACGTGAACGTGTCTTCGGGGGTGGGAGTGAATCGGTCGGACATGGTGCGGCCCTTTGCTGCGAGTTTGTTTGCTGACATGACTAATACGCCACCAAGCGCTTCGACGCTAGACCCTGGAGCAAACGTCACGCCTCGCAAAAGCGTGGCTACCTGGCGCTGTTGAGAATCGAAGCGCTTCCGCGGTCACGCCGAAGAAGGGTCCTTGCCGTTTTGTTTTCTGTACGATCAAATGGCACGCACAGCTACTTCCCCTTCAAGATCTCAAGCCAGTTGAGGGGCTCCACGCCACCGACCGGCGTCGTCATCGGCAGGGGAAGTCCGACGGCTCCTGCGACCCGAACCGCTAC
Organism: Streptomyces sp. NPDC023838; assembly: GCF_040639555.1. NCBI lineage: Bacteria > Bacillati > Actinomycetota > Actinomycetes > Kitasatosporales > Streptomycetaceae > Streptomyces > Streptomyces sp. NPDC023838. The sequence goes on from NZ_JBFAAD010000002.1 coordinate 42,436, forward strand.
CCCGCACCACCCTGAGGAAGATCATGAAGTTCACCGACGGCTTCTGGCTCATGCGCGACGGGGTCGAGGCCTCGTACGCGACCGAGGTCCGCAGTGTCCGAGCCGACGCCGACCGCTTCACCGCCCACGCCGCGACCAAGCGCGTCGAGCGCCGCGGCGACACCCTCAACTCCCCCCTGCTGACCGTCGACTGCTTCTCCCTCGCCGAAGGCATCATCGGCGTCCGCGCCACACACCTGGCGGGCAAGCTCCACCCCGGCCCGGACTTCGGCCTGCCGGGCGCCGACACCGGGGTCGGCCAGGTGCACCGCGACGGCGACATGATCGAGCTGACCAGTGGCCCCCTCACCGCACGCCTGGACCAAGCCGCACCCTGGGCGCTGTCGTTCCGTGACGCGGACGGCCGGGAGATGACATCGGCGGGCCGCAAGGGCACGGCCTTCTTCACCACCGGCGACGGTGCGCACCACATGGCCGGGCGGTTGGCGCTGGGCGTGGGCGAACAGGTCTACGGTCTGGGCGAACACTTCACGCCGTTCGTCAAGAACGGCCAGATCGTGGACATGTGGCAGGCCGACGGCGGCACGAGCAGCGAACAGGCCTACAAGAACGTCCCGTTCAGCCTGCACGTCTGCCCCACCGGAGCATACGGCGTGTTCGTCAACCACCCCGGCAAGGTGAGCTACGAGATCGGCTCGGAGTCGGTCGGCCAGATGCAGTTCAGCGTAGAGGACCAGACGCTGGAGTACTACGTCGTCGCGGGCCCGACGCCGAAAGACGTCCTGCGGCGCTACACCGCGCTCACCGGCCGCCCGGCGCTCCCGCCGGCGTGGTCGTTCGGACTGTGGCTCACCACGTCTTTCACCACGCAGTACGACGAGGAGACAGTGACGTCGTTCGTCGACGGCATGGCCGAGCGGGACATCCCGCTGAGCGTCTTCCACTTCGACTGCTTCTGGATGCGCGAGTACCAGTGGTCGGACTTCGAGTGGGATCCGGATGTCTTCCCCGATCCCGAGGGCATGCTGGCCCGGCTCAAGCGACGGGGACTGAAGCTCTCCGTGTGGATCAACCCGTACATCGCACAGAAGTCCGCCCTGTTCGGCGAGGCCGCCGCCGCGGGGTATCTGGTGAAGCGGGCGAACGGCGACATCTGGCAGTGGGACCTGTGGCAGGCGGGCATGGCGCTCGTCGACTTCACGAACCCCGAGGCCTGCGCCTGGTTCCAGTCGAAGCTGAAGGTGCTGCTCGACCAGGGCGTCGACTGCTTCAAGACCGACTTCGGCGAGCGCATCCCCACCGACGTGGTGTGGCACGACGGCTCCGACCCGGAGCGCATGCACAACTACTACACGCACCTGTACAACCGCACCGTCTTCGAGCTCCTGGAAAAGGAACGCGGCGCGGGCGAGGCCGTCCTGTTCGCGCGCTCGGCGACGGCGGGCGGCCAGCAGTACCCGGTGCACTGGGGCGGCGACTGCTGGTCGTCGTTCGGTGCGATGGCAGAGTCGCTGCGCGGTGGTCTGTCACTGTCGTTGTCGGGATTCGGCTTCTGGTCGCACGACATCGGCGGCTTCGAGGGCACCCCGGACCCGGCGGTCTTCAAGCGCTGGCTCGCCTTCGGCCTGCTCTCCTCCCACAGTCGTCTGCACGGCTCCAGCTCCTACCGGGTGCCGTGGGAGTTCGGTGACGAAGCCGTCGACGTGACACGGCAGTTCACGCGGCTCAAGCACCGACTCATGCCCTATCTGTACGGCTCTGCGGCCGAAGCACACCACACCGGCGTGCCGCTGATGCGGCCCATGCTCCTCGAGTTCCCCGAGGACCCCACCGCCCGCGGCCTGGACCGGCAGTACATGCTCGGTCCCGACCTGCTCGTCGCCCCGGTCTTCTCGGCCGACGGCGTCGTCGAGTACTACCTGCCCGAGGGCACCTGGACCCACCTCCTGACCGGCGAACACGTCCAGGGCCCGGTCTGGCGCCGTGAGAGGCACGGATTCGACAGCCTGCCCCTGTACGTCCGCCCAGGAGCGGTCATCCCGCTCGGCTCCGACACACAGCGGCCCGACGGGGACTGGCTCGACGACCTCGCCCTGCTCGTCACCCCCGACGCACACCAGGTGACGGTCACTGTCCCCGACCACGCCGGCCGCCCTGCCGCCGCTTACCAGGTGACGCGCGAGGCGACGGACACGACGGTGACCGTAACCCCACCGGAGGGCCACAGCGCTCCACGCACGGTGGTGTCGGCCGACCTGTGAAGGCCGGGGTCCAGGCAGACGCCCCGTCATTGGCGGGGGCATCACGGGGCGAGCCGGCCCTGGTGGCGCTTGTCGAGTGCGCCTACGTGCAGTCGAATAAGTCCTCCCGGGGAAGCGTGACGCCTGCGCGAACGCTTCCCCGGGACCGGCATCAGGCAGCAGACCCACCTTCGCCGGCTTCGTCTTGATCAGTGCACCTTGGTCGGAGCACATGATCAGACGACGGCTGCCCCAACGTCCGGCGAACCCCCAGGTAAGCGGCCTGGTTCGAGGCCCATTTCGAGGGGGCCGGGCTGGCGATGCTGCGGGACTCCTCCGCCTGGATCGGCGTCACGCGGCAGGACGGCGTCAGCAGGCTGGTGATGTTCGACGGCCTGACCATGGACGCCGCCTGGAACACCAGCGGCACCGGCACCGAGCAGGCCGGCGCCGACCTCCCCGCGTCCGGCAGCCGCGTCTGGCTGGGCGCCGCCGCCGACATCAGTGGGCGAAGCCGTGCTCCACCGGTGCCCGGACCGCTGCCAGTGCGGCGTTCCTGAGTGCCACCGGCCCCGCCGCGAGCGCGGGTCGGGCACCGAGCCGAACCAGAGGCTCAAGTGAGCGACCTGGTCGGGGTCCGTAATGATCACCAAGCCCGCGCACTGCTACCTGCCCCTCACGCCAAAGACCGGTACAACCACGGAACTTGAAGCCGCCTGGTTTCAGCCTGCGAACGTTTCTGCCCGCGAATTGTGCAAGAGGTATTGACGTTGATCACCGGAACCTTAATCATCCAATTGCTCGACCCTTCGACCCTTGTTCGGTATATCGGACAGTCGGGGTCGTACCACACCGGCATCCGTACAACCTCTGACGGGGAAGACCGGAGTCGCTTGCTCAAGGATGACGAGGTCCTTATGCGCAGACGCAGTTTCAGCCGCAGACGCCCGTCCGCGGTGCTCGCCGCCGCGGTTGCGGCCCTGGCCGCGTTGGCGGCGCTGCTCGTCGCCGGCCCGGCTCAGGCGGCCACCACCAGCGACGTGCGCGGTGTTGATTCCGGCCGGTGTCTCGATGTGGAGGGCTTCAGCCAGACCGACGGCGCGAACGTGCACATCTGGGACTGCCACGGTGGAATCAACCAGCAGTGGACGTTGACGGACAGCAACCAGCTGGCCGTGTACGGCAACAAGTGCCTGGATGTCCGGGGCGGCGCCACCACGGCCGGGAGCCCGGTGCAGATCTGGACGTGCAACGGCAGTGACAACCAGCAGTGGCGGGTGAACCCCGACGGCACGATCGTCGGGGTGCGGTCCGGGCTGTGCCTGGAGGTCTCGGGCTGGGGTAAGGCCAACGGCACGGGGGTGCAGCTCTGGTCGTGCCACGGCGGCGCCAACCAGAAGTGGACCGGCCTGTCCGGGGCGAGCAACGCGTGTGCCCTTCCGTCGACCTACCGGTGGGCCTCGACCGGCCCGCTGGCGGAGCCGAAGTCGGGGTGGGCCTCGCTCAAGGACTTCACCAGCGTCGTCCACAACGGCAAGCACGTCGTCTATGCCACGACGCACAACAACCTCGCCGGTGACGATGGGCGCTGGGGATTGACGACCTTCAGCCCCTTCACGAACTGGTCCGACATGGCCACCGCCACCCAGAACACGATTCCCTTCGATGGCTTCGCGCCGACGCTGTTCTACTTCGCCCCGAAGAACCTCTGGGTGCTCGCCTACAATGGGGGTTGGCCGCACAGCTTCTCCTACCGCACCTCGAGCGACCCCACCAACCCCAACGGCTGGTCCGCGCAGCAGGAGCTGTGGACGGGCACCCTCCCGAAGGGGGGTCCCCTCGACGTGACCCTCATCGGCGACGACACGAACATGCACATGTTCTTCGCCAACGACAAGGGCGACATCTACCGGTCCAGCATGCCCATCGGCAACTTCCCGGGCACCTTCGGTTCGGTCACGAAGATCATGAGCGACACGGAGCTCAACCTGTTCGAGGCGCCGGAGGTCTACAAGGTCCAGGGTCAGAACCAGTACCTCATGATCGTCGAGGCCCAGAATTACACAGGACATGGTCGCTTCTTCCGCTCGTTCACGGCCACCAGCCTCGACGGCACGTGGACACCGCAGGCCGACACCGTGACCAACCCCTTCGCCGGCAGTGCCAACAGCGGCGCGACGGCCTGGACCAAGGACGTCAGCCACGGCGATGTGGTTCGCACCAACCCCGACCAGACCAAGACCATCGACCCTTGCCATCTGCAGTTCCTCTACCAGGGGCGCGACCCCAGCACCGACGGCATGGACTACGGCCTCCTGCCGTACCGGCCGGGCGTGCTGACACTGCAGCGCTAGCCGGTGGCGTGACGCAGGTCCTGGTGTTCCTGACGTTCGCGGGCAACGACGTACGCCTCTTGGCCGAGAACTCCAACCAGGCCATGCACACCCGGGACATCGCGCGGCATCTCGGGCTCCCCACCTCGGGGCGCCCCCTCAGCAGCCTCACCGCGCAACTCTGCTACTGGGCCCGCAACGGCCGACTCATCCGCACCGCGCCGAGCACCTACAAGATCACTCTCCCTGATGCCTTGACACCGCCAAAGGGGGCTTAACTTCGTGGCATTGGTCCAGCATTCTGGCGGTGGCAGTAGCCCTCGGGCTGTCCGCCCCGCCCCTGAAGCCAGGCCGGCACCGGCAGCAACGGCCGGATGGCCGCCCACTCTGCGTCCGTCATGTCCGACGGATACCGGCGCACCCGGTCCGGGTTCCTGGAGGGCGTCCGCGAGCAGGCCAACCGCCTCATCGAGCAGTCCATGCAGGAGTGGGACCGCGTCAGCCAGGGTCCGGTACAGGCTGGGTAAGCCGGCTTCTGGTCCGTGACTGGTCCGGAAGCGCTGGTCAGGAGTGGGATGGCAGTGGGAGAAAGTGGCAGTTACGGCATAACCGGTCCCTGCCCTGAGCGGGCCGGACGGAAGGCGCCTGACCGGCAAAAGCCCAGGTCAGGCGCCTTTTTGTGCGCCTCTAGAAGAACCCGAGCTTCTTCGCCGAGTACGACACCAGAAGATTCTTCGTCTGCTGATAGTGATCCAGCATCACCCTGTGGTTCTCCCGCCCGATCCCCGACTGCTTGTAGCCGCCGAAGGCGGCGTGCGCCGGGTAGGCGTGGTAGCAGTTCGTCCAGACGCGGCCCGCCTGGATAGCGCGGCCCGCGCGGTACGCCTGGCTGCCGTCGCGGGTCCAGACGCCGGCGCCGAGGCCGTACAGCGTGTCGTTGGCCGTGCGGATCGCGTCGTCGAAGTCCGTGAAGGACGTCACCGCGACGACTGGGCCGAAGATCTCCTCCTGGAAGATCCGCATGCGGTTGTCGCCCTCGAAGATCGTGGGTTGGACGTAGTAGCCGCCCGCCATCTCGCCGTCGTACTCGATGCGCTGACCACCCGTCAGAATCTTCGCGCCCTCCTGCTGGCCGATGTCCAGGTAGGACAGGATCTTCTGGAGTTGGTCGTTGGAGGCCTGGGCGCCGATCATCGTGTCCGTATCCAGGGGGTGACCCGCCACGATGGCCTCGGTGCGGGCGATGCCCGCGTCCAGGAACTCGCTGTAGTGGCCGCGCTGGATCAGCGCCCGGGACGGGCACGTGCAGACCTCGCCCTGGTTGAGGGCGAACATCGTGAAGCCCTCAAGCGCCTTGTCGCGGAAGTCGTCGTCCGCCGACCAGACGTCGTCGAAGAAGATGTTCGGGGACTTGCCGCCGAGTTCCAGCGTCACCGGGCGGATGTTCTCGGACGCGTACTGCATGATCAGACGGCCCGTCGTCGTCTCGCCCGTGAAGGCGATCTTCGCGACGCGCGGGCTCGACGCCAGCGGTTTGCCCGCTTCGACTCCGAAGCCGTTGACGATGTTGACCACGCCGGGCGGGATCAGGTCGGCCACCAAGCCCAGCCAGACGTGCACGGACGCCGGGGTCTGTTCGGCGGGCTTGAGGACCACCGCGTTGCCCGCAGCGAGCGCCGGGGCCAGCTTCCACACCGCCATCAGGATCGGGAAGTTCCACGGGATGATCTGACCGACGACCCCAAGCGGCTCGTGGAAGTGGTACGCGACCGTGTCCTCGTCGATCTGGCTCAGCGAGCCCTCCTGCGCCCGCAGCGCCCCCGCGAAGTAGCGGAAGTGGTCGATGGCGAGGGGGATGTCGGCGGCCAGCGTCTCGCGGACCGGCTTGCCGTTCTCCCAGCTCTCCGCGACCGCCAGCTCCTCAAGGTGCGCCTCCATGCGGTCGGCGATCTTGTTGAGGATGTTGGCGCGCTCGGTCGGGGCCGTCCGTCCCCAGGCGGGCGCCGCCGCGTGGGCCGCGTCGAGGGCGCGCTCGACGTCCTCAGCCGTGCCCCGGGCGATCTCGGTGAAGGGGCGGCCGTTCACGGGGCTCGGGTTCTCGAAGTACTGGCCACCGGCCGGCGGTACGTACTCACCGCCGATGAAGTGGTCGTAGCGGGACTCGTACGAGACGATCGCGCCCTCGGTGCCGGGTGCTGCGTAACGGGTCATCTCCGTGGCCTCCCTCCGGCGCCGCCCGCCCTTGGACGGCACTCGCAGCGGAGGCTAGGCGCGGGGACGTTGCGGGTCCGTTGCGAGGCGGCCACGACGGGGGCGGCGGCCCGGTTCCCCGATGCTCAGGAGCCACGATGCCCAGGAGCCCCGATGCCCACGAGCCCCGTGTACCGGCGTTCAGGCGCCCCGGCGAGCCGTGCCCCCCGATGCCGGGATCCCCGTGCCCGGCGTTCACGAGCCCCCGGCGAACTCCGCATCCAGCTCGCTCAACCTCACCCCCGCATACCCCCGTTGCCCCTCCGGCAGCGCCTCCACCAGCGCCCGCCACACCTTCGCGTCCGCCCCGCCCCACGGGCTGCGCGCCCAGTCCGCCAGCAACCCGGGGTCGCCGCGCTCGATCAGGGCCGCGCGCAGCTGACCGGCGAGGCGGGACCGTATCCGTACCACCGCAGGTGCCTGTGAGGCGGGCAGCAGGGGACCGGCGTACGCGCCCATCGCCGCCGCCACCGCGCCGGAGCCCAGGCGGCGGGCGACCATGTCGAAGTCGGTGTCGACGGGCAGCGTGAGGCGGTACGGGCGGGAGGAGAGGAGGTCGGGGCCCAGCAGGCGGCGCAGGCGGGAGAGTTCGGCGCGGACCGTCACCGGGGTCACCGACTCGTCCTCGTACAGGTCGATCAGCAGCTGATCACCCGTCAGGCCCTCGGGGTGGCGGGCGAGCAGCACCAGGAGCTCGCTGTGGCGGCGGCTGAGGCGGACCTTGCGCCCGGCGGCGACCAGCAGCGCCTCGTCGCGTCCGAGCGCGCTGAGCCCGATCGTGTCGCCGGCCGGCGACGGGGCGAGCAGGGCGAGTTCCGCCTCCGCCGCCCGTGCCACCGCCTGGACGAACGCGAGGCTGTGCGGGTGCGCGAGGCCGTCGCCGCCGGTGATGTCCACCGCGCCGAGCAGCCGCCCGGTGCGCGGGTCGTGCAGCGGGGCCGCCGCGCACGTCCAGGGGTGCACCGGGCGCCGGAAGTGCTCGGCGGAGAAGACCTGGACGGGTCGGTCCTCGGCCAGGGCCGTCCCCGGCGCGTTGGTACCCACCGCCGACTCCGCCCACCGGGCGCCCGGCACGAAGTTCATCGCGCCCGCCTTGCGCCGGGTCCCCGCGTCGCCCTCGACCCACAGCAGCCGTCCCCGCGCGTCGCACACGGCGACGAGATGCTCGCCGTCCTTCGCGTACGTGCCCATCAGCTCCCGGATCACCGGCATCACCCGGGCCAGCGGGTGCCCGTCGCGGTACGCGGCCAGCTCGTCCTCGCCCAGCTCCACACCGGCCGTGCCGTCCGGGTTCACCCGAGCCCGGGCCGAACGCCGCCAGGACGCCGCCACCAGCGGGCGTACGGGCCGGACCACCCGCCCCGCCGAGGTGAACGCCTCATGGGCGCGGCGCAGCTCGCCGGTCCGCTCGGCGGGGTCGGCCCCCGCCTCCAGCGCGACCCAGGACTCGTACCGCGTATCGGTCAACTGGGCCTCCGGGCGGGCGGGGCGGACGGGGACCGGTCCATCGTCGGCCCGCCGGCCACACCCGGCAAGGCACTGCGCACGACGTCGGCGCATCCCCGCGCCGTCAGGCGAAGTTGACCAGCCTGATGTAGCGCACCCAGTCCCAGTTCGGGCCCGGGTCCGTGTGGTCGGAGCCGGGTACCTGGTAATGGCCGATAATGTGTTCGCGGTCCTTCGGGATGCCGTACCGGTCGCAGACCGAGGCGGTCAGCCGCGCCGACTCCTCGTACAGCGCGTTGGTGAAGTAGGCGGGCTGGTCCACCCACCCCTCGTGCTCGATGCCGACGCTGCGGGTGTTGTAGTCCCAGTTGCCCGCGTGCCAGGCGATGTCGTGCTCGCGCACCATCTGCGCCACATAGCCGTCGGCGGACCTCACCACATAGTGCGCGGAGACCTTCTTCGCCGGGTTCTGGAAGATCCCGATCGTATGCGCGAACGACTCCTGGGTGACGTGGATGATCACGCGGTCGATCGCATATGTGGAGGGGCGCTGGGAAGCGGTGTAGTTGGCGCTGGAGGCGGCCACCCAGTGCGCGTCCGGGTAGTCGGTGTCGGCGGCGGCCTCGGCAGGCGTCGCGTGAAACAGCGCACCGGCGGCCACGCTGGCCGCGGCACCCTGGATGAGTCTTCGGCGGTCCACGGGTAACGAGCTCCTGTACGTCGTGTCGTGGGTACGTCTGTACGTCGATACGTCACGTTCAACCGGCAAGAACTTCGCCGAGGTTACGGTACGGGGCGGTATGAGGGCGTGGAAGGCCCGCGGCAGGGCGTGGCGTCGACCGGACGCGGGAGGCGTGCGCCGCCACCGTCGGGACGGCTCCGGCGAGCGTCGCGACTGGCCGACTTTGGCGTAAATTCCGGCCAGGGGTGGCGAGATGAACCGTTTCGGGACGACTCTGGGGGCCATGGCCACGCCGCCCGTACCTCCGCGCCCGCCCGGGCCGCCGTCCTCGCCCGGCGGGGGCTTCGGTCCCCCCGCCTGGCAGCCCCCGACGTCACCGCCACCGCCACCGCCCCCGGGCCCGTCGGCCGGGGGCGGCCGCAAGGGCGTCCTGATACTGCTCGCGGTCGTGGTGGCCGCCGCGGCCGTCGTGGCCATCGTGCTGGTGGTGAACGGCAGCGGCGACGGGGCCGACGACACGCCGACGAAGACGCCGACGGGCAAGACGGCGTCGGCACCGACGCCGTCGCCGTCGCTGAGCCTCCCGAGCGGGATCCCGACGGAGCTGCCCTCCGGAATCCCCACGAACCTTCCGTCGGGTCTTCCCTCGAACCTTCCCTCGAACCTTCCGTCAGGACTCCCCACGGAGCTGCCGAGCGGGTTCCCCAGCGAACTGCCCGGCGAACTGCCCAGCGAACTTCCGGACCTGCCGAATCTGCCCGACGAGATCCCCGGCGGCGTCCTTCCGTCGGCGGCGGGCGGGGCCGGTGACGACGTGCCGTTCTACGAGGTGAGGGCGGGCGGGACGCGGGGTGGGGCACCAAGTGGGACGCCGGGCGTCGGGGCGACGCCCGGGACGTAGACGTGAGTCCAGGGGGCCGCCCTGGACACGGGCGTGAGTGCAAGCGCGCCGCCCGGGACGTAGACGTGAGTCCAGGGGGCCGCCCTGGACACGGGCGTGAGTGCAAGCGCGCCGCCCAGGACATAGGCGTGAGTGCGGGGGCGCCGCCCAGGACACGTGCGCGGGGGCATCGCTCGCATCCCACGCCCCCACGCCCCCAGGCGCTCCGCCCGCGCCCGCCCCCTACCGTTCCAGCACCGCCCCCGGATCCAGATCGGCCGGCCCCGCGGGGACCCACGCCCCGCGCTCCTTGCGGTACGGCCACCACCGGCCGTCCCGTCCGAGTCGTAGCTGCGCGCCGCCGCCGAGGACCGTCCAGCGGTTCGCGCCGGACGCGCGCAGTACGGGCCGGTCCCCGTCCTGCCAGGCGCGCGCGAGGGCGTCCCGGGCCCGGGCCAGCGCCTCCGGCCCGGGGGTCCACTCCTCTTCCAGTACGGACAGGGAGGCGGCGCCCCCGTACCGCCACGCCCGTACGGCGAGGTCCAGCTCGGCCGGACGCCGCCCGGAACCGGCTGCCAGACGGCCCCTGATCCGCTCGTCCTCACAGCCCGACGCCAGGCGTACGGCGTCCTGAGCCTGCGTCAGATCAGGTGCTGTCGGGTGGAGTTCGTGGCCCGGTGCCAGCGCCTCCGCCAGCATCTCCCGCGCCCGGCGTGCCGCGTCCGCCGCCAGGAACTCCAGTGCGGCGGGATCGACACCGGGCGCGGGGGCGGTCTCCGTGTCGAGGTGCGGCGGCGACCCCGCCTCGGCCGGTATCTCGGGCACCCCGGGCAGCGGCGGCACGATGTCCCGCGCCGCGAACACCTCGGCGGCCGGTACCCCGTCCGCAACGTCCGCGTCCGTGGTCCGGGGCGCCGCGCTCCGCTCCGCCAGCTCCGCCAGCAGTGCCCGCTCACCCCGGCCCCGCATGAGCAGCAGGACGAACGGGTCCTGGTCGAGGAGCCGCGCCACCTGGTAGGAGAGCGCCGCCGTGTGCGGGCAGTGGTCCCACGCCTCACAGGTGCACTCGGGCTCCAGGTCGCCTATGCCGGGCAGGAGTTGCACCCCGGCCGACGCCGCTTCCTCCACCAGGTGCGGCGGCATGTCACGGTCCAGGAGCGCCGCGATGTGCCCCGCCCGTTCCACCGCCATGCCGAGGAAACGGTCCCAGTCGTCCTCGGACAGCCGCTGCCACACCACGTCGCTGCGGTGGGAGTTGCCGTCCCGGTCGCGCACCACCGCGGTGATCCGCCCCGGCCGTACCGACACCGCCCCGACCGCGCCCTCGCGCGCGTAGCGGCGGCCCGCCTTCAGCTGTTTGCCGTCGAGCGCCGTGTCCTCGAGGGCCTTGAGCCAAGCCTGGCCCCACCACGTCTGCGCGAAACCACGCCCGTGCGCGGGCGGCAGCGCCACGAAGGTGCGCTCCTCGGCGCCATCACCGTCCTCGGCGCCGTGACCGTCCTCGTCGCGGCCCCCGTACATCTGCTCCTCCGAGAGCTCTCCGTACTCGCTCATCGCCCGCTCCCTCGCAGTGCCACCAGATCCGCCAGCTCGGCGTCGGACAGTTCCGTCAGCGCGGCCTCGGCCGACTCGCCCGTGCCGAGGACGGCGTCCGCCAGCTCGCGCTTGCGCGTCAGCATCTCGGCGATGCGGTCCTCGATCGTGCCCTCGGCGATCAGCCGGTGGACCTGCACCGGCTGGGTCTGGCCGATGCGGTACGCACGGTCGGTGGCCTGCGCCTCGACGGCCGGGTTCCACCAGCGGTCGTAGTGCACGACGTGGCCCGCCCGGGTCAGGTTCAGACCGGTGCCCGCCGCCTTCAACGACAGCAGGAACACCGGGACTTCGCCGTCCTGGAAGCGCCGCACCATCCGCTCGCGCTGCTCCACGGGCGTACCGCCGTGCAGGAACTGCGTGGCGACCCCGCGCGCGGCCAGATGCTGCTCGATGAGCCGCGCCATCTGTACGTACTGGGTGAAGACCAGCACCGCACCATCCTCGGAGAGGATGGTGTCGAGGAGCTCGTCGAGCAGCTCCAGCTTCCCGGAGCGGTCCGCGATGCGCGGCTGCTCCTCCTTGAGGTACTGCGCGGGGTGGTTGCAGATCTGCTTCAGCGCGGTGAGCAGCTTCACCACCAGCCCGCGCCGCTCGAAGCCGTCGGCGCCCGAGATCTCCGCGAGGGTCTCGCGCACCACCGCTTCGTACAGCCCCGTCTGCTCCTTGGTGAGCGAGACGGCCCGGTCGGTCTCCGTCTTGGGCGGCAGCTCGGGCGCGATGCCGGGGTCGGACTTGCGCCGCCGCAGCAGAAACGGTCTGACCAGGCGAGACAGTCGCTCGGCCGCCGCCGGGTCCGTGCCGCCCTCGACGGCTTGTGCGTACTTGCTACGGAACGTGCCGAGGCGGCCGAGCAGCCCCGGCGTCGTCCAGTCGAGGATGGCCCACAGTTCGGAGAGGTTGTTCTCGACCGGTGTTCCGGTGAGCGCCACGCGCGCGCGGGCGCTGATGGTGCGCAGCTGCCGGGCGGTCGCCGAGTACGGGTTCTTGATGTGCTGGGCCTCGTCCGTGACCACCATGCCCCACGCCACCTCGCCGAGCTTGGCGGCGTCGAGCCGCATCGTCCCGTAGGTGGTGAGGACGAACTCCCCGTCCACGAGGCCCTCCAGGCGCCGCGCGGAGCCGTGGAAGCGGCGTACGGGCGTACCCGGCGCGAACTTCTCGATCTCCCGCTGCCAGTTGCCCATCAGGGACGTCGGGCAGACGACGAGCGTGGGGCCGGCGGTCGCCGGGGCGCTCTGACGGTGCAAGTGCAGGGCGATGAGGGTGATCGTCTTGCCGAGGCCCATGTCGTCGGCGAGGCAGCCGCCGAGGCCCAGCGAGGTCATGTCGGCCAGCCAGTTGAGGCCGCGCAGCTGGTAGTCGCGCAACCGCGCGGCGAGCGCGGCGGGCTGCTCCACGGCGTGCCGACGCGCGCCCTCGGGATCGGCGAGCCGGTCGCGCAACCCCGCGAGCCAGCCCGACGCCTCGACGTCGACCCGGCGTCCGTCGACCTCCGTGGAGCCGGTCAGGACGGCGCCGAGCGCGTCGACGGCGGTCACCTTGCGGTCGTGTGCCGCGCGGGCGCGGCGGACCTCCTCGGGGTCGATCAGGACCCACTGGTCGCGCAGCCGCACCACCGGGCGGCTGGCCTCGGCCAGTTGGTCCAGCTCCGCACGCGTGAGCCGGGTGTCGCCGATCGCGAACCGCCACTCGAAGGCGAGCAGGGCCTCCGCGGAGAGCGTGGAGGGAGCCGCGGACTGCGCGCTGTCCGGCTGCGCCCCGGAGGTGCTTCGCCCGGCGGTGTCCTGTACGGGCCCGATCACCGCGCGCGTAGTGAACTTGCGCGCGAGGCCCTTGGGCCAGTGCACCTGGACGCCACTCGCGGCGAGCGTGCGCGCGGCCCCGCCGAGCAGCTCGCCCACCTCCTCGTCGGCCAGCTCGATCGCGTCCGGCACGGCCGCCGACAGCAGCGGCGCGAGCGGCGCCCACGCGCGCGTGGCGCGACGCAGCGCAAGGAGCGCGTCCATCCGCGCGTGCGGTCCGAAGGCCCCTGCGGTGGGCCCGGACTCGCCCCACACCTCGGCCGCGTCCGCCACCAGGGCGGGGTCACTCACGCTGTGCAGCTGGAGCACGGCGCGGAAGGCCGGCCCCGCGGCTTCAGGGGGCGCCGTATCCGGTTCCGCCGCATCGAGGTCCGCCGCATCCGGGTCCGTCGCATCCGGATCCGTCGCATTCGGGTCCGTCGGCTCCAGGCCGGGCAGTTCGACGCGGAGCGAGATGCGCACGCCCGCGTCGTGCCCGGCGGCCACCTCCGTGGCCCAGGCGCGCTGCTCGGGCAGCCGCCGGGGCGGATCCGCCGCGAAGGCGGGGGAGCCGGTCGCCAGGGCGGCCGCGGGCGTGCGCGGCAGCCCGTCCGCGACCGCGTCGAGGAACTGCCGTACCAGCACCTCGGGTTCGGGCAGCAGCAACGGTTCGCCATCGGCGTCGAGCGGTACCGCGTGCGCCTCGGGCGGCATCGAGGCCGCCAGTTCCCGGACGCGCTCCAGCTCGTCGGCGCCCAGCGGACCGATCCGCCACGCGTCGTGGTCGGTGGCGCTGAGTCCGGGCAACAGCAGGCCGCGCGCCGCGAGTTGCAGCGCGCGCACAGCGGCCGTACCCCAGAAGGCGGCGGCCCGCGAGGCGTCGGGGCGGGGCCGCGCCCTGGTCAGGACGGGCAGTGCGTCGCGTACGGGCAGAGCGACCGCACGTACCGCGTACGGTTCGGCGTCGGCCCCCACCACCGTCAGCTCCTCGGCAGGCTCCTCTTGGCGGCCGGAGAAGGCTTGCGGGGCGGCGCCATCGGCCTGCCAGAAGGCGATGCGGCCGAGCCGGGCGGGGTCGGCGGGCAGGAAGGTGACGTGGCAGCGGGCGAGTTCGTCGATCTCGGAGGGTGTGGGCGCGGGGAGCGTGTGTACGGCGATGACACATTCCTCAAACTTGACTACTGCGTTCCGGAATCGCCGAGGATACACCGGCCGAGACGCCCGCAGGGCGTATACGTGCCGTGATCTGGATCACCAGGCGCGCGCGGCGGGCTCGCCCGCCTGCCGGGGTGGCGTCAGCACCACCATGCCCCCGGGACAGGCCCCCGACCGGTCCGGGTGGTGGCGTCATGGTGGTGAAGGGCCCCGGATTCGTACGTTTCATGAGGTCAGCGCAGGTGACTGCGGAAGACCGGCGACCGGAGACCGACCATGTCCCAGACCATTGCGAACGCCGCGAGAACCACCACCCTCGCCCCGGCGCGCCCCACCGCACAGGGCAGCGAATTCGCGCCTCTCCTGAAGGTGGTCAAAGGGCAGGGGCTGCTGGAGCGGCGCACCGGCTGGTACGCGCGCGGCATCGCCGTCAACCTCCTCGCCCTCGCCGCGACCGTGACCGCGATGGTGCTCACCGGCGATACCTGGTGGACCCTGCTGTACGCCGTGCCGCTCGCCGTGCTCTGGGCCCGGACCGCCTTCTTCGGCCACGACGCGGGCCACGCCCAGATAACCCGGGGCCGCCGCGCGGGCCGCACGCTCGGCCTGCTCCACAGCAACCTGCTGCTCGGCATGAGTTACGCCTGGTGGAACGACAAACACAACCGCCACCACGCCAACCCCAACCACGTCGACAAGGACCCGGACGTCGGCGTCGGCGCCCTCGTGTGGACCGAGAAGCAGGCCGAGCGCCGCGAGGGGTTCGCGCGCTGGCTCACCCGCAACCAGGCCCGGCTCTTCTTCCCGATGCTGCTGCTCGAAGGCATCGCCCTGAAGGTGTACGGGTTCCAGGACCTGCGCAGGCAGCCTCGGCGCGAACGCCTCGTCGAGGGCACGCTCCTCCTGGTGCACCTCGCCACCTACGCGGGTCTCCTGCTGACCGTGCTCTCGCCCGGCAAGGCGCTGGTCTTCGCGCTGCTGCACCACGCCCTCTTCGGGCTCCACCTGGGCATGACCTTCGCACCCAACCACAAGGGCATGGAGATGCCCGACGCGGAAGACGACGGCTGGGGCCATCTGCGCCGCCAGGTCCTCACCTCGCGCAACGTACGCGGCGGACCGCTCACCGACTGGTTCCTCGGCGGGCTGAACTACCAGATCGAGCACCACCTCTTCCCGAACCTGCCCCGCCCGCACCTGCGCCTCGTCCAGCCGCTGGTCCGCGCCCACTGTCGCGCCGTCGGCATCCCGTACGCCGAGACCTCACTGATCGACTCCTACCGGCAGGCCCTGCGGCACATGCACGCCGTCGGAGCGCCGCTGAGGCGGCCGCTGAGGCGGGGCGCGGGCGGATAGCTGCCGCGTTGGATCCGGGCGGCTGCCGCATAGTGGAATCTGACGCGAAGCTGACGGAAGCTGATGGCAGACGTGCCGCGCGGAAACGGACGCCGGGCCGGGAACCAGAGGGCGCGGCCAGGCGTTCCCTGGACAGAGAGCGGCGGCAGCAGCGGCCGCGAAGGAGGCGACGGACATGTCGAAGCGCGCGATGATCGCTGCCGGTGGAGTGGTGGTGGGGCTCATCCTGATCCCGCTGATCGGATTCCTGCCGGCGCTGCTGGTGCTCATAGGGGTGCCCGTCGTGGCCTACCTGATGCTGGACCCGAGCCAGCGCCGCAGGCTGCGGCACATCAGCCGCAAGGAACTGCGCTGACCGTCGGGCTGGGGCTGGGGCTGGGGTCGGGGCTGGGTGTGGACCTCTGGAACCGGTGAGTTCCTTATCCCTCGACGCCGCTCCCGGACTCCGGCTCGCCCGCGTAGTAGTCCCGCATCAGCTCCGTGGACCACTCCGGCTGGACCGTCTCGCCGCGTGGACCGAACTCCGCCATGTACGGCTTGATGTCCAGCACCGGAGTGCCGTCCACCGCGTCCAGGCCCATGACGTGAATGTCCAGCCCGTCCACCTTCAGCACACGGCAGCGCGAGACGCCGAGCCGGTTCGGGCGGTTCTTGCCGCGCTGGGCGAAGATCCCGACCAGCGGCCAGTCGGGGTTGCCGCGCGGACGGCGCGCGCCGGACTCGATCTTCTCGGGCTTCACCCGGTCGAAGTGGTACACGACCTCCAGATGGGAGAAGTCCGTCAGGCCGAACAGCGCCTCGGGGCCGAACTGTTCGGCATCGAGCCGGATCACCGCCGACTCACCACCCCAGTGGTCGTCGGCCACCTCGGCCCGCCCGCCGACCACACGCCCCACCGCCCGGCACACCACCTCCGCGGCTCCGTCGTCCGTGCCGCGCTCGTTGACCCCAGCGTCCGCCATGTGCGTTCCTCCCGTACCCGATCCCTGCCTGATCCGTACCTGATCCGTACCTGATCGGTGTTCTGATCCTTGTCTGATCCGTGTTTGATCCGTCCTCGACCCCCGGTTCCCGATTCGGCGCCGCACCTGGAACAGCCGGGGCTTCCGGGCGGCTCAAAAATCGCATTGCCCGTTGATCGAAAGGCTGTCAGGATCGTACGCATGATGACTCGAAAGGAGGCCTCACGATCCTACGGTGATCGCTGATGGCCCATTCCGTTCCACCTCAGCCGCTGACCCCCGAGTGGATCAGCACCCACTTCGACTCCCTGCCGTTCTCGGCCCGAATGCCCGCCCTCGCGCGTTACGCGCGAACACTGGCCCCGGACGCGTACGCCACCCTGCACCGCGCGCTCGACGCCGGTGACCAGGACGAACGGCACACCGGACTCTTCCTCGCCGTCGCGCGCCGCGACCTCGACACCGTGGCCGCCGCCCTTGGCGACCCCGTGCTGCGCCGCCGGGCGCTCGCCGCGGCCATCCGGCTGCCGGTGCCGGAAGAGCCGCTCGCCGCCCTCGCGCTGTGCGAAATCCGCGCGGTGCGCCACTCCGTGTACCGCGTACTGCGGCTCAGCCGCCGCCACGCCCTCGCCGACCGGCTCCTCCCCGAGGTGGACGAACGCCACGGCGCCCAGGAGGTGGCCGAGCTGCTCGTCGCCTGCTCGCCCGGGACGGTCGGCCGCTGGCTGCCTCGCACTGACGTCCCGCCGGGGGTGCTGGCCACCCTCGCCCGTACCGCGCCTGCCGCCGTCGCCGCCTTGCTGATCAAGGAATACGGCGAACGGGCCGAAGGGCCGTACGCCTACCGCTATGCGCAGGGCAGGACGTTCGTCGCCACCGTCGTCGCCGAACGCGACCCGGAGGCAGGTCTGTCGTTGCTGCGCGAGGCGCCCCGGCTCATCGGGGAACGCGCGGCCGTCGCTCTCCTGCGACGCCCCGCCGAACTCCTCGACGTCCTACGGGGCCTCCGCGTCCCACTCCGGCCTGTCCCGCTGGGCGGGGAGGCGGAGCCCTTCGAACTGGCCATACCACCAGGCCCCTTGGGCCGGTCGACCGTCGCAGCGCTCCGCGCCCTCCCCGAGCCCGACCTCACCGAACTGGCCACCCGCTGCCGTGCCACGGGCGGCCACCTGCGGGCACCGGGACGACAGGAGGTGGCCGCCGACCCCCTGCTCGCACTGCTGCCCCCGGCCGTACGGCGGCGGCTCGTCGCCGAACGGGCAGGCGGCGACAGCGGACACCGGGTCCCACTCACCGCCCTCGCCGCCCTGGAACCGGCCGACCGCGCCGAGTTCAGTGACGCACGCCTGGAGCGCTGGAAGCGACGCCCGGTCCATCTCCTCGCGGTGGCCGTCGGCCTGCCTCTCGCGGACGCCGAACCGATCCTGCGCGAACAGGCCTCCCACCACCGGATACACCAGCGCGTGTTCGCCTGGCCCGCGCTGCTGGCCTGCGCCGAACTCAAGGGCGACCCGGACGAGTTCGCCCGTATCGCCCTCAGCTGCGAACGGGCCTGGCACGACCAGGAAGAGGTACGGCGCTACACGCTGCAACAACTCGCGGGCACTGCACCGCGGCTGCTCGCCGCTGTGCCCGAAGAGGTCCTCCGGGACGCCACGCTGACCGCCGTCCAGTCCCGCGACTCCAAGGCGGAGACGCTCGCCGCCGCCGCGTCGCTGCTGCGTCGCGCGGCGGAGAGCGCCGCCGCACGCGGCGACGGGAGGCGCGCGGCGACCGCGGCCCAGCTTCTCTGCCAGGTCGTCACCGATCCGCGTCACCGTGGCTCGGGCTCGGGCTCGGGCTCGGGCTCGGGCTCGGGCTCGGTCCCGGTCTCGGGCTCGTACCGTCCGCTGCGGGTTGATCTGCCGATGGCACGGCATATCTGGGCGACGGCGTCGCCGTTTGGCCTGGCTGGTACCTCCGGTACCTCTGGCCGGTCTGGTATGTCTGACCCGTCTGGACCGGCCGTCGCCGAAGACCCCGCTCTGCGGATCGCCCTGGCCGAGCTGCTCGCGTCGCACCTCACCGAACTGCCGGACGCCGACGCCCTGATGCGCCGTACCGCGCTCACGGACGACGACCCCCGGACCGCCGCCCGCGCGGCCGCCGTGTGGGTGACCCCGGCCGGTGTCCGGGAAGACCGCTGTGCCCAACTGATCGCGGCAGATCCGTCATTCGTCGCCGTACCCGAAGTGCTGACGACGATCACCGAGCGGCGCACTGATCTGCTCCGCCCGGTCCTCGCAGCCGCGGGGGCGGCCGATGGGCGGGGGCTGCGGGGGAGGGTCCGGCCGCGAGGCGGCGCATGGGCGCCCCGGCCGAGAGCCGGAGTAACCGGTCGCTGGCGGCCGACGGAACGCCAAGCCTGGTACGAAGTACTGGCGACGGCCGCCACCGACGAGCGCGCGCCCATGCGGGTACGCGCCGACGCGGCGACTCACCTCCGCTCACCGGCCCACCTCCACCTCCTCGCCGAGCGCGCGCCCCAGCCGGTCGCGGCCGCCGCGCTCGCCGCGCTCGGTGAGACCGGCCCGGTCACGCCGGAGCTCCTGACCACGCTGCTGCGGCACGCCGGAACAGGCGGCGTGCGCGGCCGCGCGGCAGTCGCCTCCCTGCGGCGCCTCCTGGCCGAGACACCCGACGGTGAAGCGGTCGCTCTGCTCACTCCCCTTCTCAACTCCCCGTCGTCCCCGGTTGGTTCCCGTAAGGAGGCGGCCCGTACGCTCGGGGTTCTGGGTGGGGAGGGCGCAGGCGCGGCGCTGCTCGCGGCGTGGGACCAACCACACCAGCACCGGGACGTACGGGCCGCGATCGCCCCCTTCCTGCTGCGACTCGCGGACCGGGACGACATCGCCCGCCGGCTGCTGGAGGGCGCGCGCGAACCGGCCATCCGGGACGCGGTCATCACGCGGTCCGTGACGTCCGCCCTGTACATCGCGTTCCTCGCGCGCGTGGTCCGCGAAGGCGACGACGACAGCGCCGCCGCGGCCTGCGTCACTCTGGCCGGGCGGATCGTGGGCGGGAGCCCCGCCATGCGGGACGCGGCCCGCGCCCTGGGCGAGGCGGCAGTGGCGGCGGGACGGCCGTGGGAGGTCTGGCATGCGGCGATTTCGGCAGTTGCGGGAATGACCTCAACGGTGGGAATGACCTCAACAATCGAGGGTGTCACGGTCGCTGGGGAGCCGGAGGATTCCGCCGTCGCTGAGGTGGCTGAGGTGGCTGAGGTGGCTGAGGCCGCTGAGGCCGCTGAGGTGGCTGCCGTCTCTGAGGTCGCGATGGCGCGCCCGTCGAGTGATGTTCTGGGGGACGTGCTCAGCATCCTCGTAGACAGGGCGACGGCGAGCTCAAGCGCAGTGCACGTGAGGCGAGACGCCCTGCGACGGCTCGAAGGATGCGCGAACGCGGTCAGTTCGCGTTACGGCTCGTACGTGGAAGTGGGCCGCGCCGACGCCATGGCGACGGCCCTGGAGGCCGCCGGGCTCCTACGTCAAGCCGCGCGCCTCGCGCTCGACGCGGCCTGGGCCGCGCTCCGACGTGACGACCCCGCGCCGGACAGGTGGGCGAAGGCGCTCCGGCTGATCGAAGAGAACCCCGCCCGGCTGCCCGACCTGAGCGGGTTCAGCCTCGGAGCCGCACCCGTACGCCATGCCGAGACCACGCTCCGTACTGCCCGTACGCTGCGCGAACGCGGCACGCCGCCGGCCGGACTCCTGGCGGTGGCCCTCGTACAGGCGTCAGGAGGGCGTACGGGTTGGGACGCGGCATGGCGTACCGAATTGTCCGCACTCCGCCACCATGCCGACCCGGATACGGCGATGGCGGCGCTGTTGACCGAGCCTGTCGGGGGCGTGTGAGGGCAGCGGGGTCGGGCTGAACCGGGGCATCAGGGTGCGCGCCGGGCGCGGGCGGCGCCGCGAGCGCGGCTCAGGGCGGCGCTCAGGCCGGCTCAGGACGGTCGTACGGCCATCGCGTCCAAGGCCTCCAGGAGCCCCGGCAACTTGAGCCCGCGCCCCACCGGCACCACCTCGCCCGGCTCGTCGTCCAGCAGTACGAACGCGATGTCGTCGGTCCTGGCGACGATCGACCACCCAGGACCGTCGGCCCGCAACATACGCGCCCCGCCCGGCGCGAAACTCGACCGCACACGCCCGAGCGGGGGAGGGGAGTCGAGGTACTGCCGTACCTCGTCGAGAACTCGCTCCACGCGCGCGTCGAGAGTCGTGGGGGCGGGGGCGGGGGCGGGGGCGGGGGCCGGGGCCGGGCCAGGGTCGGCGTCGGCGGAGGAGTCAGCCACGGCTGCCTCCTCCGGGGTCTCCACAGCCCCCGGCCCGGCAGTGCCCTGCGGCCCGCCGTCCTCGGTCTCGGTCTCGTCCTCGTCGTCGGCTATCTGTCCGCGCCACGCCGCCCACTGCAGAGCGACTTCATCGGCGCCGAGGCGTCGTTGCGGGGAGCCCCACACGCTCGTGTCGGGCGGCGAGAGCGGCGGCCGCATCGTGCCGTCTTCGTCCGGCTCCGACTCGGGGTCGTGCGGCGGGGCCACTCCTGGCGCGGCGACGGCGAGTTCCAGCGGCCAGCCGGGCAGCGCGGCCACCACCGTACGCTCGTCCGGCGACAAGTCGTACTCCATCCCGCAGTCCCACGACGCGATCGCCACCGCGACCAGCGAGACGTCGTCGACGATCACGGTCCATCGGGCGCCGTTCCCGTCCTGGCCGAGGACCAGGCCGTAGCCACCCGGGTACGGTTCGAGGCCGAGGGCCGCGCACGCCTCCGGGAAGTCGTCACCGAGCACGCTGGGGAACTGCGCGGGCGTGAGCAACACCGCCGTGAGCACATACAGCGCGTCGTCGTCGACCGCGTGGTCATCGACCGCGTCGGCCGCGGCTGTGGCGGTCGCTGCCTCGTCCGTCCCGGTCACGGAACCCTCCCCTTCGGATCGCTCGTCGGCGCACCATAACCACTGGGTAACCCGATCGTCGAGGGTTTGCGGCGGCGGAGGGCCGGCTTGGCAGCGACGGGACCGGCAAGTCGAGAGCCCGGGCTCGCGGGCGAACGGCAAGATCAGGCGAGATAGGAGGGGATGGGACGAGATCACGTGGAATCAGCCCAGATCGCGCGTCCTGCCCTTCCCCCCCCGGCCGGTCCGTACGCGGTCAGGCGACCGGCAGCCCCATCAGCGAACGCGCGACCGCCTGCGGCGACTCGTCGCGCTCCCGCGCCAGCGCGATGAGCGCCCGACACGCCAGCTCCCGTACCCCGAAGGACATCGCCTCCGGCGACACCCATCCGACCGCCTCGTCGAGTGCCTCCTGGTCGTCCTCCGCGCAGGCCGCGACATAGGTGGCGGCGGACTCGAAGATGTTGTGCTGCCGCGCGGGTTCACGCCGTTCCGGCTTCCGGAATCTGCCGAACATGCGAAACATTCGGACCGCCTTCCCTGCGGGTGCGTTCACCAGGTGCGAATCAAAATGCCTTTCTCAAGCTAGAGTTGACAACCTGGTGACAGATAGGGGTCGGAACGGGCCGATTGACGTGAACCGCCGATCTGACCGCCCGAGGCGAACCGCCGGTGAGTGCCGTGAACGGCTCACGAACGAGCCGAACCGTGCGACCCCCTCGCGCCGGTCACACGGGGTTTGACTCGCTAGACCTTGCGGCGCTGGTTGGCCGTGCCGGGCATGTCAGATGTGCCGGGCGTGTCAGGTGTGCCGGCCGTGTCAGGTGTGCCGGCCGTTCGAGATGTGCCAGACGTGTCAGGTGTGTCGGTGGCCTCGCCCGGCGCGGGTGAACCAAGCGACCGGAGCGTGGCACGCAGCCACTTCAACTCCGCCGCACTGGTGGCCCGGGCCACGGTGAGAATCCCCTGGCGGAACGGGTCATCCAACTCCTCTGCGCTGAGCGGCCGTTCGCCTTCGTAGAAGAAGCTCGCGGGTTCCTCCAGGAAGCGCAGCCGTCGCCGCAGCACCTCCGCCTGTCGGGCGGGCTCGGGCAGATGCCGCAGAAACGCGAGCAGCGTGAACCAACGGTTCTCGTCCGTGATCTCGACCTGCTCGGGTTCGGCGAGCCGCCGCACCAGCTCCGCCCTGCCCTCGGTGGTGAGTGTGAGCATGTGGCGAGGCGCCGCCACCGCTCCGGGCTGCGTCTCCCGAGCCAGCAGCCCCGCCTTCTCCAGCCGCTTGATCGCCGGGTAGAGCGTGCTCTCGGCAACAGGACGTACGTGTCCGGTCAGCGCGGTGATCCGTTTGCGCAGCTCATAGCCGTGCAGCGGCGCTTCGTACAGGAATCCCAGGATGGCGAGCTCAAGCATGCTCGCATTCTGCCTCATGACCGCAGTACATCGGTGTCGTAGTACCTCGACAACGATGTATAGTCGCCACACCGAAGTAGGTGCATGGCAGCGCCAAGCGCCTGGCAGGCACAAGCGGAACGGGGACGGAACGTGCGACACACGGCATTCGACAAGCAGGGCAGCCAGATCCGCTGGACCGAGTCGGAGGGCCTGCCCGAGGCATCCCGATTGAACGCCGACCGACTGGAGGCGGGGCTGGGGCGCGACGAACGCGTCGGGGAAGCGGACCTGCCGCCACTCGTGTACGTCCACGGGCTCGGCTCGGCATCAACCGTCTACCACGCCCACGTCGCCGCCCACCCCCGCCTCGCCGTGCGCAGGCAACTGTTCGTAGACCTGCCCGGCCACGGCATCAGCGACCGCCCGGCCGACTTCGGCTACAGCCTTGAAGAGCACGCGGACGCCCTCGCCGCCGCCCTCGACGCGGCGGGCGCCACCGGCGCCGACATAGCCGGGCACAGCATGGGCGGCGCCGTCGCCATCGTGCTCGCCGCCCGTCGTCCCGACCTCGTGTCGCGACTCGTCCTCACCGAGGCCAACCTCGACCCCCACCCCACCCCGGCGGCCGGGAGCAGCGGCATCGCCACCTACACCGAGGACGACTTCGTCCACGGTGGCGGCTTCGCGGCCGTCCTCGACCGCATCGGCCCGGTGTGGGCGGCGACGATGAGGCTCGCCGACCCACTCGCACTGCACCGCACCGCCCTCGGCCTGGTACGCGGCACCCAGCCCACCATGCGCCACCTCCTCATGGGCTTGCCGATCGACCGCACCTACCTGGTAGGCGACGTCGACAACGACCTCTCCGGCCGCGAGGAACTGACCGCCTCGGGCGTCCACATCGAGGTCGTCCCGAACGCCGGCCACAACATCATGTTCGACAACCCCCAGGCCTTCATCAACGCGGTTGCAGGCAACAGCAGTAGCTCTACAACGAGCCACCGTCAGCCCTGACCATCGTCGCTCTGACCACCGTCAGCCCGGGCCACCGCCAGCGCTGGCCACCGCCAGTCCTTGGCCAACGTCAGCCCTGGCCAACGTCAGCCCTGACCGGAGGTGCCGGGGCGGAGACGCTAGCGGGGGCGGGTGGGCCGGGACCGGCTGGTGGACGGCCTGGAGCCAAGTAGGGAGGTGAAGGGGGTAGGGCTAGAGCCGGCGGGGCTGGGCGAGACGCGGCGACGAGGCGATCGAACCGCAGACGCACACCTGGGGCTTGGGGCCCCGCCCCCCTCCCCCCATCACCCCTCCCGCACCGCAACCGCAAGAAAGCGCGCATCCTCGTCCGCGTACGACACCATCCGCCAGCCCGCCCCCGCGAGCAGTGGTCGCAGCTGCGGTTCCGCTCGGAGGTCGTCCGGTGTGATCTGCCGCCCCTGCCGCGCGGCGAGGGCCGCGCGTCCGATGGGGTGGAAGAGCGCCAGCTTCCCTCCCGGTCGCACCACCCGCGCCAACTCCCGCAGATTCACCTTCGGTTCCGGCAGGTGTGAGATCAGGCCCGCCCCGAACACCGCGTCGAACGCGCCAGTCCTCAGCGGCAGCCTGGCAACGTCACCCAGTGCCAGCCAACCGACCCGGTCCCGCCCGGCCCGTACCGCTGCTTCCAGCATCTCCGGCGTCAGATCGACGCCGAGCACCGCGCCACCGGGCCCCACGGCCTCTCGGAGTAGCGGGAGCGCGCGGCCCGTGCCGCACCCGGCGTCGAGTACGGCCGCTCCCGGTTGCAGCCCCAGCTCGGCGACCGCCGCCGCGTACGCCGGCCCGTCGTCCGGAAAGCGGCTCTCCCAATCCGCTGCCCGAGCGCCGAAGAATTCCTGAACGTGCATGTGATCATCGGCCATCTGACCATGATCCCTCACAGGCTCGAACAGTCCGCCTCTGACTCGTCTGGCTGAAACAAGTCGTCGGTGCGCACGTTCGA
Organism: Streptomyces sp. NPDC023838; assembly: GCF_040639555.1. Lineage (NCBI taxonomy): Bacteria > Bacillati > Actinomycetota > Actinomycetes > Kitasatosporales > Streptomycetaceae > Streptomyces > Streptomyces sp. NPDC023838. Next base: position 67,423 of record NZ_JBFAAD010000002.1, read on the forward strand.
ACGCGGCACGATCGTTCAGGGGTCTAGTTGTGTCAATTTTCAACAGCTTTCGGACTGCGCCCCTGGCCTGCGCCCCCGCCCGGACTACCGTCCCGGGGCCATGGGACACCTGGACCACGCCGCCTTCGGCTGGCTGACACCCGTGCTGTCGTACGCGATGGCCTGCATCGGCGCCGCCCTCGGCTTGTGCTGCACCGTGAGGGCGCTCTCGGCGAGCGGCCGCTCCCGCCGCAACTGGCTTGTCACGGCAGCGTCCGCGATCGGCACGGGCATCTGGACGATGCACTTCGTAGCCATGCTCGGCTTCGCCGTCACCGGCACGGACATTCACTACAACGTGCCACTCACCCTCCTCAGTCTGCTCGTCGCGATGCTCGTCGTGGGTGCAGGAGTCTTCGCTGTCGGCTACGGCAAGGATCGCCCCCGGGCCCTACTGCTGGGCGGCCTCACCACCGGCCTTGGCGTCGCCAGCATGCACTTCCTCGGCATGGCGGCCCTGCGACTGCACGGCCAGATCCACTACGACCCCGCGCTCGTAGGTCTCTCGGTGCTGATCGCGGTCGTCGCGGCCACCGCTGCCCTCTGGGCCGGGCTCAACATCAAGTCGCCCGCCGCTGTCGCCGTCGCAGCCCTGGTCATGGGTGCGGCCGTGAGCAGCATGCACTACACGGGCATGATCGCCGTGAGTGTGCACGTCACCCCGTCCGGCGCGGATCTGCCCGGAGCGACGGCCATGCAGTTCATCTTCCCCCTCGCTGTCGGTCTCGGCTCCTACCTCTTCATCACCTCCGCCTTCGTCGCCCTCTCACCCACCGCCGGCGAGCGCAGCGCCTACCGCTCCGCAGAACTCACCAACGTCGACGCGCCCGCGTCCCTGGATTCCCCGCGTGACGCGATCGCCCCCTGATCGCGTTCGCGCCTCTGGCCCCGTCCAGCCCTCGCCCATCCACTTTCCACAACGACCGCCCATGGTCCGAAGTTCCGGTCGCAGAACAGCCGTTCCCGGATTTTTTGCAGAACCGTTCCCGTAAGCGAGGCGATCCGTGCGCACACCCAGCAAGGCCCCGGGCGCCGACCCCCGGCCGCTTCCTCCGTCCTCCACACCCGCCCGCGGCCGACGCGCGCACGCCGGCCCGCCCGCTGCCGAGGATCACTCCGCGGGGGAAGCCCGGAGCGATGGGGCGGAGGCGTATGAGCGAGCGGTCCGTGCTCGCATGCAATCAAGGGAGTCAAGGGAGTCAAGGGAGTCAAGGGAGGCAGGGGAGCCAAGGGAGGCGAGAGAGGCAAGGAAGGCAGGAGAGTCAGGGGAGCGTGGCGGGTCAGGGACGCGCGGGTGGTTTCGCCCGACGACCGTTCGAGCCAAGATCGTGTCCCTGCTGATGGTTCCGGTCGTCTCGCTGATCGCCCTCTGGGGATTCGCCACCGTCACGACCGCGCAGGACGTCTCGGAACTGCGCCAGCTGCGCCGTGTCGACGAGCAGGTGCGTACGCCGCTGGCCGCAGCGATTACCGAGCTCCAGGTCGAACGACGCTTCGCAGTAAGGTATTTGGCCAGCCCGGCTGACGACCGGGCCGCCGCCTTCACACAGCAGGCCAAGCGCACCGAGGGCGCGATCGCTCAGCTCCGCCTCGGGGACAAGAACACAGTCGCCGACGACGGCGACCTCCCGGGCGGCACGGCCGACCGGCTGCGGCAGTTCGTGTCCCGCGCACAACAGCTGCCTGCGCTGCGGGCGGATGTCCTCGGTCGCAAGTCGGGCTGGGACGGCGCCTACCGGCAGTACACCGACACCATCGCTCTCGCCTTCGACGCGACCGGCGCGCTCACCGCTATCAAAGACGGCGCCCTCGGCTCCGACGTGCGTGTGATCCACGAGTTCAGCCGGGCGGCGGAGATGCTCGCACGTGAGGATGCCCTGCTCAGCTCGGCCCAGCTCGCGCGCACGTTCACCTTTGCCCATCACACCGCGTTCGCCGGTGCTGTCGACTCGCGCCGTACCCTCACCGACGCCGCCACGGCTGACTTGAGCAGTGCGGAACGCGCCGCCTGGCGCACTCTGAGCGAAGAGCCCGCGTACACCGCCCTGCGTGCCGCCGAGGACAAGGTGCTGATCGCGACGCCCGGACGCGATGCGGCCCAGACCGTACCGGAGACCTCGTGGGACGACGCGCTCGCCACCGTTCAGAAGGGCATGCGTGACATCGAGTCCGGCGCCACGCGTGACCTCGTCGGCCGCGCCGATCCGTTTGCCCGCGGCCTGCTCACCCCAGCCGGGGCGGCCGTCCTGCTCGGGCTGGTGGCTGTGGCTGCCTCCCTGGTCATCTCCGTCCGGATCGGCCGCGGTCTCGTCGTCGAGCTGGTCAGCCTCCGCAACACGGCCCTGGAGATAGCCCGGCGCAAACTCCCTGCCGCCATGGGGCGATTGAGGGCGGGCGAGGGCCTCGACGTCGAGGCCGAAGCGCCCCGGGGTCCGGCCTCCGAGGACGAGATCGGGCAGGTCGGGGAGGCCCTCGGTACCGTCCACCGGGCCGCTATGGCGGCCGCCGTGGAACGCGCCGAACTCGCCAGCGGCATCTCGGGGGTCTTCGTCAACCTCGCCCGTCGCAGCCAAGTCCTCGTGCACCGGCAGCTCAACCTGCTCGACAGCATGGAGCGCCGTGCCGAAGACCCGGGGGAGCTGGGCGACCTGTTCCGCCTCGATCACCTCACCACCCGGATGCGCCGCCACGCGGAGAGCCTGATCATCCTTTCCGGAGCCGCCCCCGGGCGCGCCTGGAGCGTGCCCGTTCCGCTCACCAGCGTCGTACGGGCGGCGGTGGCCGAAGTCGAGGACTACGCGCGCGTAGAGGTGCGCCACCTGGATGAGGCGGCGGTCACTGGAGGCGCCGTCGCCGACCTCACCCATCTACTGGCCGAACTCGTCGAGAACGCAGCCCAGTTCTCGCCGCCCCACACCAAGGTGCACGTCAGCGGTGAGCCGGTCGGCAACGGCTACGCCCTGGAGATCGAGGACCGGGGCCTGGGCATGGGTAAAGAGAGCCTCGAAGAGGCAAACCACCGGATCGAGCACTCCGAAGCCGTCCACCTCTTCGACACCGACCGCCTCGGCCTCTTCGTGGTCAGCCGGCTCGCCGCGCGGCACGGCGTCAAGGTCCAGCTGCGCACCTCGCCGTACGGCGGCACCACTGCCGTCGTCCTTCTGCCCACGGCGCTGCTGGACAGCGCGACCACCGCCGTGGCGCGACAGGCAACGCGGCCGGGGGCAGACACCGGGCGGATACCGCTTGCCAGGTCCGGCGCCGAGCACGACGACCGAGTGCCCACCGCCGCGCAGAGGGAACGAGGCAGACCACTCGCCCCGGCGCCGGGCCCGCGGCCCGACCGGGCAGACGCCGCTCGACCCGAGTACCCCAGGACGACCCCCTCCACCGCGCCGACCGCGGTACGCCCCGCCCTCGTCACCCAGCCCGGCACTCCATCCACGCGCGCGATGACCGCGCCCGCGTCGGTGCCCACGACACCGCCCGATGTCCCCGCGCCACCGCCCAGCATCGCCACGCTGCGTCAGCGGGCGCGGACTGTTGCTCCCGGCAGTGCCCACGGCGACGGACTCCCGCGCCGCGTACGGCAGGCGAGCCTCGCCCCCCAACTGCGCGAAGCTCCCTCCGAGGAACCTCCGGCAGGACGAAGCCGCGGACACGCGGACCCCGGAGCTGGTCCGTGACCGCATGACCGCGTACATGGGCGGCTGGGCTCGCGGCGACGCCTCCCGTCGCGACGCTTCCCACGGGGCTGTCTCCCGTGCCGAGAGGGCCGCTGGTGCCACCTCTCGCCCCCCTGTGGCCGGTGCTGACAGCGATCGCACCGCCACCGGAACCTCCGCCGCCGAAGAAGCCTTCGGCGACGACCACACGAGCGAAGGAGATCACGCATGATCGACCACCAGAGGCTCGACTCCCCGCTCCGAGCCGGGGAAGTCGACTGGCTGCTCGACGACCTGGTCCTGCGGGTCGGAGAGGTGCGGCACGCGGTCGTCCTGTCCAACGACGGGCTGGCCGTCGGCGCGTCCAACGGCCTCAGCCGCGAGGACGCCGAGCATCTCGCGGCCGTCGCCTCGGGGTTCCACAGTCTCGCCAAAGGAGCGGGCCGCCACTTCCACACCGGAGGTGTGCGACAGACGATGGTCGAGATGGACGACGGTTTCCTCTTCGTCGCCGCGGCGGGCGACGGCTCCTGCCTCGCCGTGCTGAGCGCCCTCACCTCGGACATCGGGCTCATCGCCTACGAGATGGCCCGCCTCGTCAGGCGCGTGGGCGAGCATCTGCACACCCCGCCCCGGCACACCATGCGGCCCACGGCCGCCGGTTGACCGGACGACGAGGGACGTCACACCCCATGACCGAGCACGAGGAGGCCGCTCCGGGCCCGGCGGGAAGCCGCTGGTACGACGCCGACGCGGGCCCGCTCGTCCGCCCCTACGCCATGACGGGCGGCCGCACCGAGCCGGCCGCCGGTGGTATCCGGCTCGACTTCATCGCCCTGGTCTCGATGGCCGCCGACGCGCCGGACCCGGCCGAGGAGTCGCTGCTGGGTCCCGAACACCGGTCGCTGCTGGCCTTGTGCCGAACGGAGACACAGTCGGTCGCCGAGTTGGCCGCCGACGCCGATCTGCCCGTCGGGGTCGTCCGCGTCCTCATTGGGGACCTCCTCGAAGCCGGCCGCATCAGCGTGCACCGGCCCGTACCGCCCGCGCAGTTGCCCGACGAGAAGATCCTGAGAGAAGTGATCGATGGCCTCCGAGCACTCTGACCCCACGTCCGCCCTCGCGCTGAAAATACTGGTCGCGGGCGGATTCGGCGTCGGCAAGACCACCCTGGTCGGCGCCGTGAGCGAGATCCGGCCCCTGCGCACCGAAGAAATACTGAGCGAGGCGGGCGAGTGCGTCGACGACACCGATGGCGTCGACCACAAGACGACCACCACGGTGGCCATGGACTTCGGCCGCATCACCATCCGGTCAGGTCTGTCGCTCTATCTGTTCGGCACCCCCGGGCAGGACCGCTTCTGGTTCCTGTGGGACGAGCTGTCGCAGGGCGCGCTTGGCGCGCTCGTCCTGGCCGACACCCGGCGTCTGGAGGACTGCTTCCCCGCCGTCGACTACTTCGAGCACCGCCGCATTCCGTTCGTCGTCGCCGTCAACTGCTTCGCGGGCTCGCGCGCCTACGGCGCCCACGAGGTCTCCCAGGCCCTCGACCTCGACCAGGGCACCCCCGTCGTGCTGTGCGACGCCCGCGACCGCGACTCCGGAAAGGAGGTCCTGATCCGCCTCGTCGAGTACGCCGGGCGCGTGCACACCGCCCGGCTGCTCGACTCGGTCGGGTGAGCGATGCCGTTACCGCCGGGAACCCCTGCTTGCCCCCACGCGAACCATGGGTAAGGCTTGCCGCAGACCTGGGGGAAAACGGGGAACACATGAGCGGGGTGAGGCTGTAATGGCACTGAACAAGGAACTCGACTGGCTGCTCGACGACCTGACCAAGCGGGTCGAACACGTGCGGCACGCCATCGTCCTGTCCAACGACGGTCTGGTCACTGGCGCCAGCGCTGATCTGCCCCGCGAGGACGCCGAACACCTCGCCGCGGTGTCCTCGGGGCTGCACAGCCTGGCCAAGGGCTCCGGCCGCCACTTCCGGGCCGGCCGGGTGCGGCAGACGATGGTCGAGTTCGACGAAGCAGTTCTCTTCGTCACGGCGGCGGGCGACGGGAGTTGCCTGTGCGTGCTGGGCACGGCCGACGCCGACATCGGCCAGATCGCGTACGAGATGACGCTGCTGGTCAATCGTGTCGGTGAGCACCTCGGCGTCGCGGCCCGTCGCCCCGGGCCCCCGGTTCCGGGCCTCTGAGCAGCGGTTCTTCGGCAAGGGCGGCCCGGCTCACGAAAGTTATCCACAGGTCCAGCGGGATGTCCGCACGGAGGGTTACGGTCGTCACCGAGAGTATTCGCAACTCACGGGGGAGGACCTCATGACCACCACGACCACGGCCGAAGTGGGCGGAAAGACAGTCGCCTTGGGCCGGGCTGCCCAACAACTGGAGCTGAAGCGCGGTGAATTCGATCTGGCTGTGCAGCTCGGCCTTGTCCGCACCGTGCGGGAAGACCTGAACGCGCGCCCACGGGTGGCACAGGAAGAGATCGAGCGCATCCGCTCGGCCGAGGGCTTCCCGGAAGTCCTGCGCGAACGAGTCCGTGTGGTGGGCACGGCGGAGGCATCGCAGCTGCTCGCCGTTCCCGCCCACCGATTCACGCGGCTCGCCCGCGGCGGCCACTTCACGCCGGTCAAGTGCTACCTCAACCGCTACAGGGCCGTTGTCTGGCTCTACCTCGCCGAGGAGCTGACCGATCTGGCTCTCCGGCATCCGCAGCTGCTCAACGACCGGCAGCTGCCGAAGGAGACGCTGGCCCGGCTGGGCGCGGGCGAGGACCGGCGCCCGCGCAACTGGCGCGGCCGCCGCGCAGCCATGCTGCTGCAGCAGACCGAGGATCCGTGGGAGCGAGCCGCAGGCATCGCCTCCGCACTCGACGCCGCACATCTGGCAGAGGTGGTGACGGACCCGTACGAGCGGGCGTATCTGACCCGGCTCCGACCCGAAACCGTCCGGGTCGGCCCGGATTCGCCCGCCGCCCGGGAGATCATCGAGCGGCTGCAACTGGCCCAGGACCCGGACGAGGTCCTGTGGTACCGCATGGATCTCGCACAGCACCTGAGCCTCGCCCGCTCGACCCGCCCGGCGCCACGGCCGATGTGGGAGCGACCCGTGATCGATGCGGCCGCCACCACGCGCCCGGCCCATGTGCCTGCGCCGGCCGCTTCTTCCGGGACGCTGGAACTCAAGCGGAGCGAACTCCTGCAGAGGGAACCCAAGGAGAGTGGACGTGAGCCGGCCGGGGTTGGGTCGGTCGGAGCTCGGTCGGCCTGGGGCGAGCCAGCCGGGGGCCGGCCGGTGGAGGCGAGGGCCGGTCACGGAAGGCTGAGGCGAGGCCTGGCACGCCTTCGGCGACCCCGGACGGCCGCCCGCTCGACGACCACCGCGCCCTGAACTCGGCGGCAGCGATGACAGAGACAGGACTCCTCAGCAGGATCAGGGCCGCGGTCGGATCAGCCCTGCACCGACTGCTGCGCGGCGGCCGGAGGCCGAGGCCGCCCTCGCCGCCCGCGTCCGCGCCTGCGTGTGCGGTCCCGCTGCGGCCACACCAGTACGTACGTCGTGGAGATCACCACGAACGCGAGACGTATCAAGCCCCGTGCCGAATCGTCCGGGACGACGAAGACGCTGCCGTACAGGGCGATCAGCGCGAGCCAGCTCCACCACGGCACCAGCCGGCGCTGACCGATCACGTCCCAAAGGAGTGTGCCCAACAGGACGGACGCCGTGTAGTACGTGTAGACGCTCGGGTCGAGGACGATGCGGGCGTTGGCGCCGAGCAGCACCACGGCGGTCCAGCGTTTGCGCCAGACCGCGATGCCGCCGAGCGCCAGGCTCAGCGCGGCCTGGGCGGGCCGGTCCCAGCCGGGGGTCTCGGCATCGCCGACGCCCAGCCAGCGCAGTGCGGAGGCGGGCTGGTTGGGTATCGCGAACCCGGTGGCGGCGAAGCTGTCCGCGTTGCCGATGAAGAACGGCAACCAGGCCAGGGCGACGAGTCCCGTGCACCACAGCCCTGCCCGCAGCCAGGACTGTCTGGGCAGCGCGAAGAGCAGCATGGCGAAGCCCAGCGCGGTCGGCTTGGAGTCGATGGCCAGGGCGAGCCAGATGCCCGTTCCCGCCGCGTTGCCGCGGGTGACCGCCCGTACGGCGAGGGTCGTGAAGAACAGCGCGAGCACATCGTCGAGGTGGCCGAAACGGACCGAGACCTCGATCCACATCGGGATGAAGGCCAGTCCCGCGATGAGGACGCGCTGGCGCAGCCGCTGGTGGTTGGTGCCCGTGCCCAGGAAGTGCCAGGCGGCGCTGCGGCCGACCAGCACCACGATCACCAGGCCGAGCACCGACATCAGCGCCGCAGCGAGGAACTGCCCGGTCGAGTCGGGGAACGGGTTGAACAGCCCGGCGGTCAGAAAGCTGACCGGCCCCATCTGCAGCTCGGGATGGTGGGCGTACAAGTTGAGACCGCCGGTGCCGTCGCCGGACGGCCCCTGGTAGATCAGTTCCCCGCCGGTGCGCAGGTAGTGCCAGGAGAAACCGCCGTTCGGCTCCACCACGGCGAACCACAGAGCGGTCCAGGCGGTGAGCAGGACGAGGTGCATCCGCTGACTGATGGCCGGCACGTGTGTTCAACTCCTGTTTCCCCGCCGGGTACGTCGACAGCTCGCAGGGGCCTGCGGAGCCCGGCAGGGAAGACGGTAGTCCGGTGCGACTCGTTCATCGGGGCACGCCGGTGTGCTTCCCCCCACACCCGAAGGGTGACGAATGGGTCAGCCCACACTGATCACCTTGGCGACACTCGGTACACCGTCCGCATTCAGGGCGAACAGCAGGTACGTACCCGGGAGTGCGACTCCGGGATCGTTCGGGATGGAGATCTCGTAGGAGCCTTCGCCGGCCTGTCGGAATGTCAGCGGTACTCGACGCTGGTCGTTGTCGGTGGAGTGGGTGACGGCCCCGGAGCGGACCAGGGCGAACGCGCTGACGGGCGACCCGGTGGAGACCGCCAGCGTCGAGCCCAGCGCCACATGGCTCGGTGGGGTGCTGGTGATGACAGGGCGGGTCCGCTCGCTGCCGTCCGGATTCAGAAGGTAGGGAGGAGTGAAGATCGCCCCGTCCAGGTGGTTGGTCGCGCAGTCCCCGCAGAGCCCGCCGCCACCCGAGAAGATCCGTCCGTCGGGCAGCAGGTTGGCGGTGCTGTGGTAGTTGCGGGGCACCGCCATGGTGGCGAGTGGCGTGAAGCGGCCGGTGGCCGGGTCCCAGATCTCCGGAGTCATCACCGACTTGGCGTCGCTGAAGGGAACCGGGGTCTCCTGGCCTCCGAAGACCACGACCTTTCCGTCAGGCAGCACAATGCTGTTGCTGAACGCGCGGGCGGCGGCCATGTCGCCGGTGCGGGTGGCCGTGGGCCGGCTGCCGTCGTTGAGGTCGACCGTGTAGGCGCGGCGGGTGGCAGGGGCGTTCTCGTAGGCGGGCGCGCCGCCGAGGGTGAGCAGCTTGCCGATGTCGTACGAGACGGCGTTGCCGTTCATGGCGCCCTGGCTGTCGGCCCGCGTGCCGGCCGGGGTGATGCTGCCGTCGCCGTCGGTGGTGATCCAGTTCATCTGCTTGCTGGGGCCGAGTTGGAGGACACGTCCCTCGGAGGTGGCGTGCAGCCACATGTGGTTGTCGGCCCGGTAGGCGCCGCGGGGATCCGCGGTCATGGCGCTCGCGACGGGCACGCCCGGAAGCCTGCGCCAGGTGTGGGTCGTGGCCGACCACACTTCACCGTCCCGGGCGCTGTCCCCGCTGCTCCAGGACCCGCCGAGGACGAACGCGTCACCGCTGGAGAGCAGCGTCATCGCCTGGTAGCCGCGGGCGATGTTCATGTCCGTCGTCGAGGACCAGGTGTCGGTGCGGGGGTCATAGATGCTGGCGCGGGACGCGTTGCTGCCGCCGGTCACCAGCACCCGTCCGTCGGCGAGCCTGGCGATGCCGGGGCAGAACATGTCGTGGCCGGTGTTGTCGACGCGGCGCTGGGTCACCCGGCCGGTGGTGAGGTCCATGATGGCGGTCTGGGTGTAGCCGTTGCTGCCGCCGTACCGGTCGACGGCGTACGCCGACCACGCCAGCAGCTTGTTGCCGGGCAGGACGGCCGTGGCGACCGGTACCAGGGGGAATCCGGTGACCGGACCCCAGGAGCCGAACCGGGAGGGGTCGCTCGGTCCACTGAGCCGGATCTCGGCGGCGGAGCTCCAGAGTCCACGCTGGCCTGCCTCGCTGAGGGCGACGAGTCGTACGTACCGGGCGGAGACGGCGCGGGTGAAGGTGGCGGTCTTCACGGTCGCGTCGTCCTTCCAGTGGCCGCTCGCCACGGGCGCGCCGAACGAGACGCCGTCGAGACTGGTGGAGATGGCATACGTGCCGATGCGGCCGTTCACACCGGTCTGGCGCGGCTGATAGGTGAGCGCCGAGACAGCGGTCGTTTGGTGCATGTCGATGACGAGGGCGTGCGGGAGGCGCACGGTCTTCGGTGACCATCTGCTGTGCCAGAGGGTGGCGGGATCACCGTCCAGGACGTTGGCGGCGCGGCCGTTCGTCTGGGCCGTCTCCTCATCGGTCGCGGAGACCGTCCAACCGTCGACCGGAAGGAAGGCGGTGGACGGGGCCGGTAGGGCGGGGTCACCCAGGAGGTGGACGGCAGCTCGGGAGGCGAGGGCCGTGGGCGAGGAGCTGGAGGATATTCGCTCTGTTCCGGCGGCCCAGCCGTTGCGGCCACCGGCCGCTGCCGTTGCCGAGAGACGTATGTAACGGGCCCCCTGGGCGGCGAAGTTGAGGGTCTTGGCGGTGGAGTCGTCGGCCAGGGTTCCGGTGGCGACGGGTTTGGGCCAGTGCCGCCCGTCCGTACTGAGACGGATGGCGTACTCGGTGAGGCGGCTGCCGCCGGTCCTGCGCGGTTGGTAGACGAGCGCCGAGACGATGTCGGTCCGGTGCATGTCGATGGTGAGGGAAGTGCCGCTGGCCGCGACACTCCAGCCGGACTCGGTCAGGAGGGGTGCGGTGGGGCGCATGGCGTCGGCGGGTGCCACTCCGTGGTGGGGAGACATCGGAGACGCGTTGGGGTCGACCACGGGGGGAGTGGGGGGTCGGCCGGCGACCGCGTCGCTGGGGGTGACCAGTGGCAGGAGCGCGGCGGTCGTCGTCGCTGTCGCGAGGAGGACGAGAGCACGTGGTCGGAGGCGGGTGAGACGGAACGACGTACGCGAGAACCTGAATGTCACGCGGGCCCCTGGCTGAGTAGTGGTGGTGGCAATGTTCCGGCTGAAACTAGGTCATGTGGATGTCATGTCAAGGCGAGCGGCTGAAATTGGCCCGGACTCGGACAAGTCCCCGCGCAGGAGCGGCGGGCCCCCGCGACGTGGGGGTGCGCGTTGGCGGGGGTCAGATCGCCGCCTCGACCTCCAGATAGCGGTGGCGGCGCGCGCCCCGGTATTCCAGCGCCTCCCAGCCCCAGGGCCGCAGCGCGTCCGCGCACCGGCGCAGCGCCTCGGGTTCCTCCTGGGCGGCGCCGCTCCCGGCCGGGCCCAGCCACTCCACGCGGACGACGCCGGGCTGGTCGGCCGGGCCAACGCGGTAGCCCGTCGTGGTCCGCTGTCCGGCGGCGTCCACGGCCGACGGCGTGATGCCCGCGGCCTCCAGCGTCAGGGCGACCGCGCGCACCATCTGGTTCCGCTCCCAGGTGGCGGGCGCGGAGAGCGGGTCGGGGTGCCCGGCGTTCATCAGGCGCCGGATCTGCCGCAGCCCCTCGAAGGCGACCCGGACCGCGGCCGCGCGTTGGGCGGGCGGTTCGGTCGATGCCGGCCCGTCGCCCGTCGCCGCCTCGAAAGCCGCTGCCGCGGGCCGCTCGTCGCGCTGGTGGGGAGGCGTCACAGTGATCCCTTCTCCGGGTGCCGGAGGGTAAGTGTCGCCGACCTGGCGGGGTGCGTGATGCGACGCGCACTTAGGCGTACGGGGCCCGCGCGGGTGTGCTGGCGTGGGAGTGCTCGCCGCGCTCGCGGTGGGTGCCGGGGCGGTCGCTGCCTCGCGGCTCCGGTCCGGTCAGTCGACGTGGCCCGGGCGCAGGCCGTTCAGTTTGTCGGGGTTGACCTGGAGGTGTAGCCGGTGGATGCGGCCGTCCAGCAGGTCGAAGCTGAGCGTGCCGAGCGGGTGGCCGCCCACGCTGAAGAGCACGCCCTCTTCGCCGTTGAGGGACGCGGGCCGGGCCTCCAGGGCTTCGAGGCCGGGCTTGGCGAGGACGCCGAGCATCCACCGCGCCACATGGTCGGACGTGTGCACCGGCCGGCGGGCGGCGGTGACCTTGCCGCCGCCGTCCGACCAGGCGGTCACGTCGGGGGCGAGCAGCTCCATCACGGCGTTGAGGTCGCCGCCCTGGCAGGCGGCGATGAAACGGCGGGTCACCAAGGAGCGCTGCTCGGCGTCGGTGTCGTAGCGGGGGCGACGCGCCTGGACGTGTTCCCGTGCCCGGTGAGCGATCTGACGGATCGTCGGCTCGGACCGTTCGAGGACCTCGGCGATCTCCGCGTGGCTATAGCCGAAGACCTCGCGAAGCAGGAACACGGCCCGCTCGACGGGGCTGAGGGTTTCCAGGACGACCAGCATCGCCATGGAGACGGTGTCGGCCAACTCCGCCTCCTCGGCGATGTCCGGGGTGGTGAGCCAGGGCTCGGGCAGCCAGGGGCCGACGTACGCCTCGCGGGTGACGGCGGCCGAAGTGAGCCGGTTCAGGGCGAGGTTGGTGACGGTGCGTACGAGATACGCCTTGGCGTGCCGGACCCCGCCGCGGTCGATCTGGGACCACTTGAGCCACGCGTCCTGGAGGATGTCCTCGGCGTCGCTGACGCTGCCGAGCATGCGATAGGCGGTGGCGAACAGCAGCCGCCGGTGCTCGGTGAACGGGTCGGGGGCGGCGTCTTCGGCGGTCGTACGGATCACGGCGGTCAGGTTGTCAGACGCCGAGGGTGCGGGCAAGCGAGCGCACGCCTTCGACGCTGTCGGCGTGACTGGGCTTCCAGCCCAGCTCCTCCCTGGCCTTGCCGCTGTCCAGGCGCAGATTGGTCGCCATGATGGTGTGCGCGAGCGGGGCGGGCCTGAGCAGCCACAGCGGCACGCGCAGCGGAGCCGGAGCGCCGAATGCCTCGGCCACGGCGCGGACGTGGGTGCCGAAGCCGGTCGGCAGGTCGTCCGCGATGTTGTACGCCTGCGAGGGGCGGCCGTGCTCGACGGCAGCGGCCATGGCGCGGGCGGCGTCGTCCACGTTCACCCAGGCCAGCTTCCGGCCGTGGTCGGCGATGACCGGCAGCCTGCGCTTGCGCAGCAGGGTGAGGACCGTGGTGTCGGTGACGTCCTTGCCGTAGAAGAGGCCGAAGCGCAGGCTGACCGCGTCGATCCCGTCGGCGGTGAACGCCAGCTCCTCCTTGGCCCGCATCGCGCCGACGTGCTGCTCCAGCCAGGGGTTGGTCCCCGCCGGGCCGAACGGTGTGCCGGCCTCGGTGAGGGGCCGGTCGCCGTGGTCGCCGTAGCCGTAGCCGAACATCATGTTCTCCAGGACGATCCGGCGGGCGCCGGTGGCTCGGGCGGCGGCCAGCAGGTTGGCCGTGCCCCGGACGCGCAGGGCGTTGGTGCCCGCCATCTCCTGGTGGCGGATCAGGGAGGTGCCCTGAAGCGCGGTGGCCGCGTGGATGACGACGTCGAACGCCATCCCGTCGACCGCCCGCAGCACCGCGTCCCCGTCGAGCAGGTCCGCCCGTACGGTGTTGGTCGCGCCGCGTCCGAGTCCGGCCACCTCGTGGCCCGCGGCGGTCAGTTCCCGCACGGTCCGCTGCCCCAGCACGCCACTCGCCCCTGCCAGCAGAATCCTCATCGCCCTTGCCTCCGTCTCGCGTGTGTCCGTCGTGGTGACGCTCATGAGACCAGCGGGGGAGCGGGGACGTGACAGTCAGCAGCGTGACCCGCGCCACTTCCTGGGAATCACCTCTTCAGGTGGTCGATTCCCAGCTTGTCGGTGGTGTCGGCATCGCCGCCGAGCCGATGGACCAGGACCCAGGCGCCGTCCGGCAGGGCGCCCGCGAAGACGGAGGCTTCCTTGGTCGCCCCGTTGTGCCAGAGCAGGCGTCCGGCCCGCTGCCAGGACGGGGCGGGTTCGCCCAGCCGGCGTTCGACGAGCAGCGAGGTGACCAGCCGGGAGGCCGCGACCGGGGTGGCCCACAGGCCCCCGGCCGGGAGGATCGCGCCGGTCATCGTCCACGGTCTGACGGGTCGGCCGAAGAGACCGCGCGCGACCAGGCGCCGCTCCCGCGCCGGAGTGGAGGTGACGTCGGCGATCTCGAGCGGGCCCAGGACGTACTCGTTGAGGAGTTGTTCGTACGGGGCGCCGCCCGCGGCGGCGAGCGCCGAACCCAGCACCGCGTAGCCGAAGTTGGAGTACTCCTCGTGCTCGCCGGGCGGTCCGGTGACCAGGGTGTCCAATCGTCGGACGAGGGCGTCGAGCGCCTCGGCGTCGAACGGTGCATACGGGTCACGGACGTTGAGGCCCGGAGGCAGCCGGGGTAGGCCGGAGGTGTGGACGGCCAGGTGCCGCAGGGTGATGCCAGTGCCCGCCGGTACGGGCAGGAAGCGTTCGAGGGGATCGTCGAGCCCGAGCGCGCCGGCGGTGGCGAGGCGGACGAGCAGGGTGCCGGTGAGGGGCTTGGTCAACGACCCTATCTGGACGAACAGTTCGGGGTCATGGCCGTGCTCCACCCGTGGCGGGGCGGAGCTGCTGAGGATGCAGAGGGGTACGGGACGCACCCATTCATGATCACCCAGGGGGGTGAGCGGGCGTGCGGCGGCCCCCGCCCCAACGGCCTTGGAGCGGCCGCCTCAACGGGGGGGGAGCTCCATGGGGTTGCGGCGGGCCCGCCCAGCCGGCAACGAGCGGGCCCGGGCGGCGCTGTCCGGCGTCAGCCGCGGGGCAGCGTCAGGCCCTGGACCTGGGGAAGTGCGGTCCAGTCGTTGGACGCGATGGTCGCGTGGGACTTGGCGAGCAGCGCGATGCGGGCCTGGGCGTCGGCCGGGGGCGGGTTCTTGCCGTCCAGAGCCGGTGCGACGTTGTGCGCGTCGGTCATGACCAGCAGATAGTGGTGGGTGTCGTACCAGGCCGTGTCGATGGTGCCGTTGAGATACGTGGCGGCGTCACCGTCGAACAGGACGAACCACGGGCGCAGTGAGGCGTCCGGGTAGCGGGTGCGCGGATCGCCGGACTGGGCGCCGTGGACCGTGGGGAAGATCTGGGCCTGGGCGGTGCGGCCGGCCGTGTGCAGATCGCGGAGGTACGTCGCGTACTCCTTGTCCGTCCACAGCGAGTCGGTCGGATTGCCCTCCTCGACCGTGCCCGGGATGATTTCCAGGATCACCTTTCCGGCGAGCTGGGCGCGGGTGGGCCAGTTCCCGGCCTTGGCCGCCTCGTCGAGCGTGGCGTACTGGCCGCCGCCCGGCTTGGCCAGCAGGTCGGCAGGGCGGAAGACGGCCGAGCCGAGGTGGGCGCTGATCGCCTGGTCCAACTGGGCCGGGCCCAGGCCGAAGCGGGACTGGAACCCCGCCTTCATCTCCAGTTTGATCATGAGCGGCGCGTGCCCGGGGTGGGCGGCGAGCCAGACCCGTACGTCGTCCAGGCAGCTCTCCAGGTTCTTGTTGGCGGCGCCGGAGTAGAGCTGTGCGGTCGTGCTCGCGTTGACGCAGTTGTTGCTGTTGCCCAGGGGGTTGGAGTGGCTGACCTTCCACTCCTTGGTGATGAAGTCGTCCCACACATCGAGCTCGATCATGGAGGTGCCGGTGTCGAGGGCCTGCGCCAGATACGGGAAGGCCGCCGGGTCATACGTGTTGTGCAGGCCCGACGAGGTGGCGCCGGACAGCGGCAGGCTGTCGGTTCCGGTTACGGCTGCGGAGGCGTTGGTGCCGGCACCCGCGCCGACCAGCGCGAGCCCGAGGCCGAGTCCTACGGCGACGGTGCCGGCGAGCGCGGTGCGCAGGCGGGGAACTCGGCGTCTGGGCAACGGTTGTGACACGGGGACCTCCTGTGGGGGGACGACTCTTCGTCGGACGGTGACAGCAGAGTGTGAATCGACGAAGTCATGACAAGCAACACAAGCTGCATTCCGGCTGTCACTGCCGGAACGAGCGCCTGGTGGGAGGTGGTTGGGAGGTTGCCCTGGTTCCCTGCTCCCGGCCGTTCCGGCCACGGCCGTCCGCGCTGACCGAAAGGACGCCTGGCCCCCCGCGGTCCGCCTAGCAGGATGCTGTCCGCGTTCGTCCGGTGCGTCCGCGCATGCACCCGTATTCGCGCCAGCACCCGCACCCGCGCCAGCACCCGCACCCGCACCCGCTCCCGCACCACCACCACCGCCGCCCCGGCGGCGTCCGCGTCCGCGTCGCACTGACGCCCCACCGGAACGCGCTGCGGCTCAAGGCCAGGCTGCTGTTCACGCCGGGCGTCGTGGTCATCGACGCGCCCCATCTGCCCCAGTCGCGCGCCCGGAGAGCCGTGCGGTGCTCCCCGGGCCGGGCGGCGGTGTTCAGCCTGTGATCGAGAAGACGACCCGTATGCCGGTGGTGGAGTTGATGCGCTCGTTGATGCCCCAGATCCGTCCCGTGTCCGGCGAGTAGCCGAGGTTCTGGGTGAGGACCGGGGAGGTGGTGTACACGTGCGAGGCGTCGTTGGGCAGCGCCCGGTGGATGCACGAGTAGTCGATGGCGTCACCGGAGCCGCCCCCGACTCCGGCGGGGCAGGTGCCGCTCATGTACCAGTACGTGCCGTTCGTCGCGGCACCCTGCATCGCCCAGACCGGGGACGAGTAGCCGAGGGTGGCATGGCTGACGCCGTGGCCGGACGGGTCGGTGGTGGTGGGGAGCGCGGTGAGGTAGTTGAGCGGCCAGCGGATGACCCGGCCGCCCGCCCCGCCGGACTTGTACTCCGCGGAGACCAGGCCGTCCTGGCCGGTGCGGTCCAGGCTCAGCGAGTTCAGGCAGGGGCTGGTGCCGGTGACCACCGAGCAGGCGGTGTTGTCGTCGGCGGTGGTGCGGTAGCGGCCGACCATCGGCAGCGCGTAGTTGCTCCAGCGCGCCGAGGACGTCGTGCCGTCGATGCCGACCGACTCCTGGCTGGAGTTGACCTTCCAGATGTGCTGGAGGTCGTACACCTGCAGCCAGCGGCCGTTGGCGACAAAGACCTTGTTGCCGTACCAGACCACTCCGTCGGCGTGGGTGCCCTGGACGGCCCGGAAGTTGCCGTCGCCGCCCGCCCGGGTGCCAGTCGGCTCGACGAGCAGCAGATGGTTGTACGTGATCTTGCCGTTGTCGGCGTTGACCAGGCTGACCCGGGCGAACTCGTTCGCCACCGGGTTCGCCCCGCCCATGCCCCGGCTGAAGTGCCAGGAGGCCAGGAACGCCTTGTGGCCGTCCCACAGGCCGCCCGGCTGGGCGTCGTAGGAGCCGGTCAGGCCCTGCGGCGTCCAGCCGCCCGCGTCGGTGTACGAGTTGGACGTGTCGTCCGCCTTGTCCCAGCAGAAGCCCGTGGGGCTGAGGCTGGAGGCCAGACCCGTGGTGTGGCACAGGCCGTTGGTGCCGGTGCGGCCGCCCGAGGTGAGCACGCTCGTGGCGCTCGTCTGGGCGACCGCACCCTTGGCCTCCACCGCCTTGATCGCCTCGTCGTAGACGTCGAAGGTGTTCTGGCGCTGCCCGCCGAAGTCCGCGACCGGGTCGAGGGCGAACTGGCTGACGACGGCGCTGTCGATCGAGCCGAACGGTGTGGCTGCCTGGGCGGGGCCGGCCGTCGCCAACGAGCCGGCGACGGCGGCGAACCCGGCGGCCAGGGCGGTGAGCCCTGTCTTCCATGATCTGGTCATGGGCAGGAAGGGTATGCGTCAGAGTGGCGGGCGCACACTCCGGGCCGGGGACGTGAAGTGATATATGGGGCCTTGTTCGGCATGGGGGAAGGTCAGCAGGGTGATCTCCACGGTGCGGTGGTGCTGGTCGCGGACCTCGCGGTGGATCTCCAGCTGGGGCACGCCGTCGGAGCTGGCGTCGCCGGGCGCCATGGTGAGCTGTTCGTTGTGCTCCAGACTCAGCCCCGCGTCCGCCGCCCAGGCGTAGAGGCGGCGCAGATCGCTGTGCGTGTGGTGGGACAGCGTCCGCTCGTAGCGGGCGAGGAGCGGGATCTGGGCGATGAGGCTGGGGGAGAGGTAGCTGACCGCGTGCTGGATCACCCTGTCGCCGGTCGAGGCCGTGTAGTAGTGGACGAGGGTGCGGGCGTCGGGCCGCAGGCCCAGCTGCGTCGCGTACGTCGCCGGAGCCGCCTCCCAGACGAGCCGGGTGGCGGCGGCGAAGCCCGCCCGGGGGCTGAGCGCGCCCAGCGGGAACTGCGCCTCCGGAGGCGCCTGGAGCAGCCGTGCGTGCGCCTCGCCGGGGCGGTCGCCCCGGACGAAGGAGCCGCGCTTCTCAGTGCTGATGAGCCCCTCCTGCCGCAGTACGTCCAGGGCCTGACGGATCGTCTGGCGGTTGCTGCGGTAGTGCTCGGCGAGGATCCGCTCGGCGGGCAGCCGGTGTCCGGGGGCCGAAGTGCCGGACTCGATCGTGGACTTGAGGTCGTGGGCGATCTCCAGGTACCGGGGGACGGGGGGCAGGGAATGACCATGTGTGCCGGGCATGTGTCTCCCTAGAGTGATCACTGCGGGTGTCTGAACGGTTCTGTGGAGCGACTGCCTTTGTATCATTGGTCTAGACCGGCAAGGCGATCCGGGCCGTTTGATTGGCGAGATTGCAACACGTCCGACAGGCGGCGCGGGGGTCAGGCGGGCAGGAATGGCCGGAGCGCGTCGTTTGCGTCCGGAAATCTCCTCAGGTCGGCCCCTGTCGCGAACTCGTGGTCCGCGTAGGCGAAATGGACGTGGCGGCCGGGCGGGGCCCCGGGGGCAGCGACAGTCTGTGCTTGCTGGTGCAGAGCCGCCGGAAGTACCCGCCCTCCGTGTGGGGTTCGAGTCCGAACTCAACCCAGTCCCGCATGGCGTGCGCCCTTCCGATCGCCTTCGCTGCCTCGGAGCCCCATAGTGGCAGGCCCGGCCGGCCGTCATGGCCCCGAGGCACACGTATCGGTCTGCAAGTCCTCCACCAATGCGAACAGTCGGGCCTCGTTGCCCGCCAGGCCCGCCGCCCGCAGGGACTCCTCCGCCTCGGCCATCGGTCCGGCGAGCAGTGCCACGGCGCGCGGGGCCGTCGCCGGGTCGGCGAGTACGGCCTGCGCGGTCTGCAGCAGCCGGACGTACGCCTTGGCGGCCGTGCGCTCCGGTTCGGTCATCTCGGCTTCTCCCTCGTGTCCTTCGGGTCCTTCGGGCCCTGCGAAAGGTGTTGGACCCTCCAGCATCTCTCGCGGCACTGACAACGGCACTGACGGCGAGGTCGCGCGGCGCGCGGGCGGGTCGCGGTGACACGACCCGTACGCCCCTGCCGGGGGGCGTGCTGAATCGCCCCGACGCGTTCGTGTGTCCCGCGCGCCCCCTTGACCGGGGGTGCGCTTGCCCGTTTTCGGGGGCCGATAGGGGCAGTTGAGTCGGTTCGGGCGCGCGGTGCGTATGTGAGGTGGTGGAATCCGTCACTAACACCACGGTCCATTTCGTCATAGAGGACAGAGAGACGACGCTGGTGCCCGTCCCGAGGGGGGAGACATGGAAGAGATCTGCGTACCGCTGTATGTGGAGCTGTTGCACGAGGGGGGTGACGCCATGACACCGGTGGAAGCCGTGATGACCTACGACTCGGACGACCCGCTCGCGGTGTCCGTGGACTTCGTGTGCGGCAACGGCATCCACACCACCTGGACGATGGGCCGGGACCTGGTGGCCGAGGGACTGACGTCCCGCCGCCCGGTCGGCCTGGGGGACGTGCGGGTCTGGTACTGCGGCGACGGGGGGTTACGGATCAGGCTGGATTCGGACGAAGGCAGCGCGGACCTGCTCGCCGGTCTGGAGGACGTCGCGGAGTTCCTTTCCCGTACGTACCAACTCGTTCCGGAAGGGAGCGAGCTGGACGGCTACGACGTGGACGCGGTCCTGGACCTGCTCTTCGCGCCGACCCCGTCACCGGCCCCGGCCTGCCGCTGGTGCGGCCGCGAGTGTCCGTGTCTGGACCACGGCGCCCAGTAGACCCGGCGGGGGAAACGGATTCCTGAGCGCGCCGCCCGCCCCGGGGCTCCGGAGCGGGCGCGGCTCGAAAGCGTCCCGCGTGAACGTGTGTGGCTCCTGCGGCTATTGACAGCTCTGTCAATGACATGGACATTACAGTCGCTCATCCGGTTCCGCCGCGGCGCGCCACCCCGCGCCGCCGCCGGACCGTGCTCCCACCCCCACCGTCGTACCCCATGACGTCCGGACCCCGGGTCCGGTCTGGAGGAGCCACGTGAACAGAGACACGCACACCCGGGCGAGGTCTGCGAGATCCGTGAGAACCGCCCTCGCGGCCGCCCTCCTCGTCGCCGCCGCGGCCCTGGGCACCGTGCAGAGCGCCGGGACCGCCCACGCCCGGCCGGCCGGACACCCCGGCGCCGCGCCCTCGCCCGACGCCCCGCACCACGGCGCCGCGCCCTCGCCCGACGCCCCGCACCACGGCACCGTCGCCGGAGCCCGCACCCCCGGCCACGACGCCGGCCGTGACCGCGCCGTCGAGGCGCTCAAGGACGGCCGCGCCGCCCACCGCCACGCCCGCGCCGCGGCCCTCACCCACAACTGGTGGGGGATCTTCCCGCAGCCCGGCACCCACGACGGCATCACCGCCACCCACAGCGTCGACCCCGCCTACCACGTCAGCGACCCCGACAACTTCACCTACGCACCCACCACCAAGGCGCAGAACGCCTGCATCGAAGTGGTCACCGCGTACTGGAACAGCGGCAACGAGCTGTGGGCGTGGGACTGGTGCTCGCAGAACGGCGGACCCGCCAAGATCCTGCCCCTCGACGCCGACTTCCGCGCGAAGTACACCACCGCCGTCGACGGCCGCCCCGCCTTCAGCATCCAGCTCGTCAAGGACGCCGGGACCGGCAACTGCTGGTCCTCGTACCTGTACGACTACCGCACCGCGCAGTGGGAGCTGCTCTACCGCCAGTCCGGCACCGACCAGAGCGACCTGGACTACGGCTGGGACATCTTCGAGATATACGCGAGCGTCAACCCGGCCACCCACGTGGGCTACTACTGCACCGAGGCCAGGAACACCGTCTTCGACAGCAGCGCGATCCAGCTGCGCAAGAACGGTGCCTGGAAGCCCGCGCGCCCGGCGGACTCCCCGTGGACCGAGGACAAACCGTCCGGGCGGGACTTCCTGTGCCCGCCCCTGAAGTTCCTCCAGGTGGGCGCCAGCGACCACTGGACCGTACGGCAGTGACCGCGCCCTGACCGCCCCGGCAGGAGTCCGGCCGCCTTGCGACGGCGGCCGGCGCGTCGGCCGTCCACCACCGGGCCTAGGGCCTGTCGTCAAATTCCCGTCTGTCCTGCGACGCCTGGCACGCACTCTCGCCGCACCGGGTGAAAGCCCACGTACGTCCAGTACGAGGGCTCTCGCCCGGCGCGCCGAGAGCACGCACCAGACGCCGCCGGACCGCCCTTCGGGCGACGACGGGAATTTGACGACAGGCCCTAGTACAGGCTCGACCCCTTGAGCTCCTCCTCGCCGCCCGGGCGCGGAAGCGGATGCGCGAGGTGCACCAGGGGCACGGGGTGCCGGGCTCCGGGCTGACGGTCAGGACCCGCCCAGTGACCGGGTTCTGGCTGACCCTCTTGACCGAGGGCCGGTCGAGGGCGCTCTGGTCCGGGTACGCGACGAACGCACCGGTGCGGACGGCGAACTGGCGCACATGGCCGCTCGTCGACAGCCACATCGGGGCGTCCGCGCCGAGCGCCCGCGCCAGGTCGTGGCCGCCGGGCTCGGGCAGCGCGACGGTGCGCGCCGCCGTCAGCCGGGGGCTCGCGGCGCCGCCCTCCACGGCGAGACCCACGAGCAGCGCGTCGCCGAGCGCCCACAGCAGCCCGCTGCCCGCGTCCCACAGCAGCCCGTGCGCGCCGGGCAACGCGAACGAGACGTACACCCCGGAGCGCGCGCCCTGCGAGGCGGTGTAGACGCGGACGAAGCCGCCGGTGCTCGCCGCCACCGCGATGTTGCCGTCCGGCAGCAGCTCGACGGTGTGCGGGTTGGCCCGCGCGGGCAGCGAGGTGGCCCAGTACACCGATCCGGTCCCGGGGAGGACCGCCGCCACGAGACCGCCGGAGGCACAGGTCAGCAGGAGCGGGCCGGAGGTGGTGGAGCGGGCCTTGGCCTCGCTGACGTTCTGCCACCCGCTGCCCGGGTCGAGGTCCGCGAGCCCCGGGTCGTGCACGGGCGTCCAGGACCACAGCGGCAGCAGATCGGCGGCCCGCGCCGTCCGGTCGGGGCTCCCGGAGCGCCAGTAGGCGCTGGTCGCGTCGAGCAGGAGCACCGACCGGGACGCCTGGTCGCAGGCGAGGATCAGGGTTGCCGGCGTCCGGGAGGGCGGGGGCGCGGAAGCGGTGGAGGAGACGGGCGCAGCCGCGTGGGCCGTCGGCGCCGCCATCGCGGCGAGCCCGCCCGCCACGGCGGCGCGCAGTAGAGCCCTGCGGGGAGGGCGCGAAGAGGATGCGGAAGGCGTCGAGGACACGGGGCTCTACGTTGACGGGCGCTGTCATTTCCTACGCGGCGGGGCGCCGAGTCCCCGCGCACTCCA
This sequence comes from Streptomyces sp. NPDC023838, assembly GCF_040639555.1. Taxonomy (NCBI): domain Bacteria; kingdom Bacillati; phylum Actinomycetota; class Actinomycetes; order Kitasatosporales; family Streptomycetaceae; genus Streptomyces; species Streptomyces sp. NPDC023838. The sequence goes on from NZ_JBFAAD010000002.1 coordinate 89,922, forward strand.
CCCGGACGGGCCAGCGCGCCCGCCGGGCGCACCGGGCTCGGCGGGCGGGGCCCTCGCGCGCGGCCGACTATGGAACGGTGAACACCACGTCGCACATCGCCCCCGGCGGCTTTCTGACACGGCCGATGGACAAGGCCGACGTGCCCGCCTGGCTGAACCTGCGCGTCGACGCGGAGCGGGTCGACCGGACCGGCCACCACATCGACGCGGACGACCTCGCCGAAGAGCTGGAGAACCCCAAGCTGGACCTGGAGCGGGACACCCTGACGCTGTGGGACGGCGCGCGGATGGTCGCGTACGCCCTGGTGCGCGCCCCGGACGGCGCAGTGGACGCGGCCCGCTTCCGCGGCGACGCGGCGGTCCGGCCCGAGTGGCGGCGCCAGGGGCTCGGCCGCCACCTGGTCGCCTGGATGGACTCCCGGGCCCGCGCGCTGTACGCCGAGGGCTTCACGCACCTGCCCGGCGAGCTGCTGATCAGCGGGAAGTCCGGCGACGCGAATCTGCTGGCGCTGTCCTCCAGCGCCGGGTTCACGGCCTGCCGCTGGTGGTTCGAGATGACCCATCCGCTCAACACGGGCCGCCCGATGACCGGCGGTGTCCCCGAGGGACTGCGGCTGGTGGCCTTCGAGCCCGGCTACGACGAGGCCACCCGGCTGGCCCACAACGACGCCTTCCGGGACCACTGGGACTTCACCGAGATGGACGGCACCGACTGGCGGACCTGGGTGGTGGGCGCCCGCTCGTTCCGCCCGGCCCTGTCGCGGTTGCTCCTCGACGGCGACGAGGTGGTGGCGTATCTGATCGCCGAGGAGTACGAAGCCGACACCGCCGCCGACGGCACCCGCGACTGCCACATCGGCTATCTCGCCACCCGCCCCTCGCACCGGGGCCGCGGCGCCGCCCCCGCCCTGATGGCCGCCACGCTCGACGCGGCCCTCACCCACGGCTACGACAGCGCCTCACTCACCGTCGACACCGCCAACCCCTCCGGCGCCCTCGGGCTCTACGAACGGCTGGGCTTCACCACCCACCGCGAGTACGTCACCTACGCCCGCCCGCTGGCCCGGCCCTGAGCCCACCGCGCTGACGCCGGGCCGCACACGAACAGGTACGCGCGGCGGTTGGGCGGGTTAGTCGCGATGATCTTCGGGTACCCGTGGCGGACATGTCCGGTTTCCCGGGCGCTCACGGGCCCGCGGCAGTCAGGGAGGCACGCATGGACGGTGCGACGGTGGGCAGCAAGGCACAAGGCCGGACCATCACCACCGAAGTCCCCGCGCGGCTCGACCGGCTGCCCTGGTCGCGCTGGCACTGGATGATCGTCATCGGGCTCGGCACCGTCTGGATCCTCGACGGCCTCGAAGTCACCGTCGTCGGCAACATCGCCAGCCGCCTCTCCGAGGACGGCAGCGGGCTGGCCATCACCGACGCGCAGGTCACGGGTCTCGGCGCGGCACTGTATGTGAGCGGGGCCTGTTCCGGGGCGCTGTTCTTCGGCTGGCTCACCGACCGGTACGGCCGCAAGAAACTCTTCCTGATCACCCTCGCCGTCTATCTGATGGCCACCGCCATGACCGCGCTGTCCTTCTCGGCCTGGTGGTTCTTCCTCTTCCGCTTCCTCACGGGATTCGGCATCGGCGGTGAGTACGCGGCCATCAACTCCGCGATCGACGAGCTCATCCCCAGCAAGTACCGCGGCCGCGTCGACCTGATCATCAACGGCAGCTACTGGCTCGGCGCGATGGGCGGCGCGCTGCTCTCCGTACTCGCCCTCGACACGGGCATCTTCCCCAAGGACCTGGGCTGGCGGCTCACCTTCGCCCTCGGCGTGGTGCTCGGCCTGGTCATCATGCTGGTGCGGCGCCATGTGCCGGAGAGCCCGCGCTGGATGTTCATCCACGGCCACGAGGAAGGCGCGGAAGGGCTCGTCGACGGCGTGGAACGGCAGGTCGAGCAGGAGACGGGCGAGCCGCTGCCCCTGCCGGGGCGGCCCATCACCATCGAACAGCGCGAGAGCGTGGGGTTCCTTGAGATCGCCAGGACCCTCTTCCGCTCCTATCCCAAGCGCGCGGTGCTCGGCTTCGCCCTCTTCATCGGGCAGGCCTTCCTCTACAACGCCATCACGTTCGGCTTCAGTTCCATCCTGGTGAAGTTCTTCGACGTCTCCAGCGGTACGACGGGCTACTTCTTCGCCGTCATCGCCTTCGGCAACTTCCTCGGGCCGCTGCTGCTCGGCCGGTTCTTCGACACCGTCGGACGCAAGGTGATGATCGCCGGGACGTATCTGCTCTCCGGCGCCCTGCTCTTCGTCACGGCCTGGTTCTTCAGCCAGGGGTGGCTGAACGCGACCACGATGACGGCCTGCTGGTGCGCGGTCCTCTTCTTCGCGTCGGCCGGGGCCAGTTCGGCGTATCTGACGGTGAGTGAGATCTTCCCGATGGAGACGCGGGCGATGGCGATCGCCTTCTTCTACGCGATCGGCACGGCGGCCGGCGGCATCTCGGGGCCGCTGGTCTTCTCGGACCTGACGTCGAGCGGGGTCGTCGACGACGCGGTCCTGGCGTTCTGCATCGGCGCCGCCCTGATGACGGCGGCGGGTCTGGTGGCGGCGTTCTTCGCGGTCGACGCCGAGGGCAAGGCACTGGAGGACATCGCCACGCCGCTGTCGGTGCGGGCGGCGACCGCGGGAGGGTGAACGTACGGCCCCGGGGCGCCCGGTGAACGCGAAGGCGCCCCCGCGAGTCCCGCGGGGGCGCCTGCTGGGAACGGCGTCGCGCGTCAGCGCTTCGGCGTGTTCGCCACGGTGACGTTGACCGCGGCCCAGGCCCGGTCCACCGTCTTGTACTCGACGCTGGTCGCGCCGTACAGGTCGGCCGCCGCCTTCAGCGTCGCCGTGCGGGCGTCGTGGAAGTCGGTCGTGGAGACCATGTAGCGGGTCAGGGCGCGGTAGAAGATCTGCGTCGCCTTGTCCCGCCCGATGCCGGTCACGGACGAGCCGTCGTAGGTCGGCGAGTCGTAGGTGACGTTGCCGATCGTCTTCTTGCCGCTGCCCTCGGCGAGCAGGTAGTACGCGTGCGAGGAGACGCCGGAACCGGCGTGCACCTCGGTGTCGTACGACGCGGGCGACCAGTAGTCGACCGTCTGCTCGAGCTGGTCGAGGGAGGGCTTGTCCAGGCGGCGCAGGAAGGTCTGGGCCAGGCCCAGCTTCTCGCCCACCAGGTAGTTCGGCGGGTTGTTCGGGTTGTTGGCCGCGAACTCGACGTTGCTGCCGAAGATGTCCGCCAGCGACTCGTTGAGCGAGCCCGCCTCACCGAACTGGTTGTCGTTCGCGTCCACCCGGGTCGGCTGCAGGTTGGCCGTGGCGTCGACGACGCCGTGGGTGAGCTCGTGGCCCGTGACGTCGAGCACGACCAGCGGGTTCTTGAAGTCCTGGCCGTCACCGTCGCCGTAGAGCATGCAGCCGCAGTCCGAGTACCAGAAGGCGTTGCCGACGTTGGAGCCGAAGTGCACCAGCGCGTGCGCGCCGGCGCCGTCGTTCTTGATGCCGTTGCGGCCCAGGACCTTCTTGTAGAAGTCGAGGGTGCTGGCGATGCCGAACTGGGCGTCCACGGCCGCCGTCTGGCGGTTGCTCGCGGCGCCGTTGCCCCAGCTGTTGCTGCTGCTGGTGAAGGGCTTGCCCAGGTTGAACTGCACCAGCTCACGGCCGCCCGCGTCGCGCGTCTCGGTGTTGCCGCGCGTGGCGTCCTTGAGCAGGTAGGAGGAGCCGCCGGTCTTCAGCGTGTTCAGCGGGACCTTGCCGACGAACAGCGAGGCGCCGGAGCCGAGCGAGGGGATGCCGGCGCTCTTCGGTGGGTTGAACGGCCGGGCCGGGGACGCCGTGGCGGCCGCGCCGGAGGAGGCGGTCGCACCGGTCTTCGGCGCGATCGTCTGGCCGCGCTGACGCAGCGTCTCCTTGAGCCGCGGCGAGACGAACGAGTCGTTGACCGGGGTGTTGCTGAGCACGGTACCGGTGGCGGCGTCGACGACGACCGTGCGGGCGCCGCCAGCCTCCGTCGTCCTGCTGCCGGTGACCTTGATCTGGTACGCGAGCGTCGTGCGGCCGGCGCGCGCGTCGACGACCAGCTCGGGCGTCCCGGCGTCGCCCTTCGCCGCCGAGGCCGCCTTGGCCTTGGCCTGCGCGGCCGTCAGCTTCGGGGTCTTGGCGGCGACGTCGACCTGGTGGCGGGTGGCCCGGGTCACGTCCAGGTACGCGGATTTGGCGTCGAGGTGGACGACCAGGTCGCCGCCGAGGACCGGCAGGCCCTTGTGGGCGCGGACGAACCGGACGTGCTGCTTGCCGTCCGGGTCGATCAGGGTGTCGGTGGCCGTCAGGGTGTCGTCCTTGGAGACACCCGTGGCGGCGGCGTGTGCGAACGCGGCGGCGCGCGCCGCGTCCACGGCCGACTTCGCGGACTTGACGGCGGCGACGGGAGAAGTCGCCGTGGCGGCGGAGGTCGCGAAGGCGGTGCCGACGCCCCCCGCCGTGATGGTCGCGGCCGTGGTGACGGCCAGAGCGATCGCCAGTCTGCGTATGTGGGGTGTACGCACTATGGAGGGTCCTTATGTGCTGCGGGGGCGGCCGGCTACAACCGCCCGTACGCACGGTGCCCTGGAGCACCGCGGGGACTGTATGGCCCCGAGCGAACCCTGCTACGTATGACATGCGCATGTAAAGGCGTTTGTCCCGTACATGTTCCTTTGGAACTCAGATTTAACAATCGCCCCGGTATTCGCTCCCGCCGCAGGTGAACGGAGGGTGACCGGCCGTTGTGTTCTCCGCGTTCCATACGGTCGTACCACCGGTTCAGATGCGTGCGGGACCAGGTTGGTTGCTCCGTCCTCACACTGTGCTGGTGATCACAGCGCGAGGACGGAGCTTTGTCCGTGTACGGGGAGAAATGCGAGCCGACGGGGCGGCTTCGGCCGTGCGGACGATCAGCGTGCCGCAGGGTGAGCCGACGGACCGGTCCAGTCGGCGGCGACATGACCGATCCGCACCCGCTGCGGATGGTCGCCGACCGCGACGGAGACCGTCTTCTGCCCGGTGGCGAAGTCGATGGCGGTGATCCGGTCCGCCCCGCTCTCCGAGATGACGCAGGACTTGCCGTCCCCGCTCACGGTCGCCCAGTAAGGCTTGGACGCGGGAACCAGCGGGCCTTCCCGCAACGTTGTACGGTCGACGACCGTCGCGTAGTCGTCCATCGTCCCGGCGACGCAGAGCTTGGCCCCGTCGGGGCTGATCGAGAGCCCGTGGTGGCGCGAGTCGTTGACCCAGGTGGTGCGGTCCTTGCTGGTCGCGGGGTTCTCGGGGAGCGTCTTGGACCGGGTGATCCGGTCGGCGGCGATGTCGTACTCGAGGAAGCCGTTGAAGAACGACACCTGGAAGTAGAGCTTCGACTCGTCGGGGGTGAAGACCACGGGTCGGACGGCGTCGGAGAGGTCCTTGCGGCCGAACGCGTCGAGTCGGTCGCGCATGTCGATGGTCTTGACGGGCTTGAAGGTGTGCGCGTCCACCACCGTGATGTGCCGGTCGCCCTTCGTCCAGTCCCACGCCGGGTCGTCGAGGGCGGTGTTGACCTCGCCGATCGCCATGTTCCAGAGATACCTGCCGCCGTCGGTGAAGACGTTCTCATGGGGTTTGTCGCCGGTCGCGAACGAGCCGAGCTGGTGGCCGGTCGCGATGTCGAGCACGTGCACGGTGTTCGAGGTGGAGGCGGAGACGGCGACCCGGGTCCCGTCCGGGGAGACGGCCATGTGGTCCGAGCGGTAACCCGACACGGGGAAGCGCCAGTTGATGCGTCCGGTCGCCAGGTCGATCGACACCACGTCGGCGAAGCTGGGCCGGGAGACCACGACGGCCGAGCCATCGGGCGTGGAGTACATGTCGTCGACGAACTGGTCGTGCCCCTCGCCCGGCCCCTGTCGGATGCCTAGGAAATAGGCCAGTTTGATGGGGTTGAGGTAGATCTCGGTGAGGCGCTGGTCCTTGTCCGGGATGACGTCGACCCGCCCGATCCGGGCCAGATCGCCGCTGGATCTGAGGACGTCGGCGGTGCCGTCCCAGTTGTTGCCCACGAACATCACCTCCCGCAGAGCCGCGGCGCCGGAGGGCTTCGCCGCGGCCGCGGAATCGGAGGCCGCGGGGGGCGCGGACGCGGTGGCGGTCGCGGAGGTCCCGGCCACGGCCAGGGTCACCACGGCCGCCAGGGAGCCGAGCGTTCGGTACACGGGCATCGTCACTCCGGATGATCTTGTGGGGGCATGACAATCACGGTGCGATGGGGCTGCGGGGAAGGTGATGTGGCTACGGGACGGTAATGAGCGGTGCCTGACAAGACAAGAGCTTTGACGGCGGCGGCCGCCGTCTCGCCACGGACAGCGGTCGGACACACGAACCGCCGCCCACCCGCGAGGGGTGGACGGCGGTCCGTGTGGTGCGAGCCGGGCCTCAGCTCACGTCGAGCGCCGTGTCGTCGATGACGAACGACGTCTGGACCTGGGAGCCCTCGGTGCCGGTGAACTTCACGGTCACCGTCCGTCCGGCGTACGCGCCGAGGTCGAAGGTCCGCAGGGTGTAACCGTCCGCGGCGTTGAGGTTGGAGTAGGTGGCGAGGGTGGACAGCACCGTTCCGTTGGCGTCGACCACCTGAGCCTTCAGTGTGTCGTAGGCCGTCGTCGTGGTCGTCTCGGCCGTGTCGACGTGCAGATAGAAGCTGAGCTTCGCGCTGGTGCAGCCCGCCGGGATCGTCACCGACTGGGAGAGCGTGTCGGTGTGGGCGGATCCGTAGCCGTTCAGCCATGCCTTGTACGTGCCCGTGCGCGCGGCCTCACCGGAGTCGGTCGTGATGACACCGCTGCTGCCCGCCCACGCCGAAGCGCCGGACTCGAAGCCGGGGTTGGCGAGCAGCTGCGCGGCGGTGCAGGTGCCGCCGCCGGTTCCGCCGGTGCCGCCGCTCGACCCCGCCGCGCCCGCGAGCCACTCCGTACCGTTGAGCGCGAGGGCCGCGTCCGTGCCGGCCGGGTCGTCCCAGCCGTCGAAGAGGGTGTTGCCCGACTGGCCGGTGCCGTCGTCGATGGGCGAGCTGTCGCCCCAGAACGCCACCCGGCCGCTGCCGAACGTGCTGGTCGCGAAGAAGGCGCCGGTGTTCCCGGAGGAGCCCGTGCGGTACACCAGACCCTTGACGGCCGGATTGTCCGCGGGCTTCAGCGTCGCGGTCGTCCCGTTGCGGATGATGCTGCCGGTGACCTTGCCGAAGGAGCCGTTGAGCACCGGATCCGTGGTGCCGGTGACGGCTCTCGGGTTGTCGCTGGCGATGTTGAGCGAGTCGATGGAGAACCCGAACGGGTCGGTGCTGTCCACGCTGTTGTTGGTCATGAGGTCGTTGAGGACCTTGACCGCGTCGGCGCCGTCGTTGTTGCGGTCCGAGCCGGTGTGGTCGGAGATCATGAAGAGACCGCCGCCGTTCTGCACGAACTTCATCACGGCCGTCTTCTCGGCCGCCGACAGCAGCACGTTCGGCTCGGGCAGCACGAAGGTGTCGAAGTTCTGGAGGTCCAGCGCCGACGACGTGCCGTACGTGATGGTGTTGCCCGAAGGCAGCGTCTTGAGCGAGTACGCGCCTGTCTTCTGGAGCGCGACGCCCCAGGAGGAGAGCGCACCGGTCCAGTCCTTCTCCACCGAAGGGTCGGCCTTCTGGCCCAGCGGGTCCGGCTGGCTGGTCCCGATGATCCAGTCGGCGTTGCCGGCGGTCTCGACCTTCGAGTTGTCGAAGAGCACGCGGTGCGGGGTGGTGACCGCGGCGGCCGGGGGAGCGGTGACGGCCAGCGCGGCGGTGCCGGCGCCGAGCATGCCGAACACGGCGAGTGCGGTCGCGAGTCTCTGGCGTGACCTGGGGGAACTCCGGGGTCGGAGCATCCTGCTACCTCCGTGAGGGGTGGGGGAGAGGCGGTGCGGGCGCCCAGTCTGCGCGCGTAGAACGGCAGTTGGGAGGCCGCCGGTCGACGCGTATTTGAACCGTACATGGCGAGATCGCGTCGGTGCAGTGTCCGGACGGCACCGATGTGAACCGGCCACGGCCGACCGTGCCGCGCGCGGGCGCGCGAAGGCCCCCGCCGACCGTGCCGGCGGGGGCCTGATGAGCCGTCAAATCTACTGGCTGGTACGGAGACTGTAGAAGCCGCGTCCGAAGGTGGCCGCCACCAGGCGGTGGTGGGCCGGGTCGTATGTGATGTCCGACACCGGCACCAGCGGAAGCCCGCCGCCGAGCCGCCGCCAGCCGCCCCGGCCGCTGATGAACACGCCCTGGTCGGTGGCCGCGTAGAGCGTGTTCCGGCCGCCGAGCACCACGTCGTTCACCGGTGCCTGCGGAAGGTTTCCGGACAGATCGCTCCAGCTCGCGCCCGCGTCCCGGGTCCGCAGCAGATGCGGCAGCGGCGAACCCGACCGGTACCCGGAGAGCGAGACGTACGCGGTCGCCGGGTCGTCCGGGTCCACCGCGATCCGGGTCACCCACGGCCGGCCGGTGAGGACCCGGGTCCAGTGGGCGCCGAGGTCGCGGGTCACCCACACCCGGCCGTCGTCCGTGCCCGCCCAGACGGTGTGCCCGTCCCGCGCGGCCGCGACCGTGGTGATCGTGCCGTAGGGGTAGGAGTCGTGGCCCGGGCCGCCCGTCAGGTCGGGGCTGATGGGCTGCCAGGTCGCGCCGCCGTCGGCGGACCGGTTGAGGCGGTCACCGCCGTAGTAGAGGACGCTCGGGTTCACCGGGTCGAACTGGACGGGGGTGAGCCAGTTGCGCCGCTCCGCGGTGGTCGAGTCGGTGTACTCGGTGAGCGTGGCGCCGCCGTCCGTGGAGCGGAAGCAGTTGCCGTACTGGTAGCAGGCGTACACCCGGTTGGCGTCGGTGGGGTCGATGAGGTTCTGCAGCCCGTCGCCGCCGAGGTATTCGTTGAACCGGTCGCCGCCCCAGGACCGGATGGAGCCGTTGTCCTGGGCTCCGCCGGAGATCCGGCCGGTGTCCTGCGGGGTGGCCGCCACGGTGTAGAGCTGGGTCCACGGCTCGTACGTCGCCTTGGTCCAGCCGCCGTCGCCGCGCGCCTCGGAGCGGTAGACGCCGCCGTCGTTGCCGAGGTAGACGCGGCCGGGCGTGCGCGGGTCCCAGAGCATGGCGTGCTGGTCGGCGTGGACGGCGTCCTCCTCCGTCCAGGTGGTCCCGCCGTCCTTGGTGGTGAGCAGGTCCACCCCGGCCACATGGAGGTGCCGGGCGTCGGCCGGATCGACCCACACCTTGCCGAACCACCAGGAGTAGCTGGACTGGGACTCGGTCAGCGTCGCGTTGTCCGGCACCTTCGTCCAGCTGTCGCCGCCGTCGGTCGAGGTGAGGAAGGACCCGAAGGTGCCGTCCGTGGCGCCGACCATCGCGTAGAGGCGGCCGGGCTCGGAGGTGGCGATGCCGAGGCCGATGCGCCCCGAGTCGGCCGTGGGCAGCCCGCCGCCGAGGCGCCGCCAGTGGGCGCCGCCGTCGTCCGACCGGTAGACGCCGGAGCCCGTACCGCCGTAGGTGCGTTTGTCCGGCTCCCGCCGGTGGTCCCAGAGCACGGCGTACACGCGGTCGGGGTTCACCGGGTCGCGCTGGACGTCGACGGCGCCGGTGAACGCGTTGGGCACGTCGAGCACCCGCCGCCAGGAGCCGCCCGCGTTCTCGGAGAGGTACACACCCCGGTCGCCGCCCGGGTTGTAGAGCGAGCCGGTGGCCGCGGCCAGTACCCGGCGCGGGCTGCGCGGATCCACCGCGAACGCGCCGACCGCCCCCGAGTCCCGCAGCCCGACCGCGCGCCAGCTGCGGCCCTGGTCGGTGGAGCGGTAGACGCCGGTCCCCTCGTACGTGACGCTGCCGCCGCCCGGGTTGGGCTCGCCCGTTCCGGCGTAGAGCGTGCCGTCGGGGGCGGCGGCGAGCGCGCCCATGGCCTGGGTGCCGCGCTCGGGCCACGCGGGGGTGAACGTCCTGCCCGCGTCGGCCGAGCGCCACACCCCGCCGCTGGCGGCGGCCGCGTACAGGGTGTCGGGGTGGTGCGGGTCGAGGGCGAGCGAGACGACCCGGCCGCCGATGTTGGTGGGCCCGATGGGCTGCCAGGTGCCGCCGGTGGCGGGCAGAGCGGCCGCCTGCGCCGCCGCGGTGTCGTAGGCGTGCCGGGGCAGCGGCTGCCCGGGCACCGCCTTCTGCAGATAGCTGTATTCGGCGGGGGCGGCCGGGCCGCCCTCGTCGTCCTCCTCCTGGATGCCGGCACCGGCGGCGAGGCCGCCCGGAGCCAGCAGTGCCGCGACCGCCAGAACGACGACCGCGGCCGTACGCATCCCTCTGGATCTGCCTGTACGCATGGACGGCTCCTTCCGCGGCCGGTGCGCCCGGCGCGCGACGAGTGGAAGAGCGTTCCTCGGCACGTAACAGAGGGAGAGTGTTCATCAACTGCCGCAGCAGCACCAGTGGTTGAGGCGTCGCGGCGGTGTGAATCCGCCGCCCCGCCGTCGAAGCGGAGGCCGCCCGCGGAGCCGTGCGGCGGCCCTTCGCCAGCCCAGCCGCTGTTGTGCTCATATGAGCGCGCGTTCATCACGATCGGATCTCGGAGCGGCGGAAGGGGCTTGTCCAGACACCTGTAATCGATTCCAATCCTCCGTGTAATCGATTCCACGGACTCCCAGCGAGTCCCACGGGCTCACAAGGAGGTGATCCGGCGCATGGCGAGCATCAAGGACGTGGCGGCCCGCGCGGGCGTGTCCGTCGCCACGGTCTCCCGTGTCCTCAACAGCCACCCGTCCGTCAGCCCCGAGGCACGCGCCCGCGTCCTCGCCGCCGTCGACGCGCTCGGCTACCGGCCCAACGCCGTGGCCAGGTCGCTGCGCACCGACCAGACCCGCACCCTGGGCCTGGTCATCAGCGACGTGCTCAACCCGTACTTCACCGAACTGGCCCGCTCCGTCGAGGAGGAGGCCCGCGCGCTCGGCTACAGCGTCATCATTGGCAACGCCGACGAGCGGCCCGAACTCCAGGACCACCACGTCCGCACGCTCCTCGACCGCAGGATCGACGGCCTGCTCGTCTCGCCCACCGACGGCGGCTCCCCGCTGATGCTGGACGCGGTCCGCGCGGGCACCCCCATGGTCTTCGTCGACCGCTGGATCCCCGGCGTGGACGTCCCCGTCGTACGGGCCGACGGCCGCGCCGCCATCCGCGACCTGGTCGCCCACCTGCACGGCCTCGGCCATCGCAGGCTCGCCATCATCGCGGGCCCGGCCACCACCACCACCGGCAGCGAGCGCGTCGAGGCCTTCCGGGAAGCCCTGCGCGAGCACAGCCTGACGCTGCCCGAGGCCTACATCGGCCACGGAGACTTCCAGGCCGGCAGCGGCCGCCGCAGCACCGAGCGCTTCCTGGCCCTCCCCGAGCCGCCCGAAGTCGTCTTCGCCGCCGACAACCTGATGGCGCTCGGCGCGCTCGACGCGATCCGGGCCCACGGCCTGCGCGTGCCGCACGACATCGGGCTCGCCGCCTTCGACGACATCCCGTGGTTCGTCCACACGGATCCGCCGATCACCGCGATCGCGCAGCCCACCGGCGAGCTGGGCCGGGCCGCCGTCCGCGCCCTCGTCGACCGCATCGAGGGACGGCCGCCGCAGTCCGTCACCCTGCCCGCGCGCCTGGTCGTCCGCAGCTCCTGCGGCGAGGACGCCCCGACCCACAGGAGCAACCCGTGAGCGGTTCCGACGACTTGCTGCGCGTAGAAGGCATACGCAAGTCCTTTCCCGGCGTGGTCGCGCTCGACGGCGTCGACTTCGATCTGCGCCGGGGCGAGGTGCACGTCCTGCTCGGCGAGAACGGCGCGGGCAAGAGCACCCTCATCAAGATGCTCTCCGGCGCCCACCGCCCCGACAGCGGCCGGATCCTCGTCGACGGGCGCGAGGTGCGCGTCCACAGCGCGCAGGACGCCGAACGGCTCGGCATCGCCACCATCTACCAGGAGTTCAACCTGGTGCCCGACCTCACGGTCGCGGAGAACATCTTCCTGGGCCGCCAGCCGCGCCGCCTGGGGATGATCGACCGCAGGCGGATGGAGGCGGACGCCGCGGTGCTCCTGGAGCGGGTAGGCGTTGACGTCGCTCCCCAGGCGCGCGTACGTGAACTGGGCATCGCCCGGCTCCAGATGGTCGAGATCGCCAAGGCGCTCAGCCTCGACGCGCGCGTCCTCGTCATGGACGAGCCGACCGCCGTCCTCACCTCCGAGGAGGTCGACAAGCTCTTCACGATCGTGCGCTCACTGCGAGCGGACGGCGTGGGCGTCGTCTTCATCACCCACCACCTCGAAGAGATCGCCGCCCTCGGCGACCGCGTCACCGTGCTGCGCGACGGCCGCAGCGTCGGCCAGGTGCCCGCCTCCACCCCCGAGGACGAACTCGTCCGCCTGATGGTGGGGCGCGGCATCGACCAGCAGTATCCGCGCCAACGCCCGGACGCCGGAGCCCCGTTGCTCTCGGTGCGCGGCCTCACCCGCGACGGCGTCTTCCACGACGTCGGCTTCGAGGTGCGCGCCGGTGAGGTCGTCGGCCTCGCGGGGCTGGTCGGCGCGGGCCGCACCGAGGTCGCCCGCGCCGTCTTCGGCGCCGACCGCTACGACAGCGGCACCGTCGAGGTCTCCGGCACCCGCCTGCCCCGGCACGACGTGAACGCCGCCATGGGCGCCGGGATCGGCCTCGTCCCCGAGGACCGCAAGGGCCAGGGGCTCCTGCTGGACGCCTCCGTACAGGAGAACCTGGGCCTGGTCACGCTGCGCTCGGCCACCCGCGCCGGGCTCGTGGACCGCAAGGGACAGCGCACGGCCGCCGCACGGATCGCCGAGCAGCTCGGCGTACGGATGGCCGGGCTCGGCCAGCAGGTGCGCACCCTGTCCGGCGGCAACCAGCAGAAGGTCGTCATCGGCAAGTGGCTCCTCGCCGAGACGAGAGTGCTCATCCTCGACGAGCCGACCCGTGGCATCGACGTCGGCGCCAAGGTCGAGATCTACCAGCTCATCAACGAACTGACCGCCTCCGGGCACGCCGTCCTGATGATCTCCAGCGATCTTCCCGAGGTGCTCGGCATGAGCGACCGGGTGCTGGTCATGGCCCAGGGGCGGATCGCCGGCGAACTCCCGGCACACCGGGCGACCCAGGAAGCCGTCATGGAACTCGCCGTCGGCGCGGCCCCCGCGGCCGCCCCGGCACCGCACGAACTTGTATCGCACGAAGAGGAGGGCTCCCGTGGCCACTGACACGCTCCGCAGCACCACGGGCGCGAGCGGCGCCCAGACCGTCCGCCGCCTGCTGCTCGACAACGGCGCCCTCAGCGCCCTGGTGGTCCTGGCGGTGGCGATGTCGCTGCTCTCCGGCGACTTCCTGACCACACAGAACCTGCTCAACGTCGGCGTCCAGGCCGCCGTCACCGCGATCCTCGCCTTCGGCGTCACCTTCGTCATCGTCTCGGCCGGCATCGACCTCTCCGTCGGCTCGGTGGCCGCGCTGAGCGCGACCGTGCTCGCCTGGACGGCGACGAAGCAGGGCCTGCCGGTCTGGTTCGCGGTCCTCCTCGCCATCGGTACGGGCCTGGCCTGCGGCGTCGTCAACGGCGCCCTCGTCTCGTACGGCAAACTCCCGCCGTTCATCGCCACCCTGGCCATGCTCTCGGTCGGCCGCGGCCTCTCCCTGGTCATCTCGCAGGGCAGCCCGATCGCCTTCCCCGAGTCCGTCTCCCGGGTGGGCGACACGCTCGGCGGGCACCTGCCGGTCCCGGTGATCGTGATGGTCGTGATGGGCCTGCTCACTGCCCTGATCCTGTCCCGTACGTACATCGGGCGCTCCATGTACGCGATCGGCGGCAACGAGGAGGCGGCCCGGCTGTCGGGGCTGCGGGTCAAGCGGCAGAAGATCGCGATCTACGCTCTCTCCGGCCTCTTCGCCGCCGTCGCGGGCATCGTGCTCGCCTCCCGGCTGGTCTCCGCGCAGCCGCAGGCCGCCCAGGGGTACGAGCTCGACGCGATCGCGGCCGTCGTCATCGGCGGCGCCAGCCTCTCCGGCGGCGTCGGCAAGGCGTCCGGAACCCTCATCGGCGCGCTGATCCTCGCCGTGCTGCGCAACGGCCTCAACCTGCTGTCGGTGTCGGCGTTCTGGCAGCAGGTCGTCATCGGTGTCGTCATCGCGCTCGCCGTGCTGCTCGACACGGCGCGCCGCCGCGCCGGGGCCGCACCGGGGGCGACCGCGACGGGAGCGGGAGGCGGCTTCGGCGGCAAGCGGGGCGCGGCCAAGCTCGCGGTCGCGGCCGTCGCCCTGGCGGCTGTCCTGGGCGCCCTGTCGTTCGTGAACACCGGCTCGTCCGGCTCGTCCACCAAGATGGGCATGTCGCTCTCCACCCTCAACAACCCCTTCTTCGTCCAGATGGAAGCCGGGGCCAAGGCGGAGGCGAAGGCGGCCGGAGTCGACCTCACCGTCACCGACGCCCAGAACGACGCCTCCCAACAGGCCAACCAGATACAGAACTTCACCGGCGCGGGAGTGAAGTCGATCATCGTCAACCCGGTCGACTCGGACGCCGTCGGGCCGTCCGTGCGCGGCGCCAACAAGGCGGACATCCCGGTGGTCGCCGCCGACCGGGGCGTCAACAAGGCCGAGACCGCCACCCTGGTCGCCTCCGACAACATCGCGGGCGGCAGGCTCGCCGCCAGGACCCTCGCCGACAAGCTCGGCGGCAAGGGCAGGATCGTCGTCCTGCAGGGCACCGCGGGCACCTCCGCCAGCCGCGAGCGCGGCCAGGGCTTCGCCGAGGGCATCAAGGCGTACCCCGGCATCACGGTCGTCGCCCGCCAGCCCGCCGACTTCGACCGCACCAAGGGCCTCGACGTCATGACCAACCTGCTGCAGTCCCACGCCGATGTCAGCGGAGTCTTCGCCGAGAACGACGAGATGGCCCTCGGCGCGGTCAAGGCCCTGGGCGCCAAGGCGGGCACGTCCGTCGCGGTGGTCGGTTTCGACGGCACCCCCGATGGCCTGAAGGCGGTCGCGGCGGGCACGCTGTACGCGTCGGTCGCTCAGCAGCCCGCCGAGCTCGGCCGCATCGCCGTCCGCAACGCGGTGCGGGCGGCGAAGGGCGACGCGGTCGAGAGCACGGTGAAGGTCCCGGTCAAGGTCGTCACCCGGCGCAACGTCGCCGACTTCTCCTGACGGGCGTCCACCCGCACACCCGCCACACCCGCCACTCAGCGAAAGCAGGACAGGGATGTACGACTACGACCTCCTGGTCGTCGGGTCCGCCAACGCCGACCTCGTCATCGGGGTGGAGCGGCGCCCCGGGCCCGGCGAGACGGTGCTCGGCTCGGACCTGGTGGTCCACCCCGGCGGCAAGGGCGCCAACCAGGCCGTGGCCGCCGCCCGGCTCGGGGCGCGCGTCGCGCTGCTCGCCCGCGTCGGCGACGACGGACACGGGCGGCTGTTGCTGGACTCCCAGCGGGCGGCCGGCGTCGACACCGTCGGCATGCTGGTTGGCGGGGCGCCCACCGGGGTGGCGCTGATCACGGTGGACCCGTCGGGAGACAACAGCATCGTGGTCTCGCCCGGCGCCAACGCCCGCCTCACGCCTCAGGACGTACGCGCCGCCGCCAGCGTCTTCCAGGCCTCGCGGGTGGTGTCGGCGCAGCTGGAGATCCCGCTGGAGACCGTGGTGGAGACCGTCCGCAGCCTCGCCTTCGACAGCCGGTTCGTCCTCAACCCCTCGCCGCCCGGTCCGCTGCCCGCCGAGGTCCTCGCGGCCTGCGACCCGCTGATCGTCAACGAGCACGAGGCCCGTTTCCTGCTGGGCGACTCGGCGGGCCCCGCGCCCGAGGACTGGGCGCGGGCGCTGCTGCTGCGCGGCCCGCGCTCGGTGGTGATCACCCTGGGCGCGGCGGGCGCCCTGGTCGCGGCCGGCAGTACGAACTCGTTCGTACGGGTGGCGAGTCCCCGGGTAGACGCGGTGGACACGACCGGGGCGGGTGACGCCTTCACGGCCGCGCTCGCCTGGCGGCTGAGCCGGGGCGAGAGCCTGGCGGACGCCGCCGCGTTCGCCGCGCGGGTCGGCGCGGCCGCCGTCACGCGCCAGGGGGCGCAGGAGTCGTTCCCGACCGCCGAGGAGGTCTTCGCCCGGTGAAGCGGTCCGGCATCCTCAACCGTCATCTGTCGGGCGCGCTGGCCGAGTTGGGCCATGGGGACGGGGTGCTCGTCTGCGACGCGGGCATGCCCATCCCGTCCGGCCCGCGCGTGGTCGACCTGGCCTTCCGGGCCGGGGTGCCGTCGTTCGCGGAGGTGCTCGACGGGCTCCTCGCCGAGCTGGTGGTGGAGGGCGCGACCGCCGCGCGGGAGGTGCGCGAGGCGAACCCGCCGGCCGCGCGTCTGCTGGCCGGGCACTTCCCCCGGCTCGAACTGGTCGCGCACGACGAGCTGAAGGCGCTGTCGGCGGGGGCTCGCCTCGTCGTACGGACGGGGGAGGCGCGGCCGTACGCGAACGTGCTGCTGAGGTGCGGGGTGTTCTTCTAGGGCCTGTGGTCAAATTCCCGTCGTCGCCCGAAGGGCGGTCCGGCGGCGTCTGGTGCGTGCTCTCGGCGCGCCGGGCGAGAGCCCTCGTACTGGACGTACGTGGGCTTTCGCCCGGTGCGGCGAGAGTGCGTGCCAGGCGTCGCAGGACAGACGGGAATTTGACGACAGGCCCTAGACCGGCCCCTCGGGCCTCACCAGCTCGGCGGGCTCGCGATCGCCCTCGCCAGGACGTCGTCCAGGAGGCGGGCCGTGGTGGGGACGTCGTACTGCGAGTTGTCGATGATGGGGAGGCCCGAGCCGTACCAGCCCGCCATGCGGCCGTGGATGCCGGCGACCTCCTCGTCCGAGAGGCGGCGGTTGCCGGAGCGCTCGGCGTTGCGCTCCAGGACGATGTCCAGGCCGGGCAGGAGGACGACCGGAAGCAGGCCCGGGCCGACGTGGCGCTTCCAGCCGCCGAGGCCCACGACCGGGCGGTCCGGGAAGACCGCGTCGTCGAGGATGCAGGAGATGCCGTTGGCCAGGAAGTTGCGCGCGGCGAAGCCGCAGGTGCGGCGGGCCAGGCGGTACTGCGCCTCGGAGTGGTCGTTCCAGCCCGACTGCGGGTCGGCGAAGCCCGCGCAGACCCATTCGCGCACGTCGTCGAGGCTGATGTGGGCGGTGGGGACGCGGCGGTGCTGGGCCCAGTAGCGGGCGACCGTGGTCTTGCCCGCGCCCGCCGGGCCTATGAGCAGCACCGCGAGCGTGGTGACCCCGGTGCCCTCCGGGGCCTGCGGCAGCGGGACGGGGCCGCCCGGGGGCAGCGGGACGTGCCCGGTGGTGTCCCGGGA
Source organism: Streptomyces sp. NPDC023838 (assembly GCF_040639555.1). Taxonomy (NCBI): domain Bacteria; kingdom Bacillati; phylum Actinomycetota; class Actinomycetes; order Kitasatosporales; family Streptomycetaceae; genus Streptomyces; species Streptomyces sp. NPDC023838. The sequence goes on from NZ_JBFAAD010000002.1 coordinate 107,376, forward strand.
CGGTGGCGCGGGCGCGTGCTGCGGGGCCGGGGCGTGCCAACCCGGGGCGGGCGGTGGAGGCGGGGGGCCCGGGACGGAGGGCGGCTGGGCGCCGTGGGTGAGGGGCTGGTGGGCACCGGCGGGCAGGGGGCCGGTGTGCGCCACGGGCTGAGGGGCACCGGAGGGGCCCGGGCCGACGTGCGCCACGGGCTGGTGGGTTCCGGAGGACCCTGGGACGACCTGCCCCAAGGGCTGCGTACCGGCGGGCACGGCGCCGCCGTGCGACAGGGGCTGAGGGACACCGGAGGATCCTGGGCCGCCATGCGCCACGGGCTGGTGGGTGCCAGGGGCCGTCGGGGCGCCCGCGCCCTGGTGTGCGGCCCGGGCCACGGGCTGGTGGGCGGCGAAGGTCCAGTCGGGCCCCGCTCCGTGCCCCGGCGCGTGGGGCGGCGGAAGCGGCGCTCCCGCTTCGTGCTGCATCCGGTGCCACTCCGTCTCGTACAAGGCAACTGGCGCTGGTCCGACGCCCGTCGGAGGCGTCCGGTCCAGAACCGTACCTCCCCCGGCCGTCCCAGTGTGAACGGCCGGGGTGCGGCGAAGGTGCCCGGTCAGCCGCCGATTTCGTCGGCGAGCGCGCGCAGCGCCAGGCGGTACGAGCCGATGCCGAAGCCCGCGACGGTGCCGCTGGCCACGGCCGCCACCACGGAGGTGTGGCGGAACTCCTCGCGGGTGTACGGGTTCGAGATGTGCACCTCGATGAGCGGGGCGGTGCGCTGGGCGGCCGCGTCCCGCATTCCGTACGAATAATGGGTGAACGCGCCCGGGTTGAGAACGACCGGAATCTTTCCGTCGGCCGCCTCGTGCAGCCAGCGGATCATGTCGCCCTCGTCGTTGGTCTCGCGGACCTCCACGTCGAAGCCGAGCTCCTTGCCGAGGCTCTGGCAGACCTCCACGAGCCCGGCGTACGTCGTCGCCCCGTAGACGTCCGGCTCGCGCGAGCCCAGGCGACCCAGGTTGGGGCCGTTGAGCACCAGGACGCGACGGCTCACGACGACACCTCGCCGTACGCCGCGAGCAGCACCGCCGGGTCCGGGCCCTCCAGGACCGTCGGCTTGGCGAGGCCGTCCAGGACGATGAAGCGCAGCAGGTTGCCCCGCGACTTCTTGTCCAGCTTCATGTTCTCGACCAGCTTGGGCCACTGGTCGGCGCGGTAGGTGAGCGGCAGGCCCACCGACTCCAGGATGGAGCGGTGCCGGTCGGCCGTGGCGTCGTCGAGCCGCCCGGCGAGACGGCCCAGCTCGGCGGCGAAGACCATGCCGACGGAGACGGCGGCGCCGTGGCGCCACTTGTAGCGCTCGTTCTTCTCGATGGCGTGCGCGAGGGTGTGCCCGTAGTTCAGGATCTCGCGCAGGCCCGACTCCTTGAGGTCGCTGGAGACGACCTCCGCCTTCACCCGGATCGCGCGCTCGACCAGCTCGGCCGTGTGCGGGCCCTCGGGGGTGCGGGCGCCCGCCGGGTCGGCCTCGATCAGGTCGAGGATGACCGGGTCGGAGATGAAGCCGGCCTTGATGACCTCGGCCATGCCGGAGACGAAGTCGTGGACCGGCAGCGAGTCCAGCGCCGCGAGGTCGCACAGGACGCCCACGGGCGGGTGGAACGCGCCTACCAGGTTCTTGCCCTCGGCGGTGTTGATGCCGGTCTTGCCGCCCACGGCCGCGTCGACCATGCCGAGCACGGTGGTCGGGACCGAGATCCAGCGGACCCCGCGCAGCCAGGTCGCCGCGACGAAGCCCGCCAGGTCGGTGGTGGCGCCGCCGCCGACGCCGACCACGGCGTCGGTGCGGGTGAAGCCGGACTGGCCGAGGGCCTTCCAGCAGTACGCGGCGACCTCGTAGGTCTTGGCCTCCTCGGCGTTGGGCACCTGGATGGCGATGGCCTCGTAGCCCTGGGCGGCCAGGTCCTCGCGGATGGCGTCGCCGGTGCCGGCCAGCGCCTCCGGGTGGATGACGGCGACCTTGCGGGCCCGGGTGCCGATCAGTCCGGGCAGTTCGGCGAGGAGGTTGCGGCCGACGAGCACGTCGTACGGGTCCGTCCCGGCGGTGCCGCCGACCTGGATCCGGGTGGGTGCCTGCTCGCTCATGCGGATTTCAGCTCCAGTGCGTCGAGGACCGCCTGGGCGACCTCTTCGGGGGTACGGTCGTCGGTCGCGACGACGACCCGGGCGACTTCGGTGTACAGATGGCGCCGGGCTTCCATCAGTTCGCGCCACTGGCGGCGCGGGTTGACGGCGAGGAGCGGGCGGGCGGTGTTGAGGCCGACCCGCTTCACCGCCTCCTCGACGTCCATGGACAGATAGACGACCGGCAGGCCGGCGAGCAGCGCGCGCGTGGACGCGTCCAGGACGGCTCCGCCGCCGAGGGCGAGCACGCCCGTGTGCTCGGCGACGGCGGCGCGTACCGCCTGCCGCTCCAGCTCACGGAAGTGCGGCTCGCCCTCGTCGACGAAGATGTCGGCGATCTCCCGGCCCTGGGCGGCCACGATGTCGGCGTCGGTGTCCCGGTAGGGCGCGCCGAGCCGCTCGGCGAGCAGCCTGCCCACGGTGGACTTGCCGGAGCCCATCGGGCCGACCAGGACGACCAGCGGACCGGTGCTCACCGGATCTGCAGGTTGTCGAGGTAGGACTGGACGTTGCGGCGGGTCTCGGGGACCGAGTCGCCGCCGAACTTCTCCGCGACCGCGTCCGCGAGGACCAGCGCGACCATGGCCTCGGCCACGATCCCGGCGGCGGGCACGGCACACACGTCCGAGCGCTGGTGGTGGGCCTTGGCCGCCTCGCCGGTGACCACGTCAATGGTCGCGAGGGCACGCGGGACGGTCGCGATCGGCTTCATCGCGGCGCGTACGCGCAGCAGCTCGCCAGTGGTCAGACCGCCCTCGGTACCGCCCGCGCGGCCGGAGGTGCGCTTGACGCCGTCGGCGGTCTTCACGATCTCGTCGTGCGCCTTGGAGCCGGGCACGCGGGCCAGGTCGAAGCCGTCACCGACCTCGACGCCCTTGATCGCCTGGATGCCCATCAGGGCGGCGGCCAGACGGGCGTCCAGGCGCCGGTCCCAGTGGACGTGCGAGCCCAGGCCGACCGGTACGCCGTACGCGAGGATCTCGACCACGCCGCCCAGCGTGTCGCCGTCCTTGTGAGCCTGGTCGATCTCCGCGACCATCGCCTTCGACGCGTCGACGTCCAGGCAGCGCACCGGGTCGGCGTCGAGCTTCTCGACGTCGGCCGGGGTCGGGTACACGCCGTACGGCGCCTTGGCGGAAGCCAGCTCGACCACGTGCGAGACGACCTCGATGCCCGCCGTCTCCTTCAGGTACGAACGGGCCACCGCGCCGAGCGCCACCCGGGCGGCCGTCTCGCGGGCGCTGGCGCGCTCCAGGATCGGCCGGGCCTCGTCGAAGCCGTACTTCTGCATGCCCGCGAGGTCGGCGTGGCCGGGGCGCGGGCGCGTCAGCGGCGCGTTGCGGGCCAGGTCGGCCAGGATCTCGGGGTCCACGGGGTCGGCCGACATGACCTGTTCCCACTTGGGCCACTCGGTGTTGCCGACCATGATCGCGACCGGGGAACCCATGGTGAGGCCGTGCCGGACGCCGCCGAGGAAGGTGACCTCGTCGCGCTCGAACTTCATCCGGGCGCCGCGTCCATAGCCGAGGCGCCGCCGGGCCAGGTGGTCCGCCACCATCTCCGTGGTGATCGGCACACCGGCGGGAAGGCCCTCCAGCGTCGCCACCAGTGCGGGTCCGTGGGACTCCCCCGCGGTCAGCCAGCGCAACCTGCTCAACGGTGCTCCTCGTTGCTCGCGCGTCCTGGTACTTCTACGGCGCGGCCGGGGTGCGCGGCCCTGGCCCGCCACCCTCTGATCCTCCCACGTCCCCGGTCGTACCTGGTCACCGGTCCAGCAGGCGGACGGTGGTTTCGTCAGGTGCGGGTCCCTTGTGGCCGGTCGCGCCCACGCGGCGGAGCCGCAGATGTCACGGCCCCGCGCCCCTGACGGGGCGCTACCTCAGCGGGACGCCAAAGCCTTCTCGCCCGCCTCGCGCATCGCCGCCAAAGGCGCCTTCTCCGTGCCCGTCATCTGTTCCACCTGGAGCACCGCCTGGTGTACGAGGAGGTCCAGGCCGCCCACCACCGCTCCGCCGTTCGCGGACCAGGCCGCCGCCAGCGCGGTCGGCCAGGGGTCGTACAGGACGTCGAAGAGCGTGCCGGGCCGTGCGGGGACGGCCGCCGCCAGCGCGTCGGTGGTGCCCGCCGGGGTGGTGGCGACGACCAGCGGCGCCTCGAAGGCCCCGGCCGCGTCCGCCCAGTCGGCGGTGCGCACGGCGACCCCGAGCCGCTCGCCCCAGCCCCGCATCTCCGCGGCCCGGTCGGCGCTGCGCACGTACGCGGTGACCTCTCCCGTACAGATGCGGGCGAGGGCGGCCAGCGCGGAGGACGCGGTGGCGCCCGCGCCGAGCACGGCGGCCGAGGGGACCCGCTCGACACCGCGCTCGCGCAGCGCGGCGAGCATGCCGGGGATGTCGGTGTTGTCGCCGTAACGGCGCCCGTCGGCGGTGAGGACGACCGTGTTGACCGCCTCCACGGAGGCGGCGGTGTCGCTGATGCCGTCGAGCAGCGGAATGATCGCGCGCTTCAGCGGCATCGTGAGCGAGAGCCCCGCCCACGACCGGTCGAGCCCGTCGATGAAACCGGGGAGCTGGGCTTCGTCCACGTCGAAGCGGTCGTACGACCAGTGGGTGAGGCCCAGTTCCCGGTAGGCGGCGCGGTGCAGCACCGGGGAGAGCGAGTGGGCGATGGGCGATCCCAGTACGGCCGCCCGTCGCACACCGCTCTCCTGGCTCACGGAGCTCACTGGCCGGACTTCTCCTTCTCGTACCTCTTGCGGTTCTGCTCGTGCTCTTCGTTGGTGACCGCGAACAGGGTCTCGTTCTCGGTGACGGAGACGAAGTAGTACCACGGGCCCGGCGTCGGGTTGAGCGCCGAGTGCAGCGCGGACTCACCGGGGTTGCCGATGGGGCCGGGCGGCAGACCGTGGATGTAGTACGTGTTGTACGGGTGCTTGAAGTCGCGCAGGTGCTTGACCGCGCCGATGTCCAGGGTGGACGTGCTCTTGGCGTAGTTGACTGTCGAGTCGAAGTCCAGCAGGCCGTAGGTCTCGGTGTTGTTGGGCTTCAGACGGTTGTAGACGACCCGCGCGACCTTGTCGAAGTCGTGCTTGTACTTGCCCTCCGCCTGGACCAGGCTCGCGACCGTGATGAGCTGGAGCGGCGACTTCAGGCCGAGCTTGGAGGCCATGCCCTTCAGGTCGACCTTGCTGTACTCGGTGTTGGCGCGGGAGACCATCTTGCGCAGCACGTCCTCGGGCTTGGCGCCCTTGGCGACCGGATAGCTGGCCGGGTAGAGGAACCCTTCCAGCGGATCCTGGATCTCCTTGCTGTCGTTCGCCCAGTCGGGCAGACCGAGGTTCTTCGCCTGGGCCTTCGCGACGTCCTTGGTCGTGCCCGGCTTGAGTTCGAGCCGCTTGTCGATCTGCTCGTAGACCCAGGCGTTGCGTTTGCCCTCGGGAATGATGAAGTTGCTGCGGCTGGCCGGGTTGAGCATGGCCGCGACCGCGTTCGCCGCCGACATGCCCTTGTTGAGGGTGTAGACGCCCGCCTGGAGGGTCTTGCCCTTGGGGTTCTCGTTCTGCGCGGAGACGAACGCGCCCTGGCTCTTGACCACTCCGGCCTTGGCCAGGATGCTGCCGATCTCGTAGCCGCCGGCGCCCTGCGGGATCTCCACCTGGACCGGGGTGGAGCCGGTGCCGACGTAGTCGGGGGCCGCGCCGAACTTCTTCTGCCAGAACTGGTAGCCGAAGTAGCCCGCGCCGCCCACGCCGAGCGAGAAGACGACGACGAGCACCAGACAGGCGCGGCCGCTCTTGCCCTTCTTCTTGCCCTTGCCCCGGCGGTCGCGGCCGGAGCCGCCGCGCCGGGAGGCGCGCGGCTCGTCCTCGTCGGAGTCGGGTTCGTCGCCGCCGTCGCCGTCGCTGAAGAAGGGGTGGGTCTCCTTCTCCGGCTCCTGCTCCTGCTCCGCCTCGGGGTTCCACTCCGGCGCCTGCTCGGGCACCGCGCGCCGCTGCCCCGGGGGCTGCGGCGGCGGGTACGCCTCGGGCGTGCCGTAGTAGTCCTGCGTCTCGTTGCCGTACGCCGGGTAGCTCTCGGGCTGCTGGCCCGCGTAGGGCATGGCGGCCTGCTGGCCGGTCTCCCATCCCGCGTGGTACTGGGCCTGCTGCACGTACTGCTGCTGGTGCTGGTGCTCCTGCTGGTGCTCCTGCTGGTGCTCCTGCTGGTGCTGGTGCTCCTGCTGCTGCGGGTAGCCCTGCTGGGGCTGCTCACCGTAGTGCTGCTGGTGGGCGTACGGGTCCTGCGGCTGCTGCGCGTACTGCTGGTGCTGCGGAACCTGCTGGTGTTGCTGCTGCACATTCTGCTGCTGGGCGTACTGCTGGTGCGCCTGCTGCTCGCCGTACGGAGCCTGACCGGGCGCAGCCTGCTGCGCTCCCCACCCCTGGTCCCCGTAGAGAGGGTCCTCGGGATGCCACGGTTCGGAGCCTGCGCCCCGGCCATACTCAGTCATCGGTCCCCTAGAGCCGCGAGGCATCCGGACGGTCCGCCTCTTTTGCTGTGCGGCAGCTGTTCGAATGTCGCCGCATCGCGCGGAACGTTACCGTATCGCGATCAGATAACCACTTCGACGCCCTCGCCGGGCGGGCGTCCTGACACCCGTTCGGCCTCAAGCGCGTTCTGCAGAATAACCACAGCGGCCGCCTGATCGATGACCGATCTGCCCTTCTTCGCCTTCACTCCGGAGGCGCGCAGCCCCTGGGTCGCCGTGACCGTCGTCATCCGCTCGTCGACCAGCCGGACCGGGATCGGGGCGATCCCCTTCGCCAGTTCCCCGGCGAACTTGCGGACCTTGACGGCCGCCGGGCCCTCGCCCCCGCTGAGGGAGCGGGGCAGTCCCACGACGACCTCGATGGGCTCGTACTCCTCGACGAGTCGGCGCAACCGCCGGTGGGCGGCCGGGACGTCACGTCCCGGCACGGTCTCCACCGGCGTGGCGAGGACCCCGTCGGGGTCGCACGAGGCGACCCCGATCCGGGCGTCCCCGACGTCGACCGCGAGGCGTCGTCCGCGTCGCATCAGACGGTCTCGCCGACCTGGCGCTCGACGGCGTCGATGGCGTCGCCGATCGCGTCCGGGTTCTGGCCGCCGCCCTGGGCGACGTCCGGCTTGCCGCCACCGCCGCCACCGAGGGTCTTGGCGGCGGTACGCACCAGCTCACCGGCCTTCAGACCGCGCTCGCGGGCGGCCTCGTTGGTGGCGATGACGGTCACCGGGCGGCCGTTGGCCGTGGTGAAGAGCGCCACCACGACCGGGCGGTCCGAGGAGATACGGCCGCGCACGTCCAGGACGAGCTTGCGCAGGTCGTCGGCGGAGGTGCCGTCCGGCACCTGGCCGGTGACCAGGGCGACGCCGTGGACGTCCTTGGCGCCCTGGGCGAGCCCGGCGGCGGCCTGGAGCACCTTCTCGGCGCGGAACTTCTCGATCTCCTTCTCGGCGTCCTTCAGCTTGCCGAGCATGGTGGAGATCTTCTCCGGAAGCTCCTCGGGACGGCCCTTGACCAGCTCCTGGAGCTGGGCGACGACCGTGTGCTCGCGGGCGAGGAAGTTGTACGCGTCCACGCCGACCAGGGCCTCGATGCGGCGCACGCCGGAGCCGATGGACGACTCGCCGAGCAGCTTCACCAGGCCCAGCTGGGCGGTGTTGTGGACGTGCGTGCCGCCGCAGAGCTCCTTGGAGAAGTCCCCGATGGTGACCACGCGGACGCGCTCGCCGTACTTCTCGCCGAACTCGGCGATGGCGCCCTGCTTCTTGGCCTCGTCGATCGACATGACCTCGGCCTGGACGTCCAGTTCGCGGGCGAGCACCTCGTTGATCTTCTGCTCGACGTCGGTGAGGACCGTGCCGGGAACGGCGGCGGGCGAGCCGAAGTCGAAGCGGAAGCGGCCCGGCGAGTTCTCCGAACCGGCCTGGGCGGCCGTCGGGCCGAGCGCGTCACGCAGGGCCTGGTGGGTCAGGTGCGTGGCGCTGTGGGCGCGGGCGATGGCGCGCCGGCGCCGGATGTCGATGGTGGCGTAGGCCGAGGCACCGACGGTGACCTCGCCGACCTGGACGACGCCCTTGTGGACGTGGACGCCGGGGACCGGCTTCTGCACGTCACGGATCTCGATGACGGCACCGGTGTCGAGCCGGATGCGGCCCTGGTCGGCGAGCTGGCCGCCGCCCTCGGCGTAGAACGGGGTGCGGTCGAGGACGACCTCGACCTCGTCGCCCTCGGAGGCGGCGGGCGAGGGCACGCCGTCGACGAGGAGGCCGACGACCGTCGACTCGTTCTCGGTCAGCGTGTAGCCGGTGAAGTCGGTCTCGCCGGAGTCGTCGGCCACCTCACGGTAGGCGGACAGGTCGGCGTGGCCGGTCTTCTTGGCCTTGGCGTCGGCCTTGGCCCGCTCGCGCTGCTCCTTCATCAGACGGCGGAAGCCGTCCTCGTCCACCGAGAGGCCCTGCTCGGCGGCCATCTCCAGGGTGAGGTCGATCGGGAAGCCCCAGGTGTCGTGGAGCAGGAAGGCCTTCTCACCGGCGAGGACCGTGCCGCCGGAGGCCTTGGTCTCGGTGACGGCGGTGTCCAGGATGTTGGTGCCGCCCTTGAGGGCCTTGAGGAAGGCGGCCTCTTCGGCGAGCGCGACCGTCTCGATGCGCTTGCGGTCGGTGATCAGCTCCGGGTACTGCTGCCCCATCGTGTCGATCACGACGTCGATGAGGTCCTGGACGACCGGTCCGGTGGCGCCCATGAGGCGCATGTTGCGGATGGCGCGGCGCATGATGCGGCGCAGCACATAGCCGCGGCCCTCGTTGCCGGGGGTCACACCGTCGCCGATGAGCATCACGGACGTACGGATGTGGTCGGCCACCACGCGCATGGAGACGTCGGTGTCGTGCTTGTCGCCGTAGCGCACACCGGTCAGCTCGGTGGCCTTGTCCATGACGACGCGCAGGGTGTCGGTCTCGTACATGTTCTGTACGCCCTGCAGGATCATGGCGAGACGCTCGAGGCCGAGGCCCGTGTCGATGTTCTTCGACGGGAGGTCACCGAGGATCGGGAAGTCCTCCTTGCCCTCGCCGGCGCCCCGCTCGTACTGCATGAAGACGAGGTTCCAGATCTCCACGTACCGCTCGTCGTTGACGGCCGGGCCGCCCTCGACGCCGAACTCGGGGCCGCGGTCGTAGTTGATCTCGGAGCAGGGGCCGCAGGGGCCGGGGACGCCCATGGACCAGAAGTTGTCCTTCTTGCCCAGGCGCTGGATGCGCTCGGCCGCAACGCCGACCTTCTCCCGCCAGATCTGCTCGGCCTCGTCGTCGTCGAGGTAGACCGTGATCCAGAGCTTCTCCGGCTCCAGGCCGAAGCCGCCGTCCGCCACGGAGCTGGTGAGCAGCTCCCAGGCGTACTTGATGGCGCCTTCCTTGAAGTAGTCGCCGAACGAGAAGTTGCCGCACATCTGGAAGAACGTGCCGTGCCGGGTGGTCTTGCCGACCTCTTCGATGTCCGGCGTACGCACGCACTTCTGCACGCTGGTGGCGCGCGGGGCGGGCGGCTTGGTCTCACCCAGGAAGTACGGCTTGAACGGCACCATGCCCGCGTTGACCAGGAGCAGAGTCGGGTCGTCCGCGATGAGCGACGCCGAAGGGACGACGGTGTGACCGCGCTCCTCGAAGAAGCTCAGCCAGCGGCGGCGGATTTCAGCCGACTCCATCAGTGGTCCTCATTCCGGTTGTACGAGATCTTCTTGTAGGAGATCTTCGGGTTCTGCTGGTTGGGTTGGTCGACGGCCGCGAGGCGGCGCTGCGCCGGGAGCTCCCGCACGTTGGAGGCGTTCAGCCCCAGCGCGTCGTTGAGTTCGGACTCGCGCTGGACCATTCCGGCCTTCACGTCGAGCGCGAAGTCCTTGAGCCGGTGGCCCGCCTCGATCGCCTTGTCGGCGGTGCGCGCGGCCAGCGACTCGGGGGTCAGCTGCTTCAGCTTCCGGTTGACCTTGGTGGTGGCCCACACACCGGCTGCGGCGCCCGCGGTGAACCAGAACGTACGGCGGAACATCGCAGCGTCAGCCCTTTCGCTTGCTCCGCCGCGTGGACGGCAGAGTCCGCCCGACGATCACCGTGCGAGGCGGCTCGGCGGGCCCGGTTTTCCGTCCGATGGCCCGGCGCACGCCGTACCCGAAGGCCGCGACCTTCACCAGCGGGCCGCCGAAGGTCGAGGCGACCGTGGTGGAGAGCGCCGAGGCGTTGGAGGTGACCTCCTGGACGTCCGCGGCGATCGCGTCGACCCGCTCCAGCTGGGTCTGCGCCGAGCGCACCGCCGTCGAGGCGTCCGCGAGGAGCGGGACGGCCTGTTCGGTCACGTCCGCCACCAGCTTGGTCGTCGCCTTCAGCGTCTGGGCCAGCCTCACGAGGACTACGGCGAGGAAGGACACCAGGATCGCCCAGAAGACGGCCACCAGGATCCCGGCCACCTCTCCACCGGACACTTCGCACCGCTCCCTGCGCATCGACCCTCGGACAAGAAAAAGTTGTCCCCCGACCCTATCGCGCCGAGCGTCTTGCCCCCTACCGCATTAGGGGCCGCGCGAGCGGAGTCGCGCAGGCCGATTGTACGCAGTGCTTACCCTTGAGTACTCTGCGTGCCGCCTGCGCGGAGCTGGTGTGCGAACTGCTGCGGCCCTCCCCCGGGCTGCGGGGTGCTCGCCGCCGGGCGGCTGCCGCTGCGCCTGGCCGGTGAGCGGTTACTGACGCTCGCGCCGATGGACGACGAGGACTCCGCGGCTCTCTTCGCCGACCGGGCCGCCGCCGGACGCGGTGGCTTCGCGCTCACCGACGAGCGGGCGGCCGCCGCCCTGGAGCTGTGCCGCAGGCTCGACGGAATCCCGCTCGCCTCTGGAGCCGGCGGCCGGGCGGCTCGGCGCGCTCTCGCTGGAGCAGGTGCTGCGCCGCCTCGACGACCGGTTCCGGCTGCTGACCGGCGGCGGACGCGGGGTGCTCGCGCGCCACCAGACCCTGCGCACCACGATCGGCTGGAGCCACGGGCTGTTGGCCGTCGTGATGTGCGAGCAGGTGGTGGAGGTCTGCGCGGACCACGGCGAGCGCTGGGCCAGGGCGTACGCGCTCTACGTCCTCGGGTACGCGGCCTGGCACGCCAAGGGCCTGGGCCGGGCGCGGGAGCTGCTCACCGAGTGCCTGGAGATCGACCACGCCTTCCGCGACCTGCTCGGCACGGTGCTCACGCTGGAGCTCATCGCGCTGGTGGCGGTGGGCGGCGGCGATCCGGCGGAGGCGGCGGTGTTGCAGGGGGGCCGAGGGGATCTGGCCGTCGGTGGGTCTGCCGCTGTTCGGCTCGGCCTGCTTCAACGCGGCGCACGTGCTGTGCGAGCAGCGGTCCCGGGGGCGCCTGGGCGACTCGGCATACGAGGCGTTCCGGGCCCGGGGCCGCGGGCTCGGCCTGGACGCGGCGGTGGCCCGGGTGGTGGCGGGCGGCGACGACGCGGCCCCCGAGGTGCCCGCGGCGCGCGAGGCACCGGCGCCACGAACGCGAGGGCCCGCCGCCTCCCGCTCCGTGCGGAGCGAGGGGACGGCGGGCCGGAGCGCGGAGCGCTGACTACTGCGCCTGGATCAGCGGGCGTAGTACTCGACGACGAGCTGCTCGTCGCAGATGACCGGGATTTCCTTGCGGTTCGGGTCACGGTCCAGGCGGAAGGCCAGGGCCTTCAGGTTCACCTGGAGGTAGCGCGGGGTCTCGCCCTCGCCGGCGTAGCCACCCTCGCGGGCAACCTGGAAGGGGTGCTTCTCGCGGCTGCGCTCGCGCACGGTGATGACGTCGTCCGGACGGACACGGAACGACGGCTTGTCGACCTTGCCACCGTTGACCTCGATGTGGCCGTGGACGACCATCTGGCGGGCCTGGTAGATGGTGCGGGCGATGCCCGAACGCAGGACCAGGGCGTCGAGGCGGCGCTCGAGCTCGACGACCAGCGCCTCGCCCGTCTTGCCCTCGGCCTTCTTGGCGCGGTCGTAGGCACGCGCCATCTGACGCTCAGAGATGTCGTACTGGGCGCGCAGACGCTGCTTCTCGAGCAGACGGACCTTGTAGTCCGAGTTCTGCTTGCGGCCACGGCCGTGCTCGCCCGGCGGGTACGGACGGGCCTCGAAGTACTTGACGGCCTTCGGCGTCAGCGCGATGCCGAGCGCACGGGACTTCTTGACCTTGGGACGCGACTGGTTAGGCACGTTCTCCAAACCTCCATGGTTGGGTTAGGTTAGGCTCACCTTACTCAAGGAGATCGTATGTCTCGTCCGGGGAACACCAGTCACATCACGGACAGCACGAAGAAGGCCGACCCTCAAGATGGGGCCAGCTCCACCAGCCCTCAGAATGGGGCCGGTACCGGTGCGCAGCATGCCACCGGTCACGTGACGGAGGTCCGATCAGATCGTGGTCAGCCGCGTCCCAGCGGACTTGAAATCGCACGGATGCCGTCAGCAGCCGAGCGCACACGAACTCTCGTACATAGTACCTGCTCGTCCGTGCTGCTCATTACCGGCCTCGACGGCGCCCGTCCCGAGCAGCTGGAGCCCCGGCTGCGCGACGTCGGGCCCGAGGGCGATCTGTTCCTGCTCTTCCCCGCCGACTCCCCCGCCGTACGCGCCGCCACCCACGCCCAGGACGACGAGCTCTCGGCCGTCCTGGAGATCACCGATGTGGCGCCGGTCTCCGTCCCTCACCGCATCCGGGGCCGCGCCTGGATCACGGGCTGGCTCACCCGTGTGCCCGGCTTGGCCCCGCCCGGCAGCATGACCCTGCGCCTAGAGGTGAGCGAGGCGTACGTGGACGACCTGTGGGGCGCGAGCGCGGTGGAGCCCGAGGCGTTCGCGGCCGCCGTGCCCGATCCGCTGGTCCGGGAGGAACCGGAGCTGCTCCAGCATCTGCACGCCCACCACGGGGAGCAGGTGCGGTCGCTGTGCGGCCTGGTCGGCCGCGAGAGGCGCGAGGGACGCGAGGGCCGCGACGGGGACCGGCGGATGACATCGGTCACGCCGCTCGCGCTCGACCGGTTCGGGCTGCGGGTCCGCTTCCGGGAGACCGCCGGGCAGTGCTTCGACGCGCGCTTCGAGTTCCCGGAGCCGGCGGCCGATCTGGCTCAGCTGCGCCGGGCGATGCGGCGGCTCTTCGAGGCGGCGACGGGCTGAAGGAACGGACTGGAGGAACGGGCTGGCGGCATGGACTGAACGAGCCCGTGGGCCCGGGGGCCCGGGGGTCACTCCCCCCGGCCCAGCCTCTCGCGGACCTTCTCCACCACGTCCGCATAGCGCGCCTCCGCCCCGTAGCGCGTCGGCTCGTAGTAGCGCTTGTCGGCCACCGCGTCCGGGGCGTACTGCTGCGCCGCGATCGCGCCCGGCACGTCGTGCGGGTACACATACCCCTGGGCGTGGCCGAGCTTGGCCGCGCCCTTGTAGTGACCGTCGCGCAGGTGGGGCGGGACGGGGCCGGCCAGGCCCTTCCGTACGTCCTCCATCGCGGCGAAGATCGCGTTCGTCGCCGCGTTCGACTTCGGGGCCAGCGCCAGGGCGATCGTGGCGTGGCTGAGCGTGAGGGCCGCCTCGGGGAAACCGATCATGGCGACGGCCTGGGCGGCGGCCACGGCCGTCGGCAGCGCCGTGGGGTCGGCCAGGCCGATGTCCTCGCTCGCGGAGATCATCAGGCGGCGCGCGATGAACCGCGGATCCTCGCCCGCCTCGATCATGCGGGCCAGATAGTGCAGCGCCGCGTCCACGTCCGAGCCGCGGATGGACTTGATCAGGGCGCTCGCCACGTCGTAGTGCTGGTCGCCGTCCTTGTCGTACTTCACCGCCGCCCGGTCGACCGTCTCCTCGACCGTCTGAAGCGTGACCTCCCGCTCCTCCTGGGCCAGCGCCGAGCCCGCCGCCGCCTCCAGCGCGGTCAGCGCGCGCCGGGCGTCGCCGCCCGCGATCCGCAGCAGATGCGCCTCGGCGTCCTCCGCCAGCGTCACCGCCCCGCCGAGCCCGCGCTCCTCCTCGACCGCCCGGCGCAGCAGGGCGCGCAGGTCGTCCTCGGTGAGCGGCTCCAGGGTCAGCAGCAGGGAGCGGGAGAGCAGCGGGGAGATCACCGAGAAGTACGGGTTCTCCGTCGTCGCCGCGATCAGCGTCACCCAGCGGTTCTCCACCGCGGGGAGCAGCGAGTCCTGCTGGGCCTTGGAGAAGCGGTGGATCTCGTCGAGGAAGAGGACGGTCTCCTTGCCGAAGCCGCCGATGGCCCGGCGGGCCCCGTCGATCACGGCTCGCACTTCCTTGACGCCCGCGGTGATCGCCGACAGCTCGACGAAACGCTTGTTGGTCGCCTTCGACACCACGTACGCCAGGGTCGTCTTGCCGGTGCCCGGCGGGCCCCACAGGATCACGGAGGAGGGCCCGGCGGGGCCGCCGCTCCCCTCCCCCACCAGACGCCGCAGCGGCGAGCCGGGCTTGAGCAGGTGCTGCTGTCCCACCACTTCGTCGAGGGTGCGCGGGCGCATCCGGACGGCCAGAGGGCTGCCCGCCGGGTCTTTCTCCTGGCGGTCCTCTGCGGCTGCGGTGAACAGGTCGGGCTCCACATCAAGAACCCTATGTCACCCCACTGACAACGCCCCGGGGCGCTGTCGGCTCAGCTCGTCCAGAAGTCCCACCAGCGCGTCAGGACCAGCATCCCGATGATCCCGACGTGCATGACGGGGAGGACCCAGGTGAACTCCGACAGGAACGACTTCAGCCAGCCCGGCGCCGGCAGCAGGCCGCGGCGGATGTTGTGCGAGGTCACGTACCAGAACATGAAGATCGTGGCGACCCACGCCAGGCTGCACCACAGGCAGAGCGCGTTGATCCGGTACAGCGACTGGAACTGCAGCCAGGTGCAGAACCCGACGCCGAAGAGCGTGCCGCCGTTGAGGGTCAGCCAGTACCAGCGGCGGAAGCGCGCGCCCGCCAGCAGGCTCATGCCGACCGCGATCACGATCCCGTACGCCACCAGACCCAGCATCGGGTTCGGGAAGCCGAACGCCGAGGCCTGGTCGCTCTTCATGATGTTGCCGCAGGAGACCACCGGGTTGAGGCTGCAGCCCGGCGTGAAGTTCGGGTCCTCGAGCAGCTTGAACTTGTCGATGGTGATGACCCAGGCCGCGAGCAGTCCGGCGGCCCCGGTGATCACCAGGAGCCACGCGAACGCGCGGCTGCCGCCGACGGTGCCCTTGGTGCTCACCTGCTCCTGACCGGAGGAGACGTCGTCAACTGTTGTGGTCATATCGCCGTTCCGTCATTCCGTGGCTGCTGGGCAGGGGCCATTGTGCCGCAATCGGTGGCCCGGCCACCGTTCGATGGAGATAAGGACGGCGGCATCCGGCGCGCCAAGTCCGGCCGCAAGGACCGGACTTGGCACTTCGGCACCGGCGTCATCCATCAGGACGACGCCGTACGTACGGAGTTGACCCGGCTCGTCAGGCCAGGCGCGCGCGTACGGTCTCGACGAGCTCCGCGACCGGGACCGCCACCTGGTCGCCGGACTCCATGTCCTTGAGCTGGACGACGCCCTCGGCCAGGTCCCGCTCGCCCGCGACGATCGTGAGACGGGCGCCCGAGCGGTTGGCGTTCTTCATGGCCCCCTTGAGGCCCTTGCCCCCGTAGCTGAAGTCCGTCGCCACGCCACCCCGGCGCAGCTCGGTGACCACGCCGAACAGGACCCGCCGCGCCTCCTCGCCGAGCGGCACCGCGAACACGCTGGTCGCGGACGGGATGTCGAGGGTGACGCCCTCGGCCTCCAGGGCCAGGACCGTACGGTCGACGCCCAGCGCCCAGCCCACCGACGGCAGCGCGGGGCCGCCGATCATCTCGGAGAGGCCGTCGTAGCGGCCGCCGCCGCCCACCGCGGACTGCGAGCCCAGACCGTCGTGGACGAACTCGAAGGTCGTCCGCGTGTAGTAGTCGAGGCCGCGCACCAGCTTCGGGTCGTCCTCGTACGCGACGCCCTCGGCGTTCAGGAGCTCGCGGACCTCCTCGTGGTACGCCTTGCAGGCGTCGCACAGGTAGTCGCGCAGCAGCGGCGCGCCCACCAGCTGCTTCTGCACCGCGTCCCGCTTGTCGTCGAGCACCCGCAGCGGGTTGATCTCGGCGCGGCGCAGGGTGTCCTCGTCGAGGTCGAGGCCGCGCAGGAAGTCCTGGAGCGCGGCCCGGTAGACCGGACGGCACTCCTGGTCGCCCAGCGAGTTCAGCAGGATGCGGAAGTCGCGCAGGCCCAGCGAGCGGTACGCGTCGTTGGCCAGGATGATCAGCTCGGCGTCGAGCGCCGGGTCCTCGGCGCCGATCGCCTCGGCGCCGACCTGCGAGAAGTGCCTGTAGCGGCCCTTCTGGGGGCGTTCGTAGCGGTAGTACGAGCCCGAGTACCAGAGCTTGACGGGCAGGTTGCCGGCCTTGTGGAGGTTGGCCTCCAGGGCCGCGCGCAGCACGGACGCGGTGCCCTCGGGGCGCAGGGCCAGCCTGTCGCCGCCCTTGGTCTCGAAGGCGTACATCTCCTTGGTCACGATGTCGGTGGACTCACCGACACCGCGCGCGAAGAGCTCGACGTTCTCGAAGCCAGGGGTCTCGACGTACCCGTAGCCGGAGTTGCGCAGCGGCGCCGCGATCGCCTCGCGGACGGCCAGATAGGTGGCGCTGTTCGGCGGCAGCAGGTCGTAGGTGCCCTTGGGGGCCTGGAAGGTACTCATGGGGAAGCTTCGTCACATTCCTCGTCGGGGAGAGGCGATGCCCTCTCCCAAGCCGGCGGCCACCTGCCGCAGATACGGGTTGGTGGCGCGCTCCTGGCCGATGGTCGTCTGGGAGCCGTGGCCGGACAGCACCACGGTCGAGTCGTCGAGCGGCAGGCACACACGGCCCAGCGACTCGAGGAGCTCGGCGTGGCTGCCGCCGGGCAGGTCGGTGCGTCCGACGGAGCCGGCGAAGAGCAGGTCGCCCGAGAACAGGATCGGAGGGATGTCCTCCGCCTCGGGCAGCCCGAACGTCACCGACCCCTTGGTATGGCCGGGCGCGTGCGACACGGTGAGCTCCATGCCGGCGAGCTTCAGCCTCGCGCCGTCCGTCAGCTCCTTGACGTCGTCCGGTTCCCCGATGGTCAGCTCGCCCATGATCTGCGCGCCGAAGGAGCGGCCGAGCGCCTTCTCCGGGTCGCTCATCATGTACCGGTCCGAGGGGTGGATCCAGGCGGGCACGTCGTGGGCCCCGCACACCGGGACGACCGAGGCGCAGTGGTCGATGTGGCCGTGGGTGAGGACGACGGCGACGGGCTTGAGCCGATGTTTCCTGAGCGCGTCCTCGACTCCCTGGGCGGCCTGGTGGCCCGGGTCGATGATCACGCACTCCTCGCCTGCGGCGGGGGCGACCAGATAGCAGTTGGTGCCCCAGGCCCCGGCGGGGAACCCGGCAATGAGCACGATCGTCCTCAATTTCTACTACGACGGGTGATTGCGGCTGTTCAGAGCCTACCGGCGCTGCTCCTGTCACAGCGAACCCATATACGGTACGGGCACAGTCCGCGCGTACACGCGTCCGTACGCCACTACACCGCACAAGGAGACCACCGGTGGTCAGCAGCGATCAGCGCCGGCGCCAGCTCGCCCGGGAGAAGTTCGAGCGTCAGCAGCGCCGCCGTGAGGAGGCCCGCCGCAAGTCCAAGATCCGCAACACCGTCATCGCGGCCGTCCTCGCGGTGGTCGTCGTGGGCGGCGGCGCGGCCTTCGCCACGGGCGCCTTCGACGGCGACGACGACAAGAAGTCGGACTCGGCGGCGCCGAGCGAGACCCCCACGCCCTCGACGAGCAAGGACTCCGCTCCGGAGCCGAAGATGGCGATCGACGAGAAGGCCTCGTACACGATGTCGCTGAAGACCAGCGCCGGTGACATCGCGTTCAAGATGGCGGCGGCGAAGACCCCGCACACGGTCAACTCGTTCAAGTCCCTCGCCGACAAGGGCTACTTCGACAACACGAAGTGTCACCGCCTGACCACGCAGGGCATTTACGTGCTCCAGTGCGGCGACCCCAAGGGCGACGGCACCGGTGGCCCCGGCTACACGATCCCGGACGAGAACCTGACGGGCCTGGGCAAGGCGGCCGCGGACGGCACCGTGACCTTCCCGGCGGGCACCGTCGCCATGGCCAACACCGGCCAGCCGCACACCGGTGGCAGCCAGTTCTTCCTGGTCTACAAGGACACCAAACTGCCGCCCACCTACACGCCGTTCGGCACGATGGACGCGGCCGGGCTCAAGGCCGTCCAGGAGGTCGCGAAGGCGGGCGTGGCGGGAGGCGCCGGGGACGGTGCGCCGAAGACGGCCGTCACCATCACGAAGGCGGCCGTCAACAAGGACTGACCCGCGGAATTCGGCCGCGCTGAGTGCGGACAGCCGGGCGGCCGGTCGCCTAGATTGGCGTTGTGCAGCGCGGTGACAAACGCGTTGTGGAGGGCGGGCGAGGCCCGTCCCGGAAACTGTGGACGATGCCACGAGGGCCGAACCCCTCGCGCAGGCATCATGTGGAGGAGGCGCTGTGAGCAGCGACCCGTGGGGCCGCGTCGACGAGACGGGCACCGTGTATGTGCGTACAGCCGAGGGCGAAGTGGTCGTCGGATCGTGGCAGGCGGGGACTCCCGAGGAGGCCCTGGCCTACTTCGAGCGCAAATACGAGGGCCTGGTTGTCGAGATCGGCCTCCTCGAGCGACGGGTGAAGACCACCGACCTGTCGGCGAAGGACGCCCAGACCGCGATCGACCACCTGCGCACGCAGGTGGACGAGCACCACGCGGTGGGCGACCTGGAAGCGCTTCGCAAGCGGCTCGACAAGCTCGTCGAGACCGTCGAGTCGCGGCGCGAGGAGCGCAAGGTCCAGAAGGCCAAGCAGACCGACGAGGCCAAGCACGCCAAGGAGGCGCTGGTCGCCGAGGCCGAGGAGCTGGCGCAGAGCGAGCAGTGGCGCTCGGCCGGCGAGCGGCTGCGGGCGCTCGTGGACACCTGGAAGGGCCTGCCCCGGCTCGACCGGAAGTCCGACGACGAGCTGTGGCACCGCTTCTCGCACGCGCGCTCGGCCTTCTCCAAGCGCCGCAAGGCGCACTTCGCGTCGCTCGACGCGCAGCGCGAGGAGGCCCGCAAGGCCAAGGAGAAGCTGGTCGTCGAGGCCGAGTCGCTGTCCTCGTCCACGGACTGGGGCACCACGGCCGCCCGCTACCGCGAGCTGATGGCGGACTGGAAGGCGGCGGGCCGCGCCCAGCGCGAGGCCGAGGACGAGCTGTGGAACCGCTTCCGCGGCGCCCAGGACGTCTTCTTCGCCGCGCGCGGCGAGGTGTTCGCGGAGCGTGACGCCGAGCAGACGGAGAACCTGAAGCTCAAGGAGGAGCTGGCCGTCGAGGCCGAGAAGCTCGTCCCGGTGACCGACCTGAAGGCGGCCCGCGCCACCTTCCGCGGCATCAACGAGCGCTGGGAGGCCATCGGCCACGTGCCGCGCGACGCCCGCCCGAAGGTCGAGGGCCGGATGCACGCGGTGGAGAAGGCGCTCCAGGAGGCCGAGGAGTCGGAGTGGCGCCGCACCAACCCGGAGGCACGCGCGCGTGCCGCGGGTCTGACGGGGCAGCTCCAGGCCGCCGTCGACAAGCTGCGCGGCCAGATCGACGCGGCGCGCGCGGCGGGCAACAACGCCAAGGCCGACAAGCTCGCCAAGGAGCTGGAGGGCCGCCAGGCGCTGCTCGACCAGGCCCTGAAGGGCCTTGAGGAGTTCGGCGGCTGACGCCTCCGTCGCCACAGCGAGAGGGCCTCCCGTACGTCATGTACGGGAGGCCCTCTCGTGTGTGCGGCCCAGGTGTGGCTAGGGCCTGCGCGCGGACGTGACCCGGTAGACGTCGTAGACGCCCTCCACTCCCCGCACGGCCTTCAGGACGTGGCCGAGGTGCTTGGGGTCGCCCATCTCGAAGGTGAAGCGCGAGGTGGCCACCCGGTCGCGGGAGGTCTGGACGGCCGCCGACAGGATGTTGACGTGCTGGTCGGACAGGACCCGTGTGACGTCGGACAGGAGCCGGGAGCGGTCCAGCGCCTCGACCTGGATGGCGACCAGGAAGACGGACGACTGGGTGGGCGCCCACTCGACTTCCAGGATCCGCTCGGGCTGCTGGGAGAGCGAGTCCACGTTGACGCAGTCGGCGCGGTGCACCGAGACGCCGCTGCCGCGGGTGACGAAGCCGATGATCGGGTCGCCGGGGACGGGCGTACAGCAGCGGGCCAGCTTGACCCACACGTCGTCGACGCCCTTGACGACCACGCCCGGGTCGGCGTTGGCCCGGCGCTTGCTGCGGCCGCGCGAGGGCGGCGCCGACTCGGCGATGTCCTCGTTGGCGGCCTCCTCGCCGCCGAGCGCCTGCACCAACTTCTGTACGACGCCCTGGGCGGCGACATGGCCCTCGCCGATCGCCGCGTACAGCGACGAGATGTCGGGGTAGCGCATCTCGTGGGCGAGCGTGACCAGGGAGTCGCCGGTGAGGATGCGCTGGATCGGCAGGTTCTGCTTGCGCATGGCGCGCGCGATGGCGTCCTTGCCCTGCTCGATCGCCTCGTCGCGGCGCTCCTTGGAGAACCAGCCGCGGATCTTGTTGCGGGCGCGGGGCGACTTGACGAAGCCCAGCCAGTCGCGCGAGGGTCCGGCGCCGGCCGCCTTGGAGGTGAAGACCTCCACCAGGTCGCCGTTGTCCAGGGTCGATTCGAGCGGCACGAGCCGTCCGTTGACCCGCGCACCTATGGTGCGGTGGCCGACCTCGGTGTGGACCGCGTACGCGAAGTCGACGGGGGTGGCGCCCGCCGGGAGCGCTATGACGTCGCCCTTGGGGGTGAAGACGAAGACCTCGTTGCGGGAGAGGTCGAAGCGCAGCGACTCCAGGAACTCGCTGGGGTCCTCGGTCTCCTTCTGCCAGTCGAGCAGCTGGCGCAGCCACGCCATGTCGTTGATGTGGTCGTCCTTGCCGGCCTTCTTCGGCACGTCGGTGCGCACCTTGGAGGCACCGGCGACGGCCTCCTGCTTGTACTTCCAGTGCGCGGCGATGCCGTACTCGGCGCGGCGGTGCATGTCGAACGTACGGATCTGGAGCTCGACGGGCTTGCCGTTGGGGCCGATGACCGTGGTGTGCAGCGACTGGTACATGTTGAACTTGGGCATCGCGATGTAGTCCTTGAACCGGCCGGGGACCGGGTTCCATCGCGCGTGCACGGTGCCGAGGGCGGCGTAGCAGTCGCGGACCGTGTCGACGAGGACGCGGATGCCCACCAGGTCGTAGATCTCCGCGAAGTCACGGCCGCGGACGATCATCTTCTGGTAGACGCTGTAGTAGTGCTTGGGGCGGCCGGTGACGGTCGCCTTGATACGGGCCGCGCGCAGGTCGGACTGGACCTCGTCGGTCACTATGGCCAGGTACTCGTCGCGCTTGGGCGCCCGCTCCGCCACCAGCCGTACGATCTCGTCGTACATCTTGGGGTAGAGGATCGCGAAGGCGAGGTCCTCCAGCTCCCACTTGATGGTGTTCATGCCCAGGCGGTGGGCGAGCGGAGCGTAGATCTCCAGGGTCTCGCGGGCCTTCTTCTCCTGCTTCTCCCGCTTGAGGTAGCGCATGGTGCGCATGTTGTGCAGGCGGTCCGCGAGCTTGATGACCAGGACACGCGGGTCCTTGGCCATGGCGACGACCATCTTGCGCACGGTCTCGGCCTGCGCGGCGTCGCCGAACTGGACCCGGTCGAGCTTGGTGACGCCGTCGACGAGCAGGGCGACCTGGTCGCCGAAGTCACGGCGCAGGGTGTCCAGGCCGTACTCGGTGTCCTCGACGGTGTCGTGCAGCAGCCCGGCCATCAGGGTCGCCGGGTCCATGCCCAGCTCGGCCAGGATGGTGGTGACGGCGAGCGGGTGCGTGATGTACGGGTCGCCGCTCTTGCGCTTCTGGCCGCGGTGCCAGCGCTCGGCGACCTGGTAGGCCTTCTCGACCTGGCGCAGCGTGGCGGTCTCGATCTTCGGGTCGTTGCTGCGCACTATCCGCAGCAGCGGTTCGAGGACCGGGTTGTACGCGGAGGAGCGCTGCACACCGAGGCGGGCGAGCCGGGCGCGGACGCGGTTGGAGGAGCCGCCCGAGCGGGCCACCGGGCTCGCCGGGGGCGTGGGCTTGGGGGCCGGGGCCGCCAAGAGGGGCCGCTGGGGCGGCTTCGGCGCGGCCGGCTCGGGCTCCGCCACGGGCTGCTCGGGCGCGGCGGGAGCCGCCGTGGCCTGCTCGGCCTGCTGGTCGGGCCGCTCGGCGGAGAGTGGCTGGGCCTCGTCTGGCAAGAGCGCTCCTCTGGGGGTCCCCCCGGACGAAGTTCGGGGGAGGATCCGGGTCCCCCGGTCAGGCCCGGAAAGCCCATGGTATCGATCCTGGGCGGCCGGTTCGTGCCGGGCGGGTGTGACGGGCTGTACCCGGTAAACGCGAAAGGCGGGCGCCGGATTCCTCCGACGCCCGCCTTCTGGTGTTCGCTGCCCTGGTCAGAGCGTGATGAGAGCCTCCAGCGGGGCCCCGCGCAAGGCGGGTTCCAGCCGGTCGCGGCCGGCCAGGAAGCCGAGCTCCATCAGGACCGCCACTCCGGCCACCTCGGCTCCGGCCCGCCGGATGAGCTCCAGGGACGCCTCGGCCGTGCCGCCGGTCGCCAGCACGTCGTCGATGACCATGACGCGGTCGCCCGCGGCCAGGTCCTCGGCGTGCACCTCGATCTCCGCCGTGCCGTACTCCAGCTCGTACGCCTGCGAGAGCGTCGCTCCGGGGAGCTTGCCCGCCTTGCGTACGGGGATGAAGCCTATTCCGGCGCGGACCGCGACCGGGGCCGCCAGGATGAAGCCGCGCGCCTCCAGGCCGACGATCTTCGTCGCGCCGTGGCGTACGCACAGCTCGGCGAGGGCGTCGGTCAGGGCCGTGAAGGCCGCCGGGTCCGCGAGCAGCGGCGTGATGTCCTTGAACAGCACGCCCGGCTTCGGATAGTCCGGTACGTCACGGATCCGGCTGAGCAGCAGCTCCTGGGTGGTGACCGTCATCGGCGCTTCCCCCGGTTGTTGCGGGAGGGCTGGCGGCGCTGGCCGACGACGGCACCCGCGGTCGCGGTCTCAGGGTCATCCTCGTCCTGCGGGTCCGCGTCCTGCGGCTCGCCCGTCTCGCCCTTGGCCGCGGCGGCGGCCCGCTTGGCGAGCACCCGCTTCTTGAGGGCCTTCATCTGCGGGTCGCGCTCCTTGAGGTCCGCGACCAGCGGGGTGGCGATGAAGATCGAGGAGTACGCACCGGCCGCGAGGCCGACGAACAGCGACAGCGAGATGTCGTTCAGCATGCCGGCGCCGAGGACGCCGCCACCGATGAACAGCAGGCCCGCCACCGGGAGCAGCGCGACGACCGTGGTGTTGATGGAACGCACCAGGGTGCCGTTGAGGCTCTTGTTCGCCATCTCGCTGTAGGTGAGCCTGGTCTGCTTGGTGAGGCCCCGCTGGCCCTCCTTGAGACCGTCGAAGACGACGACGGTGTCGTAGAGGGAGTAACCGAGGATCGTGAGCAGACCGATCACCGTACCCGGGGTGACCTCGAAGCCGACCAGCGCGTAGACACCGACGGTGATGGTGATGTCGTGGATCAGCGCGACCAGGGCCGCGAGCGCCATGCGCCACTCGAAGGCGATCGCCAGATAGATCACCACGAGGATCATGAACACGATCAGACCGGTCCACGCCTTGTTGGCGATCTGGTCGCCCCAGCTGGGACCGACGAGGTCGGCGTTGATGTCCTCGGCCGGGACCTTGAGCTCCCTGGAGAGCTCGGTCTTGATCGAGTCCGACTTCGCGGTGTCGATGCCGCTGATCTGGATGCGCAGGCCCTTGTTGCCGAGCTTCTGGACGATCGCGTCGTGGCCGGAGGCCCGCTCCGCGACCTGCTCCGCCTGGGCGACCGAGGCGCTGGACTTCGGGGTGGTGAAGACCGCGCCGCCCTCGAACTCGATACCCATCGTCAGACCCCGCACCGCCAGGCCCAGGATGGCCGTGATGGTGATCAGGATCGAGATGCCGTACCAGATCTTCCGCTTGCCGACGAAGTCGTAGCCGACCTCACCGCGGTAGAGCCGGGCGCCGAGATGACCGAGTCGCGACATCTCACGCCTCCTTCGGGTCGGTGGGGGCGGCGGGGGTGCGGCGGGAGCGGCGCAGCGGCGGCTTGGCACCGAGGCGCTGCGGATCCAGACCGGACCACGGGTGGCCGCTGGCGAAGAAATTCTTGCGCGCCAGGAGCGTCATCACCGGCTTGGTGAACAGGAACACCACGACGATGTCGAGCAGGGTGGTCAGACCCAGCGTGAACGCGAAGCCCTGGACCTTGCCGACGGTCACGATGAACAGCACCGCGGCGGCGAGGAACGACACGAAGTCGGAGACCATGATCGTGCGCCGCGCGCGGGGCCAGGCCCGCTCGACGGCCGGACGCAGGGTGCGGCCCTCGCGGATCTCGTCCCGGATCCGTTCGAAGTACACGATGAACGAGTCCGCGGTGATACCGATGGCGACGATGGCCCCACAGACCGCGGGCAGGTTCAGCGCGAAGTTGATGGCCGGACCGAGGAGCGCCATGATCACGTACGTGAGGATCGCGGAGACCACGAGGCTGAGGATGGCGACCAGCGCCAGACCCCGGTAGTAGAGCACCAGGTACAGGATGACCAGCGCCAGACCGATGGCACCGGCGATCAGACCGGCGTGCAGCTGGTCGGCGCCGAGCGCCGCGGTGACGGTGGTGACGCTCTGCTCCTCGAAGGAGAGCGGCAGGGCGCCGTAGGACAGCACGTTCGCCAGGTCGGTGGCGGAGCGCTGGTTGAAGCTGCCGGAGATCTCGGCGCTGCCGCTGAGCGTCTGGCTCACCGACGGGGCCGAGACGACCTGGTTGTCCAGGGCGATGGCGAACTGGTTCTGCGGCTGCTGCTGCTTCGACAGCTTGCCGGTGATCGACTGGAACTTCTTCGAGCCCTTGCCCGTGAAGTCCATCTGGACGATCCACATGCCGCGCTGCTGGTCGATGACCGCCTTGGCCTTCTTGACGTCGGTGCCGTCGACCTCGGCCGGGCCGAGGATGTACTTGGCGTCACCGGTCTGGCTGCAGGACGCGATCGTGTCGGTGGCCTTGCTGCCGAAGCCGGCCTTGGCACGGGACTCCTTGGTGGAGCAGTCCAGCGCCTCGAAGTCCTTCTGGAGCTTGGCGACGGCGGCCGCGTCGCCGGTCGGCGGAGTGGGCGGGGTCGTGCCCGGCTTCGGGGTGTTCGGCGGCGTGCCCGGCTTCGACGGCGTGGCCTTCGGGGCCGGCTTGCCGTCCGCCTTGAGGGCGTCGGTGACGGCGCGGCCCTGCGGCGTCGACTTCGAGCTCGGCTTGACCGACGGCGTCGAGGACGGCTTGTTCTTGTCGCCGTTCTTGTCCGCGCCCTTGCTGGCCGAGGGGCTCGGCGAGGTGCTGGGCGTGGGCTTCGCCGGGGTGCCCGCGGCGACCGTCAGGACGGGCCGGAAGTAGAGCTTGGCGGTGGTGCCGACCTGCTGGCGGGCCTGCTCCGAGTTCGTCCCCTTGGGGATGTTGACGATGATGTTGCGATCGCCCTGGGTCTGGACCTCGGCCTCGGAGACACCCAGGCCATTGACACGACGGTTCATGATCGAAACCGCGGTGTCCATGTTGGCCTTGTTGATCGCCTTCTCCTGGCCGGGCTCGGCCTTGGCCTTGAGCGTGATGCTCGTACCGCCGGCGAGGTCGATGCCCAGGCGCGGCGTCGTGTGCCCGGAGGCGAACATGCCGCCCGCGAGGGCCACCATGGCGATCAGGAACAGGACCAGGGTGCGCCCCGGCCTGCCCTGGGCCCCCGCCGGCCTTCGGCCCTTCTTCGGTGCTGCCACCTTGTCGTTTCTCCCTGTCCAACCGCCCGCGCCGGGTGTGCGCCTGGGCGGCCACGAAGTGTTGTGGGGACGTCCCCCGTGGAAGTCGTCACCCTCGGCGGGACCGGCGGGCGCGGGTGCGCGCCCAGCGGTCGCCGAGAGTGGTTACTTCGCGTCCGGCTCGCCGTCTGCCTTGCCGTCCTTGGGCGCGGCGGCGTCGTCCGCCTCGTCCTTCTTGCCCAGGTCGATCTTGTCCGCCGGGCCGGCCTCGGCCGCGTCGTCGGCCTGCTCGGTCAGCGACGAGGCGTCGTCCGGCACGGCCGGGAGGTCGGACGTCTCGTCCGTGTCACCGTGCACGATCCGGTTGTACTCCTCGTCGGAGAGGACCGCGCCGATCGCGTTCTTCGCGTAGACGGCGTGGACGCCGGGCGCCACCTCCAGATGGACCGTGTCGTCGCCGATCTCCTTCACGGTGGCGTACATGCCGCCGATGGTGCGGACGCCGGTGCCGGGCTGGATCTCATTGCGCATGGAGGCGGCCTGCTGCTGCTTCCTCTTCGCCGAGCGGGTCATGAGGAACATGGCCCCGATGAGGACGATGAAGGGGAGAAGGGTCACGAGACTCACGGGACGAACTTCCTTCGCACGACCGCGCAAGGAGTGCGGCCTGATCTGGGGGTGGGTATGCCGACCGGTAAATGTAAGGGCGGCATCGGCGGAGTCTAAGCGAGTCCGCACAGCTGGAACAACGCCCAGCATCCCACCGGGGTTCCTCCCCGTGCACCCACCCGCGCCGTCACGGCCCGAAGAGCCCCTGTTGTCCGCTTCCTGAGACGCCGCCCGTCCCCTGCTGGGGCGGGACGAGGCCGAGGTGCGCCCAGGCGGCGGGAGTGGCGACGCGCCCGCGGGGGGTGCGCGCGAGCAGGCCTTCCCGTACGAGGAAGGGCTCGGCCACCTCCTCGACGGTCTCGCGCTCCTCCCCCACCGCGACCGCCAGCGTGGACAGGCCGACCGGTCCGCCACCGAACAGTTTCAGCAAGGCCTGCAGCACCGCCCGGTCCAGCCGGTCCAGGCCGCGGCCGTCCACCTCGTACACCGCGAGGGCGGCCGCGGCGATCTCCTCGGTGATCACTCCATCGGCCTTGACCTGCGCGTAGTCGCGGACGCGGCGCAGCAGGCGGTTGGCGATACGGGGCGTGCCGCGCGAGCGGCCGGCGATCTCGGCCGCACCCGCCGGGTCGATCTCGACGTCGAGGAGGCGGGCCGAGCGGTGGATGACGCGCTCCAGCTCGGCCGGCTCGTAGAACTCCATGTGCCCGGTGAAGCCGAAGCGGTCGCGCAGCGGGGGCGGCAGCAGCCCCGCGCGCGTGGTGGCCCCGACCAGGGTGAACGGCGGCAGCTCCAGCGGGATGGCAGTGGCACCGGGGCCCTTGCCGACGATCACGTCGACCCGGAAGTCCTCCATCGCCATGTAGAGCATCTCCTCGGCGGGCCGCGACATCCGGTGGATCTCGTCGAGGAAGAGGACTTCACCCTCCTGGAGGGAGGAGAGGATCGCGGCGAGGTCGCCCGCGTGCTGGATCGCCGGGCCGCTGGTGATGCGGATGGGGGCGCCCATCTCGGCCGCGATGATCATCGAGAGCGTGGTCTTGCCGAGGCCGGGGGCGCCGGAGAGCAGCACGTGGTCGGCGGTGGCGCCGCGCGCGCGGGCGGCCCGCAGCACCAGGTCGAGCTGCTCGCGGACCTTCTCCTGGCCGACGAACTCCTCCAGGTCCTTGGGGCGCAGGGCGGCCTCGACGGCCTGGTCCTCGCCGTCGGCCACCGAGTCGACCAGCCTCGGGTCGGTGGCGTCGGCTCCGGTCTCGTCCCAGTTCATCAGTGTCGTTCTCTCGTCGGCTCGGTCGGCGTGCGCGTCGGTCAGCGGGCGCGGTTGAGGGTCTGCAGCGCGGCCTTCAGGAGTGCTCCGATGTTCGGGCTCTGGGCGGCCTCGGCCTGCGGGGTGACGGCGGCGACCGCCTCGTCGGCCTCCCGCGTCGCATAGCCGAGGCCGATCAGGGCGGCGTGCAGCTGGTCGCGCCAGCCCGCGGTGACCGGGGCGCCGACGGCCGGGGCGCTGCCGACGGGCGCGCCGAGCCGGTCCTTCAGCTCGATGAGGAGCTTCTGGGCGCCCTTCTTGCCGATGCCGGGGACGGCGGTCAGCGCCTTCTCGTCACCGGACGCGAAGGCGCGGCGCAGCGCGTCCGGCGTGTGCACCGACAGGACCGCCTGGGCGAGCCGGGGGCCCACCCCGTTGGCCGTCTGGAGCAGCTCGAAGACCTGCTTCTCGTCGTCGTCCGCGAAGCCGTACAGCGTCAGCGAGTCCTCCCGGACGACCAACGACGTGGCCAGCTTGGCCTGTTGGCCGATACGGAGACCGGCGAGCGTGTTGGGCGTGCACTGCAGGGCCATGCCGACGCCGCCGACCTCGACCACCGCGGTGTCGGGGGCGAGGGCGGCGACCGGGCCGCTGACGAAGGCGATCATCGCGTGACCTTCTTTACGGAGAGGTGGGCACGGCGGGCCTGCTCGTGCGCCTGTTGCAGGCGGTTGACGGCGGGGGCGCGCCAGATGTGGCAGATGGCGAGGGCCAGCGCGTCCGCCGCGTCGGCCGGCTTCGGCGGGGCGTCGAGCCGGAGCAGCCGGGTCACCATCGCCCCGACCTGGAGCTTGTCGGCCCGGCCGCTGCCGGTGACGGCGGCCTTGACCTCGCTGGGGGTGTGCAGGGCGACGGGGATGCCACGGCGGGAGGCGCAGAGCATGGCGACGGCGCTGGCCTGGGCGGTGCCCATCACCGTACGCACGTTGTGCTGGCTGAACACCCGCTCCACGGCGACGAATTCGGGGCGGTGCTCGTCCAGCCAGTGCTCGATGCCCTGCTCGATGGCGACCAGGCGGTGGCCCAACTCGGCGTCCGCGGGCGTGCGCACGACGCCGACGCCGAGCATGGTGAGCGGCCGGCCCGCGACCCCCTCGACGACGGCCACGCCGCACCGCGTCAGTCCGGGGTCCACTCCGAGTACGCGCACGGCCCCTCCCCTCGGTGATCTTTGACGTCCTGCCAGGCTATCCGCTGCCACTGACAACGGCGGCGGGCCGGTGGGACGTGTCCCATCGGCCCGCCGAAACGCTCAGCTCGCGGCAGCGCTACGCGTCGACCTTCTCCATGACCTCGTCGGAGACGTCGAAGTTGGCGAAGACGTTCTGCACGTCGTCGCTGTCCTCCAGCGCGTCGATCAGCTTGAAGATCTTGCGCGCGCCCTCCTCGTCCAGCTCGACCTGCATGGTCGGGACGAAGTTGGCCTCGGCGGAGTCGTAGTCGATGCCGGCCTCCTGGAGGGCCGTGCGGACCGCGACCATGTCGGTGGCCTCGGAGATGACCTCGAAGGAGTCACCGAGGTCGTTGACCTCCTCGGCGCCCGCCTCCAGGACCGTCTCCAGGACGTCGTCCTCGGTGAGTTCGCCCTTGGGCAGGACGACGACGCCCTTGCGGTTGAAGAGGTACGAGACGGAGCCCGGGTCGGCCATGGAGCCGCCGTTGCGGGTCATGGCGACGCGGACGTCCGAGGCGGCACGGTTGCGGTTGTCGGTGAGGCACTCGATGAGCACCGCGACACCGTTCGGGCCGTAGCCCTCGTACATGATCGTCTCGTAGTCGGCGCCGCCCGCCTCGAGACCGGCACCGCGCTTGAGCGCGGAGTCGATGTTCTTGTTCGGCACCGACTGCTTCTTGGCCTTCTGCACGGCGTCGAAGAGGGTCGGGTTGCCGTCGATGTCCGCGCCACCGGTGCGGGCCGCGACCTCGATGTTCTTGATCAGCTTCGCGAAGAGTTTGCCGCGCTTGGCGTCGATCACGGCCTTCTTGTGCTTCGTCGTAGCCCATTTAGAGTGGCCGGACATCTGCCTGTCTCCTTCGCGTAACCAATTCTGCGTCGTTCGGCAGAGATCCTACCGGGAGCGGGTCACCCGGCGTCGCGCACCATGTCCACGAAGAGGGCGTGCATCCGGTGGTCACCGGTCAGCTCGGGGTGGAACGAGGTCGCGAGGGCGGTGCCCTGGCGCACCGCGACGATGTGACCGCCGTGCTCCGCGAGGACCTCGGTCCGCGCGCCGACCGACTCGACCCAGGGCGCCCGGATGAAGACGCCCTCGACCGGGCCGACTCCGGAGACCTCGACGGTGGCCTCGAAGGACTCGTTCTGCCGCCCGAAGGCGTTGCGGCGCACGATCATGTCGATGCCGCCGATCGTCTCCTGGCCCGAGCGCGGGTCGAGGATCTTGTCGGCGAGCATGATCAGGCCGGCGCAGGTGCCGTAGACGGGCATGCCGTCGGCCACGCGCGCGCGCAGCGGCTCCATCAGCCCGAACAGGACCGCGAGCTTGGAGATGGTGGTGGACTCGCCGCCGGGGATGACCAGGCCGTCCACCTCGGCGAGCTCCTCGGGGCGCCTCACCGGCCTGGCCACGGCGTCCGCCGCGGCCAGGGCGATCAGGTGCTCCCGTACGTCGCCCTGGAGGGCCAGGACGCCTATGACGGGTGTGTTGCTCATGTCCTTCGGTACCTGTGCCTTACCAGCCGCGGTTGGCGTAGCGCTCGGTCTCGGGGAGGGTGTCGCAGTTGATGCCGACCATGGCCTCGCCCAGGTTGCGGGACGCGTCCGCGATGATCTTCGGGTCGTCGTAGAAGGTGGTGGCCTTCACGATGGCGGCGGCGCGCTTGGCCGGGTCGCCCGACTTGAAGATGCCGGAGCCGACGAAGACGCCCTCGGCACCGAGCTGGCGCATCAGCGCGGCGTCGGCGGGGGTGGCGACGCCACCGGCGGAGAAGAGCACCACGGGGAGCTTGCCGAGCTCGGCGACCTCCTTGACGAGCTCGTACGGGGCGCGCAGCTCCTTGGCGGCGGCGAACAGCTCGTTGTTGTCGAAGCCGCGCAGCTTGGCGATCTCGTTCTTGATCTGGCGCAGGTGGCGGACGGCCTCGACGACGTTGCCGGTGCCGGCCTCGCCCTTGGAGCGGATCATGGCCGCGCCCTCGGCGATGCGGCGCAGGGCCTCGCCCAGGTTGGTGGCGCCACAGACGAAGGGGGTGGTGAACGCCCACTTGTCGGAGTGGTTGACCTCGTCGGCCGGGGTGAGGACCTCGGACTCGTCGATGTAGTCGACGCCGAGGGACTGCAGCACCTGGGCCTCGACGAAGTGGCCGATGCGGGACTTGGCCATGACCGGGATGGAGACGGCCTCGATGATCTCTTCGATCATGTTCGGGTCGGACATCCGGGCCACGCCGCCGTCCTTGCGGATGTCGGCCGGGACCCGCTCCAGGGCCATGACCGCCACGGCGCCCGCGTCCTCGGCGATCTTCGCCTGCTCGGCGTTGACCACGTCCATGATCACACCGCCCTTGAGCTGCTCGGCCATGCCGCGCTTCACGCGCGCGGTGCCGGTCTCGGGGTTCTGGGCGCTGGTGGGGAGGGTGCTGGACACGGGACCTCGCTGGAGTGAAGAAGGGGGTTCTCTACTGCCCCAGAGGGTGTCTCCCCGGACCAGTCCACAGCAAGGGCCAATGTGCAGGCGGTGGATCGTTTTGGCCTGGCGGGGCGGCTTGGCCTGCTCTGCCTGGTGGTGGCCCGCGCGGTGTCCCGGTTACGGCTAGGAGCCCGGGCGGTCCGCGAGCGCGGTCGGGGGTTCGTCGTCCATCTCGAAGGCGAGGGGGAACGGGGCGTGCCCGGCCAGCCGGAACCAGCGGACCTTGCGGTGCCTGCGCAGGGCGCGGGCGGCGCGTACGGCGTCGTTGTGGAAGCGGCGGGCCATCGGGACGCGGCGTACGGCCTGGGCCAGCTCCTCCGCCGCGTCAACGCCGCCGGGTGCCTCGCGGACCGCCTCCACCTGGGCGGGCTCCCCGAAGACGGCTCGCAGCGCCTGGCTGAGCTCGCTCTCGGCGACCTCCCGCTGCTCCTCCTCGGCCTGGCGGGCCGCGTGCGCGGCTTCGTACAGGACGATCGAGGCGGCCGGGTCCAGCACCCCTGAGGTGGCCAGTTCCTGGGTGACCGAGGCGCGGCGCAGCAGCTGGGCGTCGAGGGCGGCGCGAGCCGCGTCGATGCGGGCGTGCAGGCGGTCGAGGCGGCCGGCGGTCCAGCTGAGGTAGAGGCCGGTCGCCACGAGGGCGACGGCGATCCAGATGAGGGTTACGGTCACGGGCGGCAAGGCTACCGGGCCGTCCGGGGGTGGGCGGGAGTGGAGACGGTCACCCTGGGGCTGCGCCCCCGGGCCCCGCTTGGGGCTGCGCCCCGGGCCCCGTTGCTGGGCCTGCGGCCCCTGCACCCCGCTTTCGGGGCTGCGCCCCGGGGTTTCCGTTCGTCTGCGGACCGTATGTGGCTGGTCGCGCCCGCGCGGCAGAGCCGCACATGTCACAGCCCCGCGCCCCTGAGAATGCCGCTCCGCGGCAATCCCCTGGGCGCCCCGAAGGGGCGCATCTCAGAGGCGCGGGGAACTGCGCGAGCAACCCACCACAGCCCGCAGACAGAAGCGCACCCCCGGAAGCCCCCGCCCGCAGGCGAACGGAGGCCCGGGACTCAGTCCCTCGCCAACCCGAACCTCGCCCGGAACCCCGGGCGTTCGTCCGCGGCGACCGACGCCGCGCCGTCCGTCACCGTCTCGTAGACCGCGAGGATGTCCGCCCCCACCGTCGACCAGTCGAAGCGGCGGACGTGGGTCGAGCCCCGGGCGCTGAGTTCGGCCCGGCGGGCCGGGTCGCAGAGGAGGCGCAGGGCCGACTCGGCCAGCGCGTCCGCGTCCTCGTTGGCGAAGAGTTCCCCCGCGCCTCCCTGGTCCAGGACCTGCGCGAACGCGTCCAGGTCGCTCGCCAGCACCGCCGCCCCGGCCGACAGCGCCTCGACCAGGATGATGCCGAAGCTCTCGCCGCCGGTGTTGGGCGCCACGTACACGTCGACGCTGCTCAGGAAGCGCGCCTTGTCCTCGTCGCTCACCATGCCCAGGAACTGGACACGGTCGCGCAGCTCCGCCGGGAGCGACGCCACCGCCTCCTCTTCGT
Organism: Streptomyces sp. NPDC023838; assembly: GCF_040639555.1. NCBI lineage: Bacteria > Bacillati > Actinomycetota > Actinomycetes > Kitasatosporales > Streptomycetaceae > Streptomyces > Streptomyces sp. NPDC023838. The sequence goes on from NZ_JBFAAD010000002.1 coordinate 140,610, forward strand.
CGCCCCTGCCCGCCACCAGCAGGCGGGTCTGCGGGCGCTCCGCCAGGATCCTCGGCAGCGCCCTCATCAGGACCGGCAGGCCCTTGCGCGGCTCGTCGATGCGCCCTATGAAGCCGAGCGTGTCGCCCTGCCACTCGGGCCGCGGCTCGGCCCTGGCGAAGAAGTCGACGTCGACACCGTTGGGGATCACCACCGCGTCGCCGCCGAGGTGCTCGACCAGCGTGCGCCGCGCGTACTCGCTCACCGCGATCCGCGCGCTGATCTTCTCCAGGGCCGGCTGCAGGATCGGGTACGCCGCGATCATCGCCCGCGAGCGCGGGTTGGACGTGTGGAAGGTCGCCACGATCGGCCCCTGCGCCGCCCAGCAGCTCAGCAGGCCGAGCGAGGGCGAGGCCGGCTCGTGGATGTGGATGACGTCGAACGTGCCCTCGTGCAGCCACCGCCGCACCCGGGCCGCCGAGAGGAAGCCGAAGTTGAGACGGGCGACGGAGCCGTTGTACGGCACCGGGACCGCCCGGCCCGCCGAGACCACGTACGGCGGCAGCGGCGTCTCGTCGTCGGCGGGGGCGAGGACGGACACCTCGTGGCCGCGCCGGATCAGATGCTCGGCCAGGTCGCGGATGTGGAACTGGACGCCGCCCGGTACGTCCCAGGAGTACGGGCAGACGATGCCGATCCTCACGCCCGGCGCTCCTCAAGGTCGGCGAGCCACAGTCGCTGCAGCATGTGCCAGTCCTCCGGGTGTTCGGCGATTCCGGTGGCGAAGGCATCCGCCAGCGCCTGGGTCATCACGGACGTCTTCTCCGCGCGCGTGCCCGTCTCGGGCACGTCGATCGGCGGGTGCACCCTGCCCTGCATGACGGGCGACCCGTCGTACCAGAGCGTCACGGGCAGCAGCAGCGCGCCCGTCTGCTGGGCCAGCAGCGCGGGCCCGGCGGGCATCCGCGCGGCCTCCCCGAAGAACTTCACCTCGACGCCCGAGGCGGACAGATCGCGGTCCGCGACCAGGCAGACCAGACCGCCCGCCCGCAGCCGGTGGGCCAGCGTGCCGAAGGCCGAGCCGCCGGTGTGCGGCAGGACCTCCATGCCCAGGCTCTCGCGGTAGGCGACGAACCGGTCGTAGAGCGTCTCGGGCTTGAGCCGCTCGGCGACCGTGGTGAACGGGGTGTCCAGCTTGGTGGTGACCCAGGCGCCCGCCAGGTCGTAGTTGCCCATGTGCGGCAGCGCCAGCACCACGCCCCGGCCGGAGGCGAGACCGTCCACCAGGTAGTGCACGTCCCGCGGCTCGAAACCGGTCTTCATCCGGTCCTTGCTCCAGGCCGGCAGCCGGAAGGACTCCATCCAGTACCGCATGTACGAGCGCATGCCGGCCTTCGACAGCTCGGCCAGGCGCTGCGGGGAGGCGTCGGGCACCACGCGCGCGAGGTTGGACTCCAGACGCAGCACGCTCTTGCCGCGCCGCTTCCACACCGTGTCCGCGATCCGTCGGCCCAGGCCCGTGGCCACCGGCTCGGGGAGCTTCTTGACGGTGGCCCAGCCCAGTCCGTACAGCGCGTCCGTCAGCCGTTCCCTCATGAGGCGGCCTCACCGGTCCTGGCGGCGGCGTCGGCCTCCGCGGACTCGCGGCGCACCGTCACCACCCGCTGGATCAGCGTGATCAGACTGCCCACGGCCACGATCCACAGCGCGATCGGCAGCAGGATCTGGATGCCCGGGACACCGAACTTGTGCAGGCCCGCGAGGCCCGCCGCGACCAGCGAGATCACCAGGCGCTCGGCCCGCTCGATCAGACCGTTGACGGCGACCGGCAACCCGATCGACTCGCCGCGCGCCTTGGTGTACGACACCACCTGGCCGCTGGCCAGGCAGAAGATCGCGACCGCGCACAGGACGTTGTCGTCGCCCCGGCCCGCGTACCAGAGCGCGAAGCCGCCGAAGATCGCCCCGTCGGCGACGCGGTCCAGCGTCGAGTCCAGGAACGCGCCCCAGCGGCTGGAGATCCCCGCCTGGCGGGCCATGTTGCCGTCGACCAGATCGGAGAAGACGAACAGGGTGATGACGATCGTGCCCCAGAAGAACTCACCCCGGGGGAAGAAGACCAGCGCACCCGCCATCACTCCGGCCGTGCCGAGCAGGGTCACGGCGTCCGGGCTCACCCCCCGGCGGAGCAGAAACGCGGCGAACGGCGTGAGGACACGCGTGAAGAATGCACGCGCGTACTTGTTCAGCATGGCCTTCCCGACGGTCGGTGTGGCCGCGCGGCCCTGCTGGCCACCGGCTGGCCCATCGTAGCCAGGCCCGGAGACGTCCACCGCCGCGCACCCTCGCTGCCCGGCGTTCCCGCACGACGTATGGACGCACAGTGACCGGAGTGGAACGCTGGAAAGACCGCGGGCACGCGAAGCCGCCTCCGCCGGGTGCTCCCCGGCCGGGGGTCGGGGGAGGATTCCGCGCGGCCGCGCCCTTTCACCACCTCACCGTGCAAGAAACGGAAGCCATACGGGAGGAACGGCATGGGCGACAAGGCGAGTGCACATCCCGGAGCCGCCGGCAGGGCAGCTACGGCCGACCACCCCTCATCCGTACGGAACGTGGTGCTGGTCGGCCACAGCGGATCCGGGAAGACGACATTGGTGGAAGCGCTCGCGCTGACGGCGGGGGCCGTCAACCGCGCGGGCCGGGTCGAGGACGGCGGGACCGTCTCCGACTACGACGAGATCGAACACCGGCAGCAGCGCTCGGTCCAGCTGTCGCTGGTCCCCGTCGAATGGGCCGGCTGCAAGATCAATATCCTGGACACCCCCGGATACGCCGACTTCGTCGGGGAACTCAGGGCCGGTCTGCGAGCGGCGGACGCGGCCCTTTTCGTCGTCTCCGCCTCGGACGGCGTGGACGGCGCGACCCGGATGGTGTGGGACGAGTGCGCGGCCGTGGGCATGCCACGGGCCATCGTGATCACCCACCTGGAGGCGGCCCGCGCCGACTTCACCGAGATGACCCGGGTGTGCGCCGAAGCCTTCGGCGGCGACGACCCGGACGCAGTACTGCCGCTCTACCTGCCGCTGCACGGACCCGAGGGACCGGACGGGCACGCACCCGTCACCGGCCTGATCGGGCTCCTCTCGCAGCGCGTCTTCGACTACGCGTCCGGCGAGCGCAAGGAGGCCGAGCCCGGCCCCGAGCACCTCCCGCTGATCGAGGAGGCCCGCAACCGGCTGATCGAGGGGATCATCGCCGAGAGCGAGGACGAGACCCTCATGGACCGCTATCTCGGCGGCGAGGAGATCGACGTCAAGACACTCATCGACGACCTGGAGCGGGCCGTCGCACGCGGCACCTTCCACCCCGTCCTGGCCGCCGCCCCGGCCGCGGAAGGCGCCCGCCAGGGCATCGGCACGGTCGAGCTCCTGGAGCTGGTCACCGGCGGCTTCCCGACCCCGCTGGAGCGCACCGCGCCCGACGTGACCACCCCACAGGGCGCCGCGCGCCCCACCCCGGTCTGCGCCCCCGAGGGCCCACTGGTCGCCGAAGTGATCAAGACCTCGTCCGACCCCTACGTGGGCCGGGTCAGCCTGGTCCGCGTCTTCTCCGGCACCCTGCACCCCGACGAGACCGTCCACGTCTCCGGCCACGGGATGACCGACCGCGGGCACGAGGACCACGATGTCGACGAGCGGATCGGCGCACTCTCCTCCCCCTTCGGCAAACAGCAGCGCACCCTCAGCTCCTGCATCGCGGGCGACATCGCCTGCGTGGCCAAGCTGACCCGCGCCGAGACCGGGGACACCCTCTCCGGCAAGGACGACCCGCTGCTCATGGCGCCCTGGAACATGCCCGACCCGCTGCTCCCCCTCGCCATCCAGGCCCACAGCAAGGCCGACGAGGACAAACTCTCCCAAGGCCTCTCCCGGCTCGTCGCCGAGGACCCGACCATGCGCCTGGAGCAGAACCCGCACACCCACCAGCTGGTCCTGTGGTGCCTGGGCGAGGCTCACAAGGACGTCGCCCTGGAGCGGCTGCGCAGCCGCTACGGCGTCCAGGTCGACGTCGTCCCGCACAAGGTGTCCCTGCGCGAGACCTTCGGCGACACCGCCACCGGGCGCGGCCGCCACGTCAAGCAGTCCGGCGGCCACGGCCAGTACGCGATCTGCGAGATCGAGGTGGCGCCGCTGCCGCCCGGGTCCGGCATCGAGTTCGTCGACAAGGTGGTGGGCGGCGCGGTGCCGCGCCAGTTCATCCCCTCGGTCGAGAAGGGCGTACGGGCCCAGGCCGCCAAGGGCGTCGCCGCGGGCTACCCGCTCGTCGACGTACGCATCACGCTCCTGGACGGCAAGTCCCACTCCGTGGACTCCTCCGACGCCGCCTTCCAGACCGCCGGGGCACTGGCGCTGCGGGAAGCCGCCGCCGACGCCCGCATCCACCTCCTGGAACCCGTCGCCGAGCTGCAGGTACTGGTCCCCGACGACTACGTCGGCCCCGTCATGAGCGACCTCTCGGGCCGCCGCGGCCGCGTCGTCGGAACCGAGCAGGCGGGCCCGGGCCGCACCCTCGTACGGGCCGAGGTGCCCGAGATCGAGATCGGGCGGTACGCGGTGGACCTGCGCTCCGTCTCGCACGGCACCGGCCGCTTCGACCGCGGCTACGCCCGGCACGAGCCGATGCCGCCCCAACTGGCGGAGAAGCTCCGGGGATCAGGGGAAAAGACCGCTTAGGGACGGTACTTGACGGATCGTCGCAGTCGCCGCCCGCCCAACCGCCTTGCGGCGGGCGGCGATTGCAACGTCCCGTGTCGCACGGCCACCGACCCCGATACGCTGTGTCCCTGCTCAGCAGGTGTGCGGGGAACGGCAGTCGGGAACAGGCCGCAAGTGACAGTGCGCGGCGATGGGGGCGGCAGTGGCGGACCAACCATTCGACTTCTCACCCGGGGCCCAGGTCCCGCTGCAAGGCGCCGCGGGCCAGACGGCCGCGACCCAGGCCCTGGCCTCGGCCGCCTACCGCGACAGCCCGGTCGCCGACATACTCAAGGCCAACAACGAATGGCACGAGTCGGCCGTCACCAAACCCCGGCTCTCCCTCTTCGAACCCAACCTCGGTGAGGCCTTCTCCCGCGCCGTGCAGTCCCGCATGCTCGGCGCCACCCGCAAGGCGCTCATCCAGTCCTTCGGCACCGAACCGCAGACCGTCGTCGAGCACTGCCTCGCCGCGATCCGCATCCGCAAGGAGCGCGACACCAAGCTCACCCTGGTCACCGGCGTCTTCGGCGTGCTCTTCCTGCCCGGCCTGCTGCTCTGGCTCGGCCTCTTCCAACTGCGCCGCACCCTCGCCGGCGCCAAGGACCGCCGCGTCGGCGCCCTCGGCAACCTGCTGCTCATCGCCTTCGCCGTACTGGCCGTGATCGCCCTCATCAAGCTGCCCTTCGGCGGCTTCCTCGCGATCTATCTGCGAGCCATGCTGATCATGCCCGTCCTCGGCTGGTTCTGGGCCAAGCAGATCTGTGAATCCACCGCCAAGGACCTGCGCGACCGCTGGAACGGCCTCCTCGCCGGCGGCGGAGTCGGCGCCAAGATCCCCGAAGCCGTACCGAAGAACCCGCACGAGACCGCCGCCGAACGACTGCGCCAGAGCCTGGCCAAACTCACCGCCGAACAGCAGAGCAACGCCGTCTTCTACGCCGGCCCCAAGGGCATACTCGGCATGGGCACCCGCTGGGGCAGCTGGCAGCTCGCCGAAGAACTCGTCCCCAAGGACCCCGGCAAGGAGATCCACGGCTTCCGCAGCTGGGACGTCATACGGTCCATCCAGGACCGCCTGCGCATGCTGGAGCGCGGCCCCCTGCACACCGGCGGCTTCCCCAAGCCCTCGGTCAACAACTGGGTCGTCTCCCCCGTCGGCGAGAACGCGAAGGAAGTCGCCCGGCCCACCGGCCAGGACGTCGACAACTTCCAGGTGCGCCAGCACGAGGTCCAGCGCATCTGCAACGAACAGCAGTTCTCCAGCGGCAACCGCCACTACCTGGGCGTGCAGTTCACCCTCTGGGACGGCCAGCTGGTGATCACCATGATGATCACCGTGACCGTGCTCCACGAGACCCTGCGCATCGAGGTCACCGGCCACGCCCTCGGCCCCGTGCACGCCCTGTTCACCACCAAGCCGAGCCCCAAGACCAAGTCGGTCGACAAGACCTTCAAGTTCTGGGAGAAGAAGGAGATACAGCTCCCCCTGGTCGAGCCGCGCGAGGTCGTCCGCCTCGCCGCCCGCGCCCCGCTCACCTGGTACCCGCCGCTCCTCGACCACCTCGGCGGCAAGCTGGTGCTGCCCGAGCCGTTCGGCCTGCGGCACGCCTGGGCCGACAAGCCCTGGCGCCACCGCTTCATGGCCGACGACGCGATGCGCGCGGCCACGCCCGTCCTGCGGGTGGTGCACGCCGCCGCGATGAAGGTCCTGGACGAGAACGGCGTGGACACCGAGCGCTTCAACAACCGCTCGATGATGCTCAGCGGCCTGGTGCAGGACCCGGCGCCGCGGAAGGCGGATCTGTACGACGCGTAGGGGGTCGACGCCTGGTCTTCAGCCCTGGGGCCAGGCGTCGGCGAGCATCTGCCGGGTATCTGCCAGCAGTTGGGGCAATACGCGGGTATGTCCGACGACCGGCATAAAGTTCGTGTCCCCGCCCCAGCGAGGCACGATGTGCTGGTGCAGATGAGCGGCGATACCAGCTCCGGCCGCCGAGCCCTGGTTCATCCCGATGTTGAAGCCGTGGGCTCCCGAGGCCTTGCGCAGGGCGACCATGGCGGACTTCGTGAACTCGGCGAGCTCCACCGTCTCGCCCGCGTCCAGATCCGTGTAGTCGGCGACGTGTCGGTAGGGCACGACCATGAGGTGGCCACCGTTGTACGGGTACAGATTGAGGACGGCGTAGACGTGCCGCCCCCGGGCGACGATCAGCCCGTCCTGGTCCGACATCTCCGGAATCCCGCAGAAGGGACAGCCGTCTCCGGCCTCCGGGCCGGTCGGCTTGTTCTCCCCCTGGATGTACGCCATGCGGTGGGGCGTCCACAGCCGCTGGAACGCGTCCTGGACACCCACCCCGTTCTGCTGCTCGGGATCAGTCGTCATGCATTGCAGCATATGACCTACCCAGCGGGTACGAAGAAGGCCCCCGGGGAGTGATCGCTTCCCGGGGGCCGAACCCCGCATCGGCGGGGACCATAACCGCTGGCCCCGATTCCGGATCTCATGCATCGGGCCACCCCCGCATCGGCGGGGACCAGGTCACGTCACACCTGAACGCGGCGCTCCACCACGTCAACGAGCTTGGCGATCGCTTCGTCACGCGCGATGCCGTTCTCCTGCGACCCGTCGCGGTAACGGAACGACACCGTCCCCGCGGCCATGTCCTCGTCACCGACGATGATCATGAACGGGACCTTCTGCTTCTGCTGGTTGCGGATCTTCTTCTGCATCCGGTCCGAAGACGCGTCGACCTCGATCCGCAGGCCCTTCTTCTTCGCCTCGGCGGCGAACTCCTGGAGGTACTCGACGTGCGCGTCACCGATCGGGATGCCGACTGCCTGGACCGGGGCCAGCCACGGCGGCATGGCGCCCGCGTAGTGCTCCAGGAGCACCGCGAAGAACCGCTCGATGGAGCCGAACAGCGCACGGTGGATCATGACGGGGCGCTGCTTGGAGCCGTCCGGACCGGTGTACTCCAGGTCGAAGCGCTCCGGCAGGTTGAAGTCGAGCTGCACGGTCGACATCTGCCAGGTACGGCCGATGGCGTCGCGCGCCTGGACGGAGATCTTCGGGCCGTAGAAGGCCGCGCCACCCGGGTCGGCGACCAGTTCGAGACCCTGCTTCTCGGCCACCTTGCGGAGCGTCTCGGTCGCCTCCTCCCAGACCTCGTCCGAGCCGACGAACTTGGTCTCGTCCTTGGTGGACAGCTCCAGGTAGAAGTCGTTCAGACCGTAGTCGCGCAGCAGGTTCAGGACGAAGGTGAGGGTGCGGTCCAGCTCCTCCGCCATCTGCTCCTTGGTGCAGTAGATGTGCGCGTCGTCCTGCGTGAAGCCACGGGCACGGGTCAGACCGTGCACGACGCCCGACTTCTCGTACCGGTACACGGTGCCGAACTCGAACAGGCGCAGCGGCAGCTCACGGTAGCTGCGACCCCGCGCGTCGAAGATCAGGTTGTGCATCGGGCAGTTCATGGGCTTGAGGTAGTAGTCCACGCCCTCGTCGAGCTGCATGGGCGGGTACATGCCGTCGGCGTACCAGTCCAGGTGGCCCGAGGTCTCGAAGAGCTTCCCCTTGGTGGCGTGCGGGGTGTAGACGAACTCGTAGCCCTCTTCCTCGTGCTTCTTGCGCGAGTAGTCCTCCATCACCCGGCGGATGATGCCGCCCTTGGGGTGGAAGACGGCGAGGCCGGAGCCGATCTGCTCCGGGATGGAGAACAGGTCCAGCTCGTTGCCCAGCTTGCGGTGGTCCCGCTTCTCCGCCTCCGCCAGGAAGTCGAGGTGCGCCTTCAGCTCGTCCTTCGACGGCCACGCGGTGCCGTAGATGCGCTGGAGCATGGGGTTCTTCTCGCTGCCCCGCCAGTACGCCGCCGCGTTCCGCATCAGCTTGAACGCCGGGATGTTCCGGGTGGTCGGCAGGTGCGGGCCGCGGCACAAGTCGCGCCAGCACAGCTCGCCCGTCTTGGCATCCAGGTTGTCGTAGATGGTCAGCTCACCGCCGCCCACCTCGACGTCCGCGCCGTCGTCGCTCGACGCGGAGCCCTTGATGCCGATGAGCTCCAGCTTGTACGGCTCGTCCGCGAGCTCCTCGCGGGCCGCCTCGTCGGTGACGACGCGGCGCGAGAAGCGCTGGCCGCGCTTCTGGATCTCCTGCATCCGCTTCTCGATGGCCTTGAGGTCCTCGGGCGTGAACGGCTTCTCGACGTCGAAGTCGTAGTAGAACCCGTCCCGGACCGGCGGGCCGATGCCCAGCTTGGCCTCGGGGAAGAGCTCCTGGACGGCCTGGGCCATCACGTGGGCGGTGGAGTGGCGCAGGATGTTGAGGCCGTCCTCGGAGGAGATCTCGACGGGCTCGACCTCCTCGCCGTCCTTCACCTCGTACGCGAGGTCCTTCAGCTCGCCGGCCACGCGGGCCGCGACGATGGTGCGCTCACCGGTGAAGAGCTCGGCAGCCGTAGTGCCCGTCGTCACCACGCGCTCTTCCCGCTCGGAATCGCGTTGGATGATCACACGGACGTCTGACACCGGTCTCTCCTGACTGAAGGGGTACGTACGCTCGTACCGCGTACGCGTAGGAATCCTACCGAGCCGGTGGCGTCCCCCGCGAAACGGTTTGCGCGACCCCGGGCCGCCGCCGCGGCCCTCACTCCTCCCCCGCGCACGCCTCCTCGAAGAAGTCCAGATTCTCGTGGAGCGACTTCATCAGCCGGTCCCGCTCCGCGTCGTCCACCTGGACGGGCACCACTGCGGTCGCACCGGCCAGTCTGCGGAAGCCGCCCCGGCTCTCCAGGCGGCCCACCACCCGGATCGGCAGGCCGACGAGGTGGGCGTGGCCCGCGATCCGGTAGGCCTCCTCGTCCAGCTCCATCCGTACGTACGGGATCTCCGCGCCCGCCAGGACCCGCAGCCGTACGGTCCCCGGCCCGCGCGGGCCGGAGCGCCGCAGCCGGACCACCGCGCCGGTGACCCGGACCGGCTGCGAGGGCTCGGCGCCGCGGTAGCGCGCGCCGGCCTCGCGGAGGGCGGGCAGGTCGCCCGGGGAGAACTCCACCGGCTCGGGGCGCGGAGCGCAGCCCGCCGGGACACCTGCCGCCGGGGCCCACTCCAGGGCGACGCGGACGCCCTCCGAGCCCCACACCAGGGCGAGGACGGCCTCGGTGAGCTCGCGGCTGGCGCCCGCCCCGACGGCGGCGTCGAAGGCTTCCATGCCGCCGGTGGTGCGGCGGTAGTCGATGGCCTCGCGGACGGCGTACAGCGCTTCGTAGAGCCGGACGACGACCGCGCGGCCCGGCTCGACCGGGACGAACGCGGTGAGGCGGCCGCCGGGCGCCGGGCCGACCAGGACGCCTTCGAGCGCGGCGAGTGCCTGCCTGCGATGGCGGGCGCCGTAGTACCCGGCCCGGCCGCGTACGGCGAGGGCGCCCGCCAGGAGCATGCGGTGGGCGGCGCCGCGCAGCCGCTCCTGTTCGGTCCAGGGGGTGGCGCCGGAGGGGCCCGGCGGGGCGTCGCGCCACCAGCGGACCTCGTCGCTGGGCACGGCGAGCGAGACCAGCACCTCGCGTGCGGAGGGGGCGGCCGAGCGGGCCAGCGCGGTGAGCGCCTCGCCGATCAGGTCCTCGCTGTCGGGGTAGGCGCGGCTCTCGGGCACCAGCAGGCTGGTGCCTGGGGCGGTGCCCGCGGGCGGGGTCCAGCGCGCGTACCGCCCGGCCGCGCCGCCGCGTCGCTGCCAACCGTGGCGGTGCAGCAGCACGCCGAGCACGGCCGGGTCCACCTGTGCCGGAACCGGTTCCACGGTCTCCGGCCCGCCGAACTCCCCGCTCGACAGACGCATCAGGGCCTCCCTCCCACCCCGACCCGGGTCATGATCTCGCAGAGCGCGCGATCGTCGAAGATCCGCGAGGTCGGTATCCGCACTGTGGTCCTGCGCCGTCCGGTCACCGCGTGGCCGGCGAGGTTGGTCCAGTAGCAGCAGTGCCGCAGCGCGAGCCGGTCGTGGCCCGCGCGCAGCCACTCGTCCCGGCTCCGGGGGGCGAGCATCACGACCAGGATCTTGTGCACCGAGACGGGGGTGCGGGCCAGCTTCACCAGGTGCTCGTTGTCGAGGGTGAAGGAGAAGGCCCCGCCCGGCGGGTGCGGTGGGATCTGGTACGTGCACTTGAGCTGCACCTTGATCGTGACTTCGTCGTCGACGGTGTGGCCGGGGGCGCTGTGGCTCACGTGCCAGTCGATTCCGTTGTCCGGAAAGGGTTGTGAGAGCGAGCAGCCGGCGGCCGCCGCCACGGCGTGGAGATAGCCCACTTGGAGGGTCTCCATGCAGGCGGTGGTGGCGAGTGAGCCGCGCAGCGGGGCGATCCGTTCAGGCAGGAGCCCGCTCGGCTCGGGCTGGGCGATCGCCATGGCCGTCGTACGCCTTCCGTCAACTTGCGGGCCCGTCACCTGTGTTGTTGCCGGAGGGCGTACGGCGCAAACGGCCCGGGTATCACGGAATCGGGCAGGGGACGCACGCCATCTGCCAAGGGCACAAAGGGAGTTGAACCATGACGTGCTGGTACGAAGGCCCCCTGGCCGCTTTCGACACGGAGACGACGGGTGTGGACGTGGAGCGGGACCGTCTGGTCTCGGCCGCGGTGGTGGTCCAGGACGGGCCGGGTTCGCGGCCCCGGGCGACCCGTTGGCTGGTGAACCCGGGCATACCGGTGCCGGCCGCCGCGACCGCCGTGCACGGTCTGACCGACGAGCACCTCCAGCTCAACGGGCGGTGGCCGGCGCCGGTGATGGAGGAGGTGGCCAGGGCGCTGGCCGAGGAGTGCGCGGCGGGGCGGCCGCTGGTGGTGATGAACGCGCCGTTCGACCTGACGCTGCTGGACCGGGAGTTGAAGCGGCATCGCGCCTCGTCGCTGGCGCGCTATCTGGACGGGGCGCCGCTGCGGGTGCTCGATCCGCGGGTCCTCGACAAGCATCTGGACCGCTACCGCAAGGGCCGTCGTACGCTCACCGATCTGTGCGCGCACTACGGGGTGGAGCTGGACAGCGCGCACGACGCGGCGGCGGACGCGCTGGCCGCCCTGGAGGTCGTACGGGCGGTGGGGCGCCGGTTCGCGGCGCGGCTGGAGCGGCTCACCCCGGCGGAGATCCACGCTCTCCAGACGGACTGGCACGCGGCCCAGGCTCGGGGCCTGCAGGCGTGGTTCACGCGCAACGGGACGCCGGAGGCGGTGGATCCGGCGTGGCCGATGCGACCGGAGCTGCCCGCGGCGGCGTGACCGGCGGACCTTCCGTACATGCGGAAAGGCCGGTCCGTCGATGACGGACCGGCCTTCTCCCGGTGGGCGATACTGGGTTCGAACCAGTGACCTCTTCGGTGTGAACGAAGCGCTCTCCCACTGAGCTAATCGCCCGGGAACGGACTGAACCATACAGGCCCGGGCGGCCTGGGTTCAAACTCCGTTCAGGACGTCGGTCAGTCCCCGCCGGCCGGCGCGCATCATCAGGGCGTGGTTGGCGAGGAAGACGGGCCGCCCGGGGACGGCGAGCCGTCGCATCAGTGGCTTGCGCACCTCGACCTCCTGCTCGTACGTCGCGCGCGTGCCGCCGTCGTACGCGCTCAGCGTCCAGCGCGCCCAGCCGTCCAGGTCGCCGCTCATGGCCACTTCCAGGATTCCGGCCGCCTCGTCGCGGCGCCGCTCGCGGGCGGTGACGACCAGGTCGTAGGGCAGGACGGAGCGGAACCTGGCGGTGCTGGTGCGGTCGTCGACCGGGGTCACCTCGCGGACCTGCGGCCACCAGCGCGGGTAGTCCTCGGCGCGTTCCAGGACCGCGTAGACGGCGGTGGGCGGGGCGGGCAGGTGCCAGACGCTGCGGAACCGGTAGTGGCTCCAGCGGGCGGTTCTCCGGTTCATGGGTCGAGTCTGCGCCGGTGGAGCGGAAGTACACCCGGGCGGGGGCCCCGACTTGCGGGAACGCCGAAGGCCCGGAGATCGTGTCGATCTCCGGGCCTTCGGTCCGGGTGGGCGATACTGGGTTCGAACCAGTGACCTCTTCGGTGTGAACGAAGCGCTCTCCCACTGAGCTAATCGCCCGGGCGCACCGCAAACATTACCGCATGTCAGCGGGGCGTTTGACCATGGTGGCCGGTCCCGCCGGTCACTCGTTGATCTTCCACGGCATGACGAGGCCGAACTTCCAGAGGTAGACCGCGGCGAGCGCCGCCACGATCACCAGGGCGATGGTCGTCAGGATGATGTTCCGCCGCCGCACCTTGGGGTCCAGGGCCCGCTGGGCGGCCTCGGTGACCTTCCGCTTGGTCCAGCGCAGCACCAGCTGGGCCCAGACGAACTCGGTCGCCCATATCCCGATGCCGCCGAAGATCACCAGCCATCCCGGTCCCGGCAGCGGAAGCATGACGATGCCCGCGGCGACCACCGCGAGCCCCACGACGAAGACGCCGACCTGCCAGCTCAGGTGCAGCGGCCTGGACGCCTTGATGAAGGCGGGCGCCCGCGATCCAAGGGCTGCCTCGGACGCACCGGCCTGCTCGTCACTCCCCGTATTCATGTGCTCCAACCTACCCGACCGGGAACCCTCACCAGAATGGCCGCATAACCCAAAGTAATACTCCGCCGTACGAGCTACCTGAACACCCGCAAAACGGCCAGAGGGGTTTACAACGGCACCGTAGGTGGCATGTCGATTTCGCCGACGTGCGAATCCCCGAGCGCACACTGAGCGAAAGGCCCTGGCGCTTATGAACACCACGGTCAGCTGCGAGCTGCACCTGCGCCTCGTTGTGTCGAGCGAGTCCTCACTGCCTGTACCCGCGGGCCTGCGGTATGACACGGCCGATCCCTACGCCGTGCACGCCACCTTCCACACCGGAGCCGAGGAGACCGTCGAGTGGGTGTTCGCCCGCGACCTCCTCGCCGAGGGCCTGCACCGGCCCACCGGTACCGGCGACGTCAGAGTCTGGCCGTCGCGCAGTCACGGCCAGGGCGTCGTCTGCATCGCCCTCAGCTCCCCGGAAGGAGAGGCCCTGCTCGAAGCCCCGGCGCGGGCTCTGGAGTCGTTCCTCAAGCGGACCGACGCCGCGGTGCCACCGGGCACCGAGCACCGTCACTTCGATCTGGACACGGAGCTCTCGCACATCCTGGCGGAGAACTGAGCCAGACCCAGAACCGCACGGCGCCGTCCGACTCGGGGAGACGGCGCCGCGCGGACACCCGCATAGGCACGCCCACCGCATGGCACTCCACCGGCGCCCGGCCCGCGAACACCCCCGCGGGACGGGCGCCGGTGCGCTCGCGCCCGAGCCGCTAGAGTCACCGGGCATCGGCGGGCACCGGCCCGCAGCAGGCCAGGGAGCGAATCGTGCTGATCCCTCACGACACCCGGATCGCCCTCGACATGGTGGTCGATCTGGTGAACACCGCGCCGGAGGGCGAGGAGCCCGACCGGCTCGCCGACATCGAGGCGCTGTACGGCTTCGTACGGGACCACTCCATCAGCGGCGTGGAGAGCCTCACCGCGCGCGACCTGTCCGGCGTACGGACCGTACGGAGCCGTTTCGCGGGTGTTTTCGAGGCGCCGGACGCCCGGGCCGCGGCCGGTCTCGTCAACGAGATCGTGGCGGAGGCGGGCACCACGCCCCAGCTCACCGACCACGACGGCTACGACTGGCACGTCCACTACTTCGCGCCCGGCGCCTCGATCGCGGACCACCTGGCCGCCGACGGCGGGATGGCGCTCGCGTTCATCGTGGTGACGGGCGAGCAGGAGCGGCTGCGCCGGTGCGAGGCGCCGGACTGCGGGCGGGCCTTCGTGGACCTCTCCCGCAACCGTTCGCGCCGCTACTGCGACAGCCGTACCTGCGGGAACCGGCTGCACGTGGCGGCGTACCGGGCCCGGCGCAAGGAAGCGGCGGGCTGACCTCGGGCGGGGTGCTCCCGTACGGCCGGTCACAGCAGGTAGAGGTCGTGCAGGGCCGCCATGAGCAGCAGACAGCCGATCACCCCGAGGAAGATCATCAGTGGTGGCTGCGAAAGGGCGAAGAGGCAGCCGCGCGGCTCGTCGGCCGGGGGCGCGGGGTGCGGTTCTTCGGGCGGCGCGGGGATGTGCCCCGGGGAAGTGTCCAGCATCTCGGGGTGATGATGGACCAGCGGCGGCACCGCGGCGCGCCAACACGCCCACTCGCAGGGGGAGTTACTTCGATGTTGCCGGGCCGGCCCGGCACCGCGCGCCACCCGGGCCCGCGACCGGCGGACGCCCGGCGGGGAATTCGCGAGGGCGCCCGAAATGGCGCCTGGGAGCGCTCCCCCGCCCTGGCTGGAATTCACTCCAACTGGAATTCCGTACAAGGGAATTCATGACCATGAGAATTCGCCGCTCAGGCCGGTGACGGCAAGTTACGGAGTGTCAGATTCCGACGCTCTTTCAGATTCCGCGCCGGGTTCCGTATCACGTGCGCGTCCCCTACCGGGGTTCCGTATCGGATGATCTGATCCCGTGATCAGATCCCGTGCTTCTTCAGGATCGCCTCGATGTCGCTGAAGTCGTCCGCGCCGCCGGGCTTGCCCTTCGCCTTCGGGGCGGGCTGTGCGGCGGACCGGCGTCCGGCGCCCAGGGAGGGCGCGGAGGCCGCGGGGGCGATCGCCTCTCCCCCGGCCGCCTCGGCGGCCCTGCGCTCCTTGCGGGTGCCGCCCTCGGAGCGCCGTTCGACGAACCGGGTGGCGGAGAAGAGCAGCCAGGCTATGCCGAGCAGGCCGAAGCCCGCCCAGACGCTCGGCTTGAACACGATGCCGGACACCCATCCCACGACACCGGTCATGACCAGCGCGACGGGGACCAGCGAGTAGGCGGCGATCCGCGTGGCCGACAGGAAGCGCTTGCGGTACGCCGTGACGGCGGCGATGCCCAGTCCGGCCGCGGACGCGGCGGAGCAGACGGTCTCGGCAAGCATCCGGTTCCTCCAGACATGGGGGGTGTGGCCCTTCCATCCTGCACCGCGCCGGGCCGTCCGGGCCACGGTGCGCCAGGACATCAGGGAGAT
Source organism: Streptomyces sp. NPDC023838 (assembly GCF_040639555.1). Classification (NCBI taxonomy): domain Bacteria; kingdom Bacillati; phylum Actinomycetota; class Actinomycetes; order Kitasatosporales; family Streptomycetaceae; genus Streptomyces; species Streptomyces sp. NPDC023838. Next base: position 156,384 of record NZ_JBFAAD010000002.1, read on the forward strand.
CTCGGGGACGGATCCTCCCCAGGTCCCGGTTGGGGCCCGTCGGGCGGGGCTGGAAGACTGGCCCCATGAGCGAGACCACCCCCGCAACCACCCCCGAGCCCTCCTCCGGCTCCGCCGCCCCCGTCGTCCTCGACGTGTGGTGCGAGCTCCAGTGCCCCGACTGCCACGCCGCCCTCGACGACGTCCGCGCCCTGCGGGACCAGTACGGCGACCGGCTCGACATCCGGCTGCGGCACTTCCCGCTGGAGAAGCACAAGCACGCGTACGCCGCCGCCCAGGCCGCCGAGGAGGCGTTCGAGCAGGGCCAGGGCTGGCCGTACGTGGAGGCGGTGCTCGCCCGCACGGAGCAGCTGGGCGAGCGGGGCGAGCGCGTGCTGCTCGACACCGCGCGGGAACTCGGCCTGGACGCCGAGGAGTTCGACACCGCCCTCATCGACGGCCGGCACCTGCTGATCGTCGACGCCGACCAGGCCGAGGGCAAGGCGATCGGCGTCACCGGCACGCCCACGTACGTCATCGACGGCGAGCGTCTGGACGGCGGCAAGAGCCAGGAGGGCCTGCGCGCGCGCATCCAGGAGATCGCGGACCGGCTGCTGGGCGGCTGAGCCTCCTGGCTGGGCCTCCTAGAGGAGCGCCTTGGCGCGGTTGTACTCGGTCGGCTCGTACCCCAGCGACTGGTAGAGCCGCACGGCCGGGGTGTTGTCGGTGAAGACGTGCAGGGCCAGCGTGGACATGCCGTCGGCCAGCGCCGCCCGCTCGGCCAGCAGCATCAGGGCCCGGCCGTGGCCCCGGCCCCGGTGCTCCTCGGCGACCGCCACGTCGTAGACGTAGGCGGCGGGCCCCGTCTCCAGCTCCTTGCGGGCCACCCAGACGTGCCCGACCACGGCGTCACCGCTGACCAGCACCTCCAGGCGGACGCCGGATGTGGCCAGGCCGTGGGGCAGCAGGGCACGGTGCTCGGCCTCGGCCTTGGCGCGGGCCTGGTCGGCCGGGATGCCCCGGGCGATCCAGCTGCGGGCGTAGTTCTCCTGCTCGTCGTGGTGCCAGACGGTGAACTCGGCCTCGGTCATCGGGCGCGCGGTGACCGAGGCGGGCAGGGCGGGCGGCTCGGCGGGCAGCCGCTTGACCATGTTGCGGCTGCGTTCGGTGTAGCCGAGCGCGTCGGCCATCCGCAGCGCCGCCACGGCGCCCGCGGGCACCGCCACGCGCACCTGCGTACAGCCCCAGCCGCGCAGCACCTCCTCGGCGGCGAGCGCGGCGACGGTCCCCCGGCCGCGGCCCTGGTCGGGCCCGTCGATGCGCAGGCCGCTGATCACCCCCATGGCGGGGCCGAAGGCCGCGTCGGTGGCGACCGTGATGGTGCCGACGCGTCTGCTGTTCACGCAGACGTCGTACGTACGGGAGGCGGCGCCGTCGGCGCCCTGCTGGAGCGGCCCGGTCGGCCGAATGGTCGTGGTCATCAAGGCCGTTGTACCGGCCGGGCCGCCGTCCGTCACCGGATTTAGCGGGACCGGCCTGCGTTTTTACGGGCCACGGGTTCCGGCTTACGGGTTCCGGGCCACGGGTTCCGGCTTACGGGTTCCGGGCCACGGGTTCCGGCTTACGGGTTCCGGGCCACGGGTTCCGGCTTACGGATCGAGGTCGGACGCGGCCCGCTCGTCGAAGACGCGCATCGCCTTCGCGGTGACCGGGCCCGGCGTGCCCGTCAGGGCTCGCCCGTCGACCAGGTGCACCCCCTGGACGTCCCTGAGGGTGGAGGTCAGGAAGACCTCCTCGGCGCTCTCCAGGACGTCCAGGGGCAGCTCGGTCTCCTGGGCGCCGGTCCACTCCACCACCAGCTCGCGGGTGATCCCGGCGAGGCAGCCGGAGGCGAGCGGCGGGGTGTGCAGCTGTCCGTCGAGGACGACGAAGACGTTGGAGCCGGTGCCCTCGCAGAGGGCGCCGACGGTGTTGCCGAAGAGGGCCTCGGTGGCGCCCTGCCCGTGCGCGCGGGCGAGCGCGACGACGTTCTCGGCGTACGAGGTGGTCTTGAGCCCGGCGACGGCGCTGCGCTCGTTGCGCGTCCAGGGGACGGTGATCACGGCGGTGGTGTCGGGGCGGCGCCGCGTCTCGCCGACCGCGACGACCAGCGTCGGGCCGGTGTCCCCGCGCTCGGAGCCGAGCGGGGAGAGGCCGCCGGTGTAGGTGATCCGCATACGGCCGAGCGCGACCGGGTTGGCGTCGAGGACGGCGGCGCAGGCGCGGCGGACCTCGTCCAGATCGGGGTCGGGCAGCCCCAGGCCACGGGCCGAGCGGGTCATCCGGGCGAGATGGCGGGTGAGCGCGAACGTCGTCCCCTTCTGCGCCTTCACCGTCTCGAAGACACCGTCGCCCACGGTCATCCCGTGGTCGAGGACGGACACCTGTGCGGCGTCGGCGTCCCGCAGTCCGCCGTTCACCCATATCTGCATTTACGCGGTCCTTCCCGTCGGCGTATGCGCGTCCGTCCGCGCGTACGCGCCCGACGCTACCGCGAGCAGCCGCGCCGCCTTCAGCTCGGTCTCGGCCCACTCCCGCTCGGGGTCCGAGCCCCAGGTGATGCCGGCGCCGGTGCCGAAGCGGAGCACGCCGCGGGGGCGGTCGATCCAGAAGGTGCGTATGCCGACGGCGAGCTCGGCCCGGCCCCGGTCGGCGTCGACCCAGCCGATGCCGCCGCAGTAGGGGCCGCGCGGCGCGGTCTCCAGCGCCTCGATGATCCGCAGTGCGCTGGACTTGGGCGCCCCGGTGACCGATCCGGGCGGGAAGGCGGCCGCGAGGAGCTCCCGCCAGCCCGCTCCTTCGCGCAGTTCCCCGCGGACGGTCGAGACGAGGTGGACCAGTCCGGGGTGCGGCTCGACCGCGCAGAGCTCAGGCACGGTGACTGAGCCGGTGGCGCAGACCCGCCCCAGGTCGTTGCGGACCAGGTCGACGATCATCACGTTCTCGGCGTGGTCCTTCTCCAGCAGGTCCTCGGCCGTGCGGCCGGTCCCCTTGATGGGCCCGGACTCGACGACCCGTCCCGTACGCCGCAGGAAGAGCTCGGGCGAGGCGGTGGCGATCTCCACGCCGTGCGCGGGCAGCCGAATCGTTCCGGCAAAGGGGGCGGGGTTGTCCCGGGCGAGCAGGGCGGTGAGCGCGTCGACGTCGGCGGCGGCCGGGTCGGGCAGCGGCGCGGTCAGGACGCGGCAGAGGTTCGCCTGGTAGACCTCGCCGGCCGCGATGTGCTCGCGGATCCTGCGGACGCCCGCGGTGTACGCGGCGCGGTCGAGGGACGACGTCCAGTCACCGGCTGCGGGCCCGCGCCAGGCGCCCGGGACGGGCGCGGGGACGGGGACGGTCCGTACGTCCGCGAAGCGGGCACAGACGAGACGGCCCTCGAAGTCGGCGGCGACCGCCCAGAAGCCGGAGGAGTCCAGCGCCTCCGGGTCGGCGGTCACATCACGGAGATCGGAGGCGAGAAGCCCGCCGAAACGGGCCAGAGGAGCGAGGTCATGCACGGTTGTGAGTCTAGGGGGGCCGCCGTCCCGCCGCCCCGGACCGGGCGCGGACGGGACGTGGACCGGGCGCGGACCAGGGACGACGCCGGGCCCGGGGCGGGCGCGGCGGCGGGTACGGACCGGGCACACCGCAGCACGCTGCGGAAACGCGTTTTTGTGCTGGCCCGGGAATCCGCTAGAGTTCAACACGTCGCCGGGACGCGCAAGCGGAACGGAAACGACAAGCGGACGTGGCTCAGTTGGTAGAGCATCACCTTGCCAAGGTGAGGGTCGCGAGTTCGAATCTCGTCGTCCGCTCGATGTGGGGGATCTTCCCGAACCCCTGCTCTCACTCCTGGTGGAGTGGCCGAGAGGCGAGGCAACGGCCTGCAAAGCCGTCTACACGGGTTCAAATCCCGTCTCCACCTCCAAGGACGATTAGCTCAGCGGGAGAGCGCTTCCCTGACACGGAAGAGGTCACTGGTTCAATCCCAGTATCGTCCACTGGATCTTCTTCGAAGATCTGTACCCGCGCGATTAGCTCAGCGGGAGAGCGCTTCCCTGACACGGAAGAGGTCACTGGTTCAATCCCAGTATCGCGCACGCAGTTCTACCCGGTCCGCAGCCGTCCTGTATGGTTCTGACCGATCCCGCGCGATTAGCTCAGCGGGAGAGCGCTTCCCTGACACGGAAGAGGTCACTGGTTCAATCCCAGTATCGCGCACAGCCCGGAGCCCCCGGCCTTCTCGAAGGCCGGGGGCTTCGTCGTGCAGGGGCCCCGCCGTGCGGGGCCGCGCCGCTCAGGTGCTCAGGACGAGAAGAGCATGTGGCCGAAGCCCTTGTGGCGCTTGTGGCCGTAGTGACCGCCGTGGCCGCCGTGGTGCTGCGGGGCGCCCCAGGCCGGGGCGTGCGGGGCCTGCGCCGGGTACCCCTGCGGGGCCGGGGGCGCGGGGTAGGCCTGCGGGGCGGGCGGCGCCGGCGGGGCCTGCTGCACCCACTGCGCCTCCAGCCGGGTCAGCGACTCCAGCTCCCCGTAGTCGAGGAAGATCCCCCGGCAGCCGCTGCACTGCTCGATCTGGACACCGTTGCGGTTGTACGTGTGCATCGGTGCGTGGCACTTGGGACACTGCATGACCGGCTCAACTCCTCGCCGTTTCTACGATGGGCAGTCAGCACCCTACGTCGGCCGCGGTCACCGGAACTCGGGCGGGAGTGCTGCGATTCGGGTACAGCTCTCGATCATGGCCAGCTCCGCCTCGTCCGGCGTACGGCGCTCGCCCGCGCACTTGGCGAGGGCCAGGGCCGCCGTCTGTACGGTCAGGGCGCGGGCGGGCACGTCGAGTTGGGCCCAGGGGTCGCCCTGAGGGGGGACGGCGGGGCCGCCCGCTTCCCGGTACGCGGCGAGGAAGCGGGCCCAGTCGTCCGGGTCGAGCAGGCCCGCCGCGTACCAGGCGGCCGGGCGCGCCAAGTCCCAGGCGGGGTCGCCGAGTCCCAAGTCGTCCACGTCGATGAGCAGCCAGTCGCCGGTGCCGGCCGGGTGCCGCACGAGCTGGCCGAGGTGGAGGTCGCCGTGGCAGAGCCGGGCGGCGCCCTCGGCCGGGCCGGGGTGCGGGGTCTCGGCCCGGGCCCACACGGGGAGTTGCCCCCAGGCCCGCAGCACGGCGTCGGCCGCCGGCCCCCGGACGCCGGCGCCCCGCATCCGCGCCACGGCCCGGGCGGCCTTGACGGGACCCCGCATGGCGGGCAACGGCCCGGGCAGCGCGTCGGTCGGGGCCCGGTGCAGGTCCGCGAGCAGTCGCCCGGCCTCGGGCCAGGGGGCGCTGTCGGGGTCCGTGGGGTCTACGGGGGTGCCGTGGGGCCAGAGGGTGAAGGGGCGGCGCGGTAGGAGGGCTGCGCGTTCGTCTGCGGGCCGGTGGGGGTTGGGCGCGCAGTTCCCCCCACCCCTTGGGGGGACGGGGGCGGACGGGACGGAGGTCCCGACCGGGGCTTGCTGGAGGGGTGCCAGCAGCACGCCGTGCAGGAGGGGATGTGCGGCGACGGCCAGGCGGACGTCGAGCGCGGCCCGGTCCGTGTCGGGGGCATGCGCCTTGGCCACGACGTGTCCGTGCCGGACGACGGTCCCGTCCGGGCGGTCCGCGAGGACTTCGGTACCGGGGGTGTGCGGCCCGTCCCCCGGCTCGCGCTCGGCCGCCGCACACGCGCCGCACGGGTGGCGGGGTGCTGTGCGGTGGGCCGCCGTGCGGGCGGCCGCGGCCAGGGAAGCGACAAGTGAGTGGGGCATGGGTCCCCCAGCGTACGGTTCGGCCTGCGATGGCTGGGAGGGCCCATCTGCGGAGGTGCCCGGCGGATGGAAGTCCTGGCGCGGTAGCGCGCCCCAGGGCCTGTCCGGTGGGCCCGGTCGGCTTCGGCGCGGGGAACTGCGCGACCAGCCACAGACCAGCCCGCAGCCGAACCACCGGGCCGGCGGCGCACCCCCCGCCCGTACAAAAGGCGTTGCCCGGACGGCTCCCCAGCCGTCCGGGCAACGCCTTTTTTCTGCCGTCCGCCGCACCCCCGTCCCCACGGGGCTGAAAATGGCCGGATGTCCCCGACCCGGTCCGCTCTACCGGGTCCAGGGCGCCGCTCAGCGCCCCAGCATCACGCCCACGGACGACGCTTGTGTGACCACCGCGTCCCAGCCGCCGAAGACGACTGTCAGCAGGGCCGCCAGGGGAAGGGCCATGGCCGTCGCCACCAAGGGGTGGCGCGGACCGGACCGGCGGGCGCCGAACGCTGCGGCGTAAGCCTTGCGTCCCCGCGTGCGGAAAACCGTCCGCGTTGCCATGTCCGCCATGGTCCCTCTCCTGTCGCATTGACAGCGGCGGGCGTCTGACCTCGGGGGACGAGTGCTGCGCCCGCCGCTTGACCTCAACATTAGGGAAACGGCGCACCCCGGTCGTCATGCCCTCGTACCGATTACCGGGCCTCCCAGGGGATGAGTGGACCCTCACTCTCCTACTCCCCTGGGTGGAGACGCGGTCCTAGGACTTGGGGTCTTCCCGGAGGGGACGGGCCTGCGCCTCCGACGCGTCCTCCCGGGGGACGGGCTGTTCGACCAGGGCCAGGACCCGGTTCGCCATGAAGCGCGCGGTGCGCACCACGGTGCCACTGCGGGTGACTTCGCTCACTTCCACCACCCCTCTGCGGACCGCCGTCTCCACCCTGCGACCCGCCCGGCTTGCCACCACTTCGTACGTCCGTGTCGTGTCACCCGCGTCCACGACTATCTCCACGCGGTCACCCTTCACTGATCCAATCCCCCTTCTGCGACGGATCGTTGAGATCACGCTCTCGTCGGCACGCCACGCACGGCGGCTTGCTGACCACTCCTCAAGTTTCCCACCGGGCACTGACAATCGATCGGTGAGTGAGGGCGCGGCCTATGAGCACACCGGCCCGGGGGTACGTAAGCTGTGCCACGTCAACAGGACCGGGCAGCGGGGATGAAAATGGCGATGATGCGGCTCCGGCGCGAGGACCCGCGTGTCGTCGGCTCGTTCCGGCTCCACCGGCGCCTCGGCGCGGGTGGCATGGGTGTCGTCTACCTCGGCTCCGACCGGCGCGGCCAGCGGGTCGCGCTGAAGGTGATCCGGCCCGACCTCGCGGAGGACCAGGAGTTCCGTTCGCGCTTCGCCCGCGAGGTGTCGGCGGCCCGGCGCATCCGCGGCGGCTGCACGGCCCGGCTGGTCGCGGCCGACCTGGAGGCCGACCGCCCCTGGTTCGCGACGCAGTACGTGCCGGGCCCCTCGCTCCACGACAAGGTCGCCGAGGAGGGCCCGCTGGCCGCGGCCGAGGCCGCCGCGGTGGGCGCCGCGCTCTCCGAGGGCCTGGTGGCGGTGCACGAGGCCGGTGTGGTGCACCGGGACCTCAAGCCCTCCAACATCCTGCTCTCCCCCAAGGGCCCCCGGATCATCGACTTCGGCATCGCCTGGGCGACCGGCGCCTCCACGCTGACGCACGTCGGCACGGCGGTGGGCTCGCCGGGCTTCCTCGCGCCCGAGCAGGTGCGCGGCGCGGCGGTCACGCCCGCCACGGACGTCTTCTCGCTGGGCGCGACGCTGGCGTACGCGGCGATGGGCGACTCGCCCTTCGGGCACGGCAGTTCGGAGGTCATGCTCTACCGCGTCGTGCACGAGGAGCCGCAGCTGCACGGGGTGCCGGACGCGCTGGCGCCGCTGGTGCGGGCCTGTCTGGCCAAGGACCCCGAGGAGCGTCCCAGCACGCTCCAGCTCTCGATGCGGCTCAAGGAGATCGCGGCGCGGGAGGCGCAGGGCGGCGGCCTGGACGCGCGCCCGCCCGCCCAGCGCGACCGCTCCGAGGCGGAGCGCCCCACCGGGCGGCTGAACGAGCGCACCGAGCGGTACGAGCACGACGAGCGCACCCAGCGCTACACCGACACCGGGCGGGGTACGGGGGCCGGGCAGCGGGGGGCCTCGCGGCCCTCGGCGCCGCGCACCGGGGGCTCGCGGGCGCCCGCGCCGCGCAGCGGGGCGCGCCCGGCGAGCCGTACCAACGGGACGAACGGCCGGCCCGGCACGCGTCCGGGTGCCCGGACCGGCACGGGACGGCTGCGCCCGGCCAACCCCCGGCTGTTGCGGCAGCGGCTCATCGTGTTCTTCGTCGTCACGCTGATCGTGGCGCTCGGGATCGCCGCCGCGCAGCAGCTCTAGGGCCTGTCGTCACATTCCCGTCGTCGCCCGAAGGGCGGTCCGGCGGCGTCTGGTGCGTGCTCTCGGCGCGCCGGGCGAGAGCCCTCGTACTGGACGTACGCGGGCTTTCGCCCGGTGCGGCGAGAGTGCGTGCCAGGCGTCGCAGGACAGACGGGAATTTGACGACAGGCCCTAGGGGCCTGGCGGTTGCTTCGCGGCTGCGGGCCGTCGGTGGCTGGTCGCGCCCACGCGGCGGAGCCGCACATGTCACAGCCCCGCGACGCTTGAGTGCGCCCCTGCGGCGCGATCACCCCGCAGGGCGCGCTACTCGGGGCGGCCCGTCGGGTGCGCCCCTGCGGGGACATCACCCTGCGGCGTGCTACTCCGGGCGGCCCGTCGCCACCGCGTAGAAGGCCACCGCCGCGGCCGCGCCCACGTTGAGCGAGTCGACGCCGTGGGCCATCGGGATGCGGACCCATTCGTCGGCCGCCATCAGGGCCTGGGTGGAGAGGCCTTCGCCCTCCGCGCCGAGCATCAGGGCCACCTTGTCCAGCCGGTGGGGCGCCGCCTCGTCGATGGCGGAGGCCTTCTCGTCCGGGGTGAGGGCGAGCAGCCGGAAGCCCGCCTCGCGCACGGTCGCCAGCCCCTTGGGCCAGGACTCCAGTCGCGCGTACGGGACGGAGAAGACCGCGCCCATGGAGACCTTCACCGAGCGGCGGTAGAGCGGGTCGGCGCAGTCCGGCGAGAGCAGCACGGCGTCCATGCCGAGGGCGGCGGCGCTGCGGAAGATCGCGCCGATGTTCGTGTGGTCGTTCACGGCTTCCATCACCGCGACCCGGCGGGTCGTCGCCAGGATCTCCTCCGCGGTCGGCAGCGGCTTGCGCTGCATCGAGGCGAGGGCGCCGCGGTGCACGTGGTAGCCGGTGACGCGCTCGGCGAGGTCGGGGCTGACCGCGTAGACCGGCGCGGGGAGTTCGTCGATGACGTCGCGCATGACGTCGACCCACTTGGCGGAGAGCAGCATGGACCGCATCTCGTAACCGGCGTCCTTGGCCCGCCGGATGACCTTCTCGCCCTCGGCGATGAACAGGCCCTCGGCGGGCTCGCGCTTGCGCCGCAGCTCGACGTCGGTCAGGCCCGTGTAGTCGCGCAGGCGCGGGTCGTCGGGGTCGTCGATGGTGATGAGATCAGCCACAGGGTGATACTGCCTTGTCCTGGGTGTGGTGCCAACGGCCCGGACCGAGATCCGTTACCGCGGGTTACGTGGTCGGGAGCGCGGGACCCACGGCGACCACGTCACCGATCACGATGACGGCGGGCGGCCGTACGTCCTGCGTGGTCACAGTCTCCCCCACCGTCGCGAGGGTCGCGTCGACCCGGCGCTGGGCCGCGGTGGTGCCCTCCTGGACCAGGGCCACCGGGGTGTCGGGGTTCTTGCCGTGCGCGATCAGCGTCCGGGCGATCGCGCCGATCTTGTCGACGCCCATCAGGATCACCAGCGTGCCGGTCAGCCGGGCGAGCGCCTCCCAGTCGACGAGCGAGCGCGCGTCGTCGGGGGCCACATGCCCGCTGACCACGGTGAACTCATGCGCCACGCCCCGGTGGGTGACCGGGATCCCGGCCGCGCCCGGCACCGAGATGGAGCTGGAGATACCGGGGACGACCGTGCACGGGATGCCCGCCTCGGCGAGCGCGTGGAGCTCCTCCATGCCGCGGCCGAAGACGTACGGGTCGCCGCCCTTGAGCCGGACCACCGCCTTGCCCGCCTTGGCGTGCTCGATCAGCGCGTTGTTGATGGCCTCCTGGGCCATGAACCGGCCGTACGGGATCTTCGCGGCGTCGATCACCTCGACGTGCGGCGGGAGTTCGTCGAGCAGGTCGCGCGGGCCGAGCCGGTCGGCGATGACGACATCGGCCTCGGCGAGCAGCCGGCGGCCGCGCACGGTGATCAGGTCCGGGTCGCCCGGGCCACCGCCGACCAGGGCGACGCCCGGGGTACGGGTGCGGTGGTGCGGGGCCACCAGGGTGCCGTCGCGCAGGCCCTCCACCACCGCGTCACGGATGGCGGCGGTGCGGCGGGGGTCGGGGGCGCCGCCGGTGAGGACGGCGACCGTGACGCCCTCGGTGCGGCCGGTGGCCGGGGTCCAGGCGGTGGCCTGGGTCGCGTCGTCGGAGCGCACGCACCAGACGCGATGGCGCTCGGCCTCGGCGGAGGCGAGCCGGTTGGCCTCGGCGTCGCTGCTGGCGATCAGCGCGTACCAGGCGTCGGCGAGGTCGCCCTCCTCGTACGGACGGCGGTGCCAGGTGATCTCACCGGTGTCCGCCATCGCCTCCACGGAGGGGGTGGCGCCCGGGGAGACCAGGACGACCTCGGCGCCGGCCGCGATCAGGGCGGGGAGGCGGCGCTGGGCGACCTGGCCGCCGCCGATGACGACGACGCGGCGGCCGGTGAGGCGCAGGCCTACGGGGTACGCGGGGTGTTCTGCCATGGCGGGTGGCTCCTGGTGCGGCGTCGGCGGGCGTCGTCGGAGGAAGGGGGCGTCCCCCGGACCCCATTGTCTGCGGACCGTCGCCCGGTGCGCCGCCCGTTCCGTACTGCGGAACGGGCGGGCACACCGGGTACGACAGCGGTTACTTCTCGGTAACTCCGGCCGAGTCGAAGGTCGCGACCTCGTGCATCGCGCGAGCCGCGCTCTGCACCAGCGGCAGCGCGAGCAGGGCACCGGTGCCCTCGCCCAGCCGCAGGTCCAGGTCGACCAGCGGGCGCAGGCCCAGCTTGTTCAGGGCCGCCGCATGGCCGGGCTCCGCGCTGCGGTGGCCCGCGATGCACGCCGCCAGGGCCTCGGGTGCGATGGCCCGGGCGACCAGCGCCGCCGCGCCCGCGCTCACACCGTCCAGGATCACCGGCGTACGCAGCGAGGCGCCGCCGAGGATGAAGCCGACCATGGCCGCGTGCTCCAGGCCGCCGATCCCGGCGAGGACGCCGATCGGGTCGGCCGGGTCGGGGCTGTGCAGCTCCAGGGCGCGGCGGACCACGTCGACCTTGCGGGCGTGCGTCTCGTCGTTGATGCCGGTGCCGCGGCCGGTGACCTCGGCCGGGTCGACGCCCGTGTACAGGGAGATCAGGGCGGCCGACACCGTGGTGTTGGCGATGCCCATCTCGCCGGTCAGCAGCGCCTTGTTGCCCGCCGCCACCAGGTCGCGGGCGGTCTCGATGCCCACCTCGACGGCGGCGACGACCTCCTCGCGGGTCATGGCGGGCCCGGTCGTCATGTCGCCGGTACCCGGGCGCACCTTGCGGGGCAGCAGCCCCGGGGTGGCCGGGAGTTCGCCGGCCACGCCCACGTCGATGACGCAGACCTCGGCGCCGACCTGGTTGGCGAACGCGTTGCAGACCGCGCCGCCGCCCAGGAAGTTGGCCACCATCTGGCCGGTGACCTCCTGCGGCCAGGGCGTGACGCCCTGGGCGTGCACCCCGTGGTCGCCCGCGAAGATCGCCACGGCGGCGGGCTCCGGGATCGGCGGCGGGCACTTGCGCGAAAGTCCGCTGAGCTGCGCGGAGATGATCTCCAGCATCCCGAGCGCGCCGGCCGGCTTGGTCATCCGCTTCTGCCGCTCCCACGCCTCGCCGAGCGCCTTGGCGTCCAGCGGGCGGATGCCCGCCACGGTCTCCTGGAGCAGGTCGTGCGGGTCCTCGCCGGGCAGGGCGCGGCGGCCGTACGTCTCCTCGTGGACGACCCAGGACAGCGGGCGCCGCTTGGACCAGCCCGCCTGCATCAGCTCGGGCTCCTCCGGGAACTCGTCCACGTACCCCACGCAGAGGTACGCGACGACCTCCAGGTGCTCCGGCAGGCCGAGCGAGCGGACCATCTCGCGCTCGTCGAAGAAGCTGACCCAGCCGACGCCGAGGCCCTCGGCGCGGGCGGCGAGCCACAGGTTCTCGACGGCGAGCGCCGAGGAGTACGGGGCCATCTGCGGCTGGGTGTAGCGGCCCAGGGTGTGGCGGCCGCCGCGGGTGGGGTCGGCGGTGACCACGATGTTCACCGGGGTGTCGAGGATGGCCTCGATCTTCAGTTCCTTGAACTGCTTGGCCCGGCCCTTGGGCAGTGACTTCGCGTACGCGTCGCGCTGGCGCTGGGCGAGCTCGTGCATGGTGCGACGGGTCTCGGCGGACCGGATGACCACGAAGTCCCAGGGCTGCGAGTGGCCCACGCTCGGGGCGGTGTGCGCGGCCTCCAGGACGCGCAGCAGCACCTCGTGCGGGATGGGGTCGCTGCGGAAGCCGTTGCGGATGTCGCGCCGCTCGCGCATCACGCGCAGCACGGCCTCGCGCTCGGCGTCGGCGTACCCGGGGGCCGGGGCGCCCGGCTCGGCGTAGACGTCCTCGCCCTCCGACTCGGCGCTCTCGGCGGCCGGGGCCGCGTCGGCCCGGAGGGGCTCGCCCTGCTCGGCGTCCTCGGCGGCCGGGGCGAGCTCCTCGGTCGCGTCCTCGTCCGCGTCGTCCTCGATGATCACGGGAGCGGGCGCGGTCTGCCCGGCCTCCGCGACCGGCGGCTCGGGCTCGTCCGTGACCAGCACGGCGGCGGGGGCCTCGGGGGCCGCCGGGACGGTCTCGGGCTGCGGCTGCGGGACGGACTCGGAACGGGGGACGGGGACGACCGGTGTCGCGGCGGCCGGGGCGGGCACGGCCTGCGGCTGCGCCGCGTCGTGCTCCTGCACCTGGACCTGCACCGGGGCGTGCTCCTGGGCCTGGGCCTGCTCCTGGACGTCCACCGGCTCGGCGGGCGCGGGCGACTCCGCCGGCTCCACGACCACGGCCTCCGGCGTCGCGGCGGCCGGGGCGACGGCCTCGGCGACCGGCTGCGGGGCGGCGGCGACGGGCTCGGTGACCGCGTCCCCGGCCTCGTCAGCCGCCACGGCGACAGGGCTCGCGGCCACGAGCGCCACCGGCGGCACGGCCTCGGCGGCAACCTCGACCACCGGTCCCTCGGGCTGGGAGGGCTGCGACGGCTGGGCGGCCTGCTCGGGCTGAGGGGCGTGCGGCGGCTGCGGGGCAGCCTGCGCCGGCGGCTCCGTCGGCACGACGGCCACGACCGGCTCGGCCACCGGCTCGGCGGCGGGCGCCGGGACGGGCTCGGGCGCCGGCACGGGAGCGTGCTCGGCGGCGGGCGCGACCGGCTCCACCGGCGAGGGGGCCAGATGCGGGCCGGTCGGAACCGAGCCCTCCACCGGGACGAACTGACCGACGGCGGGCGGCTGTACGGCCTCCGCGGGCACCACGGGCGAGACCGGCGCGACGGGGGCCGCGACCGGCGACGGCTGCTCGGCCGCGACCGCGTGGGCGGGCGCGCCCACCGGCGCGCCGACCGGCGCGAGCTCCTCCGGGACGACCGTTTCTGCGGCGCTGACCAGGCCGTTCGGTGACTGCTGGGGTTCAGGCTGCGCGAGGGACGGCTGGGGCTGCACGGCCTGCGGCTGGGCGGCCTCGGCCGGTACGGGCTCGGCCTGCCGGACGCCCTCGACCGGCTGCGGCGCGGGCCGCGGTTCCGGTACCGCCACGGCCTCCGCCGCCTCCTGCGGCGCCACGGGCTCCCACGGCGTCGCACCCTGCGGCGGGAGCTCGCTCAGCTGCGGGGCGGACACCGGCGCGGCCGCCTCCTCGCGGGGCACGTCCAGGTACTCGGGGCCGGTGGTCGCCGGGCCGGGGGCGGGCGCGGGGGCGGGCGTGGTCTGAGCGCCGGCGGCCGGGCCGCGGTCGGCCAGCGACCGTACGACACCGCCGGTGGCGTCCGGCACGGGCGGGCTCAGGTGCAGCGGGCGGCGCGCGGGCGGGGGCGTCGCGGACGCGGTGCGGACGGCGCCGAGGTCCACCGAGCCGGAGTCGCGTCCGCCGGCCTCGTGGGCGCCGGGCTCGGCCTGCTGCTCCGGGGCGGGGGCGGCGTGGGCGCCGTGCGCCGGGGACGGCACCGGCACGGGGGCCGCGAGCGGGGCGGGCGCGGACTGCGGGTCGATCCAGGCGCCCTGGGCGCCGGGCATCAGCAGGAGGTCGTCGTCGTCCGCACCGAGCGCCGAACCGTCGGAGGGGTCGAGGAAGGTGTACGCGCCGGGAGCGGGGACGCCCGGCTGCTCCACCATGCCTGCGTCCTCCGGCAGCCCCTCGCCCGGGACCTGGCCGGTGTCAGTCATGCGTACCCCTCGCCCATCTGTAGTGCTTCTTCGGCCTGCGCCCGGGGACCGCCCACGCAAGGCGCGCCCCGCACCCGTCAACAAGAACGAGCGGGCACGCCGCGCGGTGCGAACGGCCCGCGAACACACAGCATTCTCGCGGGAGATCGCCGACCTGGCGCCCCGTCTCGGCCACGGAACGTGTGGGGTGCGCCACGTTGCGCTTCCCCGGGATCCGACGTACCGCGACAGGGCCCCAAACCGGGTTCCCATTCCGGACATTGACGAACGTAGCGCCGAACGGCCCGGTGCGGTACAACAGTCGGCCAGCCTACCTCGGACGACACGCCGGAGAGATCACGGGGACCTTTCCCGGCGCCTTCCGGAGAGCAGGAATGCGACCGAGCGTTCGCGTTCCGACCAGACGCTCGTGTCCAGCTCCACGGACTGGAGGAGGGCGCACTCCACGTCGTATCCGCCGGCCTCCAGGGCGGCTCCGATCGCCTCGGCGCCGTCGCGGGTGGTGGCGTGCGCGACGATCCGCTCCGGGCGGCGGTCGGCGCAGGCGGAGACGACCTCCGCTCCCCCGCCGCCGACGCGCACGACGTCGGGCTCGGGCAGCGATTCCAGTACGTGCGGGGCGCGGCCCGCGACCACTTGGAGCTGGACGCCGAAGCCGCGTGCGGCGGCCTCGGTGCGGGCGCAGGCGTCCGGGTCGGCGTCGACGGCGATGACGGCGGCCCCGAATTGGGCGGCTTCGGCGGCGAGCGCGCCGCTGCCGCAGCCGATGTCCCAGACGAGGTCGCCGGTGCGCGGGCCGAGCCGGGCCAGCTGGGCGGCGCGCAGACCGGCCGATTCGCCCGGGCCGAGCCCGCCCCCGTACGCGTGCGCGGGCAGTGCCCAGCCGCGCACCTGGCGCGGGTGGCCCGGGTCGCGTCCGGCGATCCAGCCGGCGCCCGGCAGGGTGCCGTGGCCGCCGCCGATCACGATGACCAGGTTGGGGTCGCGCCAGGCGTGGTCGGCGACCTTGTCGGAGGTGAGGACGGTGACCTGCTCGCGGTCGCTGCCGAGCTCCTCGCAGATGACGAAGGTGCGGTGGACGCCTTCGAGGAGCAGGGCGAGCTCGGCGGGCCCGGCGCCCGGTGAGGTGAGGACGGCGACCTTGGGGTGCGCCCGGCACACGTTGACGGCCCGGCGCAGGGTGCGGCGGTGGGCGACGACGATCTGGGCGTCGTCCCAGGGCATCCCGGCCCGGGCGAACGCGGCGGCCACGGCCGAGACGGCGGGCACCACTTCGACTTCCAGGCCGTGCTCGGGGGCGCGCAGGGTGCGGACGACGCCGAAGAAGCCGGGGTCCCCGTCGGCCAGGACGACCGCGCTGCCGCGGTGGCCGGCGATGCGGCGGGCGGCGAGGTCGACGCTGCCGAGCCGGATCCGCTCGGCGCGCGGGGGTACTTCGGGCAGCGCCAGATGGTGGGCGGCGCCGGCCACCAGGGTGGCGGCGGACAGCGCGGACCTGGCCGCCGGGGTGAGCGGCGAGCCGTCCCAGCCGATCACCGTGACGCGGTCGGCCATCGTCGTCAGTCTCCTGGAGTTGTCGCAGGTCGGGGCGGCCCCGGTGGGCCCGGCCACGGTGAGGGTACCTGGTGCGGCGGGGGCGGGGGCGGGCGAGCGGGGGCGGTCTTGGGTCAGTTCCAGTCGGCGAAGGAGGCGTATCCGGCGTCCGCGAGCTGGTCGGCGACGCCATCCAGGTCCTCGGGGAGCAGACTCCACACGATCAGGTCGGTGCGGATGTCCGCCCAGCCGCCGTCCTCCGTCTGCGTCCGCGCTATCCAGGCGTTGCGCAGCACGCCCTCGCTGATGCAGCCGATCTTCTGGGCGACCTGCTGGGAGGCGGTGTTGTCGGCGGCGGTGCGCAGCTCGATGCGCTCGAAGCGCTGGTCGCGGAAGAGCCACTGCGCGGCGGCGAGCACGGCCTCGGTGGCATAGCCCTCGCCGCGCGCCCAGGGGGCGATGACGTAGCCGACCTCGGTGGCCAGGGTGCGCCAGTTGGTGTTCTGCAGATGGACGACGCCGACCAGGCGCTGGGTGAGGAACTCGGTGACGGCGAAGACGATGCCCCGCCCCGAGGTGCGCTCGGCGGGGGCGTGCAGCCGGACGAACTCCAGGGCGTCGCGGGCCGTGTAGGGGTGGGGCACGGAGGTCCAGGCGATGACGTGCTCGTCGTTCATCATCTCGATGTGCGCCGGGACGTCGTCCTCGTCGAAGGCGCGCAGCACCAGCCGGTCCGTGCTGATGGAGATGTCCGGGAACACCGGGGTCGGGGTAGTCATGTGCCGCTCCATGCCGGGGGACGGTCGTCAGGCCGTAAAGGCACAGCATGCAGCATCGGTACGGGGATGTGCATGGCCGGGGTGAGGCCTGGTGCGGGGACGCGGACGCCGGGGCCCCGCACACCGTGTGGTGTGCGGGGCCCCGGCGTGGTTGGCGGGAACTGACCGGCGGGGGTCGGGACTTGACGGCCCGGAGCCCGACGGTTCAGGACCGGAGCCCGAGGTTCAGGACTGGACGGCGCCGAAGGCCGGGACGACCGAGCCCTGGTACTTGTCCTGGATGAACTTCTTGACCTCGTCGGAGTTGAGGAGCTTGGCGAGCTTCTGGATCCGCGGGTCGCTCTCGTTGCCCTTCTTGACGGCGAGGAAGTTGGCGTACGGGTTGCCGTCCGCCTTCTCCAGGACGAGCGCGTCCTTGGCCGGGCTGAGCTTGGCCTCGATGGCGTAGTTGCCGTTGATGACCGCGGCGTCGACGTCGTTCAGGGCGCGGGGCAGCGTGGCGGCCTCGATCTCCTTGAACTTCAGGCCCTTGCTGTCCTTGATGTCGGAGAGCTTGGCGGAGGTGCCGACGCCGTCCTTGAGGGTGATCAGGCCGTTGCCCGCGAGCAGTTGGAGCGCGCGGCCCTCGTTGGTGGTGTCGTTCGGGACGGCGACCGTCTGCCCGGAGGTGAGCTCCTTGGCGGACTTGACCTTCTTGGAGTAGAGGCCGAGCGGCTCCAGCTCCACGTTCACCACCGGGACGATGGTGGTGTGGTTCTTCTTGTTGAAGTCGTCCAGGTAGGGCTTGTGCTGGAAGAAGTTGGCGTCGACCTGGCCCTGCTGGGTGGCGGTGTTCGGCAGGACGTAGTCCGTGAACTCCTTCACCTCCAGCTTGAGTCCGGCCTTCTGCGCCAGGTTCTTCTTCACGAAGTCGAGGATGTCGGCGTGCGGCGTCGGGGACGCGGCGACGACGAGCGCCTGGGAGGCGTCGGCCGAGGCGCCCTTGGCCGAGGACGACTTGGGGTCGGAGGCCGTGCCGCAGGCGGTGAGGCCGAAGGCGAGGGCGGCGGTGGCGGCGGCAGCAGCGGTGATCTTGATGTTCTTACGCACGAAAAGTGCCTCTTTCTGGTGGTGCGGGTGAGCGCCCGGACAAGGAGTGCGGGCTGTGTGGGGAGAAGCTCAGGAGGTACGGCCCCGGCGGGCGAGGAGCCGTACGGCGCCGTCGCCGATCAGCTGGACCACGGTGACGATGGCGATGAGCACACCGACGGTGACGAGCATGAACGGGGTCTCGAAGCGCTGGAAGCCGTAGGTGATGGCCTTGGAGCCGAGGCCCTCGCCGCCGACCGCGCCGGCCATCGCCGAGTAGCTGACCAGCGTGATCACGGTGGTGGTGAGTGCGGCGATCAGCGAGGGCAGCGCCTGCGGGAGCAGCACCTTGCCGACGATGGTCGGGATGGAGCCGCCCATCGACTGGACGGCCTCGACCAGTCCGTGGTCGACCTCGCGGATCGCGGTCTCCACGAGCCGGGCGAAGAACGGGATGGCGCCGACGGCGAGCGGCACGATCATGGCGGTGGGGCCGATGAAGGTGCCGACCACCCAGGTGGTGAAGGGGATCAGCGCGATCAGCAGGATGATGAACGGCATCGAGCGGCCGATGTTCACGATCACGCCGATGACCTTGTTCACCGGGCGGTTCTGGAGCAGCCCGCCCTTGTCGGTGAGCACCAGCAGCACACCCAGCGGCAGCCCGCCCGCGACGGTGACCAGGCTGGACCAGAGCACCATGTAGAGGGTGTCGATGGTTCCCTGGGACAGCAGCGGCTGCATCTCGGACCAGCTCACTTGGCACCTTCCTTGACCAGAGCGGCGGCCTGCGCCGGGATTTCCACCGCGGTGTCGACCGCGTCGGCCTCGACCACGTCCACCTGGAGGCCCTGCTCGCGCAGGAAGCCGACCGGGACGACGTTCTCCTCGTACCGTCCGGGCAGCTCGATGCGCATCCGGCCGATCTGCTTGCCGCCGACGGTGTCCATCGCGGCGCCGAGGATCGAGATGTCGACGTTGTACGTACGCGACAGCTGCGAGATGACCGGCTGGGTCGCCGACTCGCCGTGGAAGGTCACGTCGACGACGGTGCGCTCGGGGCCGGTGGCCTCGCCGGTCACCGGGAACAGCTCGGCGGCGAGCTCGGAGCCCGGCGTGGCGAGGAGTTCGCCGACGGTGCCGGACTCGACGATCCGGCCCCGCTTCATCAGCGCGGCCGAGTCGCAGACCGTCTTGACGACGTCCATCTCGTGGGTGATGAGCAGCACGGTGAGGCCGAGCTGCTGGTTGAGGTCGCGCAGCAGCTGGAGGATGGAGCGGGTGGTCTCCGGGTCGAGGGCGCTGGTCGCCTCGTCGGAGAGCAGCACCTTGGGGTCGCCGGCCAGGGCGCGGGCGATGCCGACGCGCTGCTTCTGGCCGCCGGAGAGCTGGGCGGGGTAGGCCTTGGCCTTGTCGGCGAGGCCGACCAGGTCGAGGAGTTCGAGGGCCTTGCGGGAGCGCTCCTTGCCGGAGACGCCGAGGATCTCCAGCGGCAGCTCGATGTTGGCCTGCACGGTGCGCGCGGAGAGCAGGTTGAAGTGCTGGAAGACCATGCCGATACGGCTGCGCGCCTGGCGCAGCTCCTTGCCGGCGCGGCGGCCGCGCCCGGCGAGCGCGGTGAGGTCGACGCCGTCGACGGTCACCGTGCCGGTGGTCGGCCGCTCCAGGAGGTTGACGCAGCGGATGAGGGAGGACTTGCCGGCGCCGCTCTGGCCGATGACGCCGAAGACCTCGCCCTCGCGGACATGGAGGTCTACGCCGTCCAGGGCGGTGACCTCACGGCCGCGCGACTGGTAGACCTTGGTGAGGCCCGTAGTGGTGATCACAGGATTTCCGTCACTGTCGAGTGCGCGGCGCGGTGTCCGCCGGGCACGGGGCATTCGTGTTCGGGACGCGTCACAGCCACATCGGTGGTAACCGGGAGGCATGGCGTGCGCGGGCATGGCTCATGGGTCTCGCTTCGGGGCGCGAGGCTCAGGCGGGGGCCCTCAGAAGGCGCACATTCGACACATACAACGAGCACCGGGCGTGTTCATCGCCTCGGTCGCAAGGGTGCGGCTGCTCGTCGTGGTCATGCATGAAGTAAAGCAGAAGGAGCGAAGAGCGGATCATTGCTGTCCGGATTCCGGACAACAATGGACCGCCATACGGACACCGCCGGGCCGGTCCCCGGACGGCGACGGCAGCCCCGCCGCCGCCCTCCTCCCCCGCCTGGCCTGGGCCGATACGGCCGGCGCCGAGTCCGGGGGCAGCGGGCCGCCACCTCCCGGACGCGGGCGGCCTGTGGCCAAGGCCACCGCGGCGCGATCGCCCCGGCCGGTCCCGCCCGGGGCGGGCGCATCGGGCGCTTCGGGCCGTAATACGCTCGTTCCCATGCTTGACGCCCTGACGGTCGCGGTCGCCGCCGCCGCGCTCGCCCTCGCCGCCTGGTGCGGCTTCGCCGCCTACCGGGACCAGCCCACCAAGGACTGGCACTTCATCGGCATGGCCGTGGTCTCCGTACTGGCGCTGGCCCAGCTGGTGGTCGGCGTCGTGCAGCTGGGGCGCGGCGAGCGGCCGGACCAGGGCATGGCGATCTTCATCGCCTATCTGGTCGGATCGTTCGCGGCCGTCCCCGCCGCCGGTCTGCTGTCGCTGAGCGAGCGGACGAAGTGGGGCTCGGTGACGGTCTCGGCCGGCGCGGTGGTGCTCGCGGTGCTCGAAGTGCGTCTCTACGACATCTGGGGAGGGTGACCGTGGCCGAGTCCACCACCGAGTCCACCGGGCGGAACGAGTCCGACGGCAAGAAGCTCGGCAGCGGCCCCGGCCGCGTACTGGTCTGGTTCTACGGGGTGTTCACCGTCGCCGCCGCCTCCCGCTCGATCGTCCAGATGATCCAGGACTTCGGCAAGGCGCCGCTGGCGTACGTCCTGTCGGCGGTGGCCGCCGTGGTGTACGGGTTCATCACGTTCTCGCTGGTACGCGGCGGCGAGGGGCTGCGGCGCACGGCACTGGCGTGCTGCGCGGCCGAGCTGGTCTTCGTCCTGACCGTGGGCACGTGGACGCTGGCGGACAAGTCCGCGTTCCCGGACGCGACGGTCTGGTCGGACTACGGGGCGGGCTATCTGCTCATCCCCGTGATCCTCCCGGTCCTCGGCATGCTCTGGCTGCGCCGGAACAGGGACCAGCGGCCCTAGGCGCTGGCGACGAACTGCCGGGCCGACGCCTCCTTCTCCAGGGTCACCACGGACAGCTTCGCGCTCAGCGCCTCCGTGGAGACCGGCGCGTACCCGTGCTTGCGGTACAGCCGCAGGTTGGACTCGCTGCGGTGTCCCGTGAAGAGCTGGAACCGCTTGGCCGACAGCTGGCCCGCGAAGTGGTTCTCTATGGCGCTCAGCAGTCGGCTGCCCAGTCCGTGCCCCTGCATCCGCGGATGCACGATCAGCTTCCCGATCCGGCCGGTGCCCGACGCGTCCACGGTGCCTCTGACCGAGGCCACCACCTCGTCGCCGAGCCGCGCCACCAGCGCGTACCCGCCGCCGAGCTCACTGCGCAGGCCGTCGAGCGTCTGGGTGAGCGGTTCGATCGAGTAGTCGCCGTAGAGCTCCGCCTCACTCTGGTAGCAGAGGTACTGCAGCTTGAGGATCTGCTCGCAGTCGCCCTCACGCGCCGCAGAGATGGTCACGCTCATACCCATGTGTGCATGCCTTCCGCTCACCTGTCCGCCGGTTGTCTAACGCTCCATTCCCCGCAGGCCAGGAGCCGCAACCTCCGCCGCGAGCATTCTGCGCAGGCATCCCAGGCAACGGGAACGCATCGGCCCCAGACTCCCCTGTGAGATATCCAACTCCCCTGCGATTTCGCGGTAGGTGGGGTCGCTGGGCGACAGAAGTGCGGTCAGCAGGCGCGGGCAGTTCCCCGGAGTTCTGGCCACGGCCGTACGCAGAGCACTGCTCAGCTCCTCGCTCAGAACCCGGCGTTCGGGGCCTGCTTCCGGGTCGGCGGCCGGCTCCGCGGCGAACGGCAGTTCGTTCCGCGCCCGGCGGCGAGCCCGTCGCACTTCCGCCCGAACGGCCCAGCGCACCCAGGGCACGGGGTCCGCCGGACGGCTTTCGAGCAGACGCACCCAGACGTCCTGTTCGAGGTCGGCGGGGTCGACTCCGGCGCCCGGCGCCTCCGCGGCGGCCTCGGCGGCCAGCAGCGGGCTCAGCTCTTTGACGAGGTCCATGCCGGGCGGGACGCGGCCGCCGCGCGAGGCGGTTTCGGCGGCGGCCGCATCTCACCCGTACGTGGAGGGCTCGTATACGAGAGCTACCGGTACGGGTCTAGCCAGCCGCGCGGAAGTCTGCCGCCGCGAGCAGGGCCGTGTCCGCGTTGTCGGAGAAGACCGCGTCGATACCGGTCGCGAAGTACGCCTTGAAGGCCCCGAACGCGTCCCCGTAGGCGTTGGGGTCGGTGCCGCGCCGGAAGTCGGCGGGCAGGAAGGTGTTCTCGTTGCGCATCGTGTACGGGTGGAGGACCAGCCCCTGAGCGTGGGCGTCCGCGACCAGGGTGGTGGGCTTGGTGAGCCGGCCCGCCGCGTCCTTGGGGACGATCAGGTCCAGGGTGGGGCCGATGCCCTGCGCGTACGAGGCGATCCACTTCAGGCCCGCGGGCTTGACCAGGTCGTCCGTGGTGCGCGGGTCGCCGCTCACCACGAAGTCCCAGGGCCTGGTGCCGGTGCCGGAGAGGAGCACGACCGACGGGGTGTCGACCAGCCGGCTCAGCCGCTGGATGCTGCTGGGCTCGAAGGACTGGAGGAACTGCGGGGAGTCCGCGCGGTGGCGCCCGTACCGGCGCAGCAGCCGCGCCACCTTGTCCTCCAGCGGGAGGCCGATGCCCCGGAAGTAGGTGGGGTGCTTGGTCTCGGTGTGCAGCCAGATCCGGCGGCCCAGGCGGCGGCCCTCGCGCTCGGCCCACTGGAGCACTTCCTCGAAGGTGGGCACGGACCAGCGGCCGTCGTAGAGGGTGTTGCGCTGCCGGACGGCGGGCAGCCGCTCCTTGGCGCGCAGGGTCTTCAGCTCGGCGAGCGTGAAGTCCTCGGTGAACCAGCCGGTGACGGCCGTGCCGTCGATCGTCTTGGTGGCCTTGCGGGCGGCGAACTCGGGGCGGGCGGCGACGTCCGTGGTGGCGGTGATGTCGTTCTCGTGACGGCAGACCAGCTGCCCGTCCTTGGTGGGGACGAGGTCCTGCTCTATGACGTGGGCGCCGAGGTCCAGGGCGTGCTGGTAGGAGCCGAGGGTGTGCTCGGGGCGGTATCCGGCGGTACCGCGGTGCCCGATCACGTACGGGACCGGCAGGTCCTTGTACGAGCCGTGGCGGCGCGCGTCGTCGTGGCCCTGCCGGGTCCGCGCGCTCGCGGCCGCGGTGGGCAGCCCGGCGGCCGCCGTGCCCAGAACCGCCGCGCCGAGCACGGTGCGCCGCCCGGGGCTCATCCGCTCACCCTGTGTCATAAACGCTCCTTCGCCGAGTTTCACCAGGTGGGACTCACCGGGTGGAAGGGGTCGAGCGTAGGCGGGCGCCCCTTACGGACGGGAGCCCCCGGGGCCAAGCGGGGCGGAACGTGGCCCGAACACGCGTCAACATCGCGTATCCACTCCGTGAACCCGATGTGCGATCAGACATGACCCGCGAGTATCGTCCTCACCTGCGCGGACCTCATTCCGTGCGGACCCGTCAGCCCACGACACCGGAGGAAGCGTTGTCCCGACTCGCGCTCATCAAGGCAGTGCTCGGACCGATCATGCGCCTGATGTTCCGTCCGCAGGTGGAGGGCGCCGAGAACATCCCGGGGACGGGTCCGGTCATCCTGGCGGGCAACCACCTGACGTTCATCGACTCGATGATCATGCCGGTGTGCCTGGACCGGCCGGTGTACTTCATCGGCAAGGACGAGTACGTCACGGGCAAGGGTCTCAAGGGCCGGCTGATGGCGTGGTTCTTCAGCGGCGTCGGGATGATCCCGGTCAACCGGGACGGCGGCCACGGCGGTGTCGCGGCGCTGATGACGGGGCGTCAGGTCCTGGAAGAGGGCAAGGTCTTCAGCATCTATCCGGAGGGCACCCGCTCCCCCGACGGCCGGCTCTACCGCGGCCGCACCGGCATCGCGCGGCTGACCCTGATGACCGGGGCGCCGGTCGTGCCGTTCGCGATGATCGGCACGGACAAGATCCAGCCGAGCGGGGCGGGGCTGCCGCGGCCGGGCAAGGTGACGGTGCGGTTCGGTGAGCCGATGGAGTTCTCGCGGTACGAGGGCATGGACCGGGACCGCTATGTGCTGCGGGCCGTCACGGACTCGGTGATGGCCGAGGTCATGCGGCTGTCCGGGCAGGAGTACGTCGACATGTACGCCACGAAGGCGAAGGCGGCGTAGCCGCCGTTTTCCCCGGGCGCGGTACGTCTGTGGCTCGGCCACGGACGAACGCTTTCACGGGGCGCGAGGAATCTGTGGCTCCGCCACGGACCGCCGCTTTTAGGGGGGCGGGGAACTGCGCGACCAGCCACGCACGGCCCGCGGACGAAGACGTTGTTCTTCGACCGCGGGCCGTCTTGCGCTGAGCGCGCAGTTCCCCGCGCCTCCAAGCGCCGTGCGTGGCCGAGCCACAGACCCTGTCGCGCCCCCGGCAGGGGCCCGTGCGTGGCCCAGGCACAGGGCCCGCGCCCCCGCTAGGGGTGCTCCAGGCCCTCCTCCAGGCGCTGGCCCCGCAGCAGGAACCACGCCGCGACCGCCGTCGCGAACAGGACCGCGCTGCCCACCGCCGCCGCCGTCTGGAAGCCGTCCGTGAAGGCGTCCCGGGCGGCGGACAGCATGGGCGCCGCCTGCTCCGCCGGGAGGCGCGCGGCTGACTCGACCGCGCCGCCGAGCGAGTCGTGAGCCGCCTCCGAGACGCCCGCGGGCAGGTCCGCCGGGGCCGTGAAGCCGCGGTAGATGCCCGTGACGACCGAGCCCAGCAGCGCGATGCCGAGGGCCGCGCCCAGTTCGTACGCCGTCTCGGAGACCGCCGACGCCGCCCCCGCCTGCTCCTTCGGCACACTGGAGAGGATCACGTCGGCGGTGACCGTGAAGGCGAGACCGGCTCCGAGGCCGCCCACGAACAGCGCGATCCCCAGAGCCACCACACCCGTGCCGGCCGATATCGCCACGCAGGCTGCCAGGGCCGCGCCGACCGCCGCGAGCCCCACGGCGACCGCGCTGCGCACCGAGGCCCGGCGCGCCACGTATCCCGCCGCGAGCCCGGCGCCCACCGCGCCCACGGCCGCGGGCAGTTCGATCAGCCCGGCCTCCAACGGCGAGCGCACCTGGACCAGTTGGAGGAACTGGGAGAGGAAGAACACCAGCCCGGACAGGCCCAGGATGGTCAGCAGGTCGGCCAGGACCGCGCCGGAGAAGCCCCGGTGGTGGAAGAGCCGCATGTCGAGCAGCGGGGATTCGAGGGTCAGCTGGCGGCGTACGAACCAGATCAGGGCCAGCACGCCCACCACCGCCGCCGCGGCGATCTCCAGGCCGAAGCCGTTGACCGCCGCCTCCTTGACCGCGTACACGATCGCGACCATGCCCACCAGCGACAGCAGCACGCTGACCAGGTCCCACGGGCCGGGGTCGGGGTCGCGTGACTCGGGGAGCAGCTTGATGCCCACGAGCACCAGCACCGCCATCACCGGCAGGTTGATCAGGAAGACCGAGCCCCACCAGAAGTTCTCCAGGAGGAAGCCGCCGACGACCGGCCCGACGGCGGCGCCCGCCGAGGCCGCCGCGCCCCAGACACCGACGGCCAGACTGCGCTCGCGGGGGTCGTGGAAGATGTTCCGGATCAGCGCCAGGGTGGACGGCATCAGGGTCGCGCCCGCGACGCCGAGCAGCGCCCGCGCCAGGATCATCATCTCGGGGCTGGAGGCGTACGCGTTGAGCACCGAGACCGCGCCGAAGGCCACCGCGCCGCAGAGCAGCAGCCGCTTGCGGCCGATCCGGTCGCCGAGGCTGCCCATCGAGACGAGCAGGCCCGCGATGACGAACGAGTAGACGTCGCCGATCCACAGCAGCTGCGGGCCGGACGGCTTCAGGTCCTCGCTGAGGAACGGGGTGGCCAGGCCCAGCACGGTCGCGTCGACGGCGACGAGGAGCACGGCCAGTACGAGCACGGCGAGGGCGAGCCAGCGGCCCGGGTGGCGCACATCGAGGCCGGGCTCGGCGCGCCGGTCGGTACTGGTCATTTCTCCACGCCCCGTCGCGCTCCGCCGAGCAGCAACTCGACGATCATGTACTGGAAGTCGTTGGCGGCGACCCGGCCGACCTGGACGGCCCAGGCGCAGGTGCCGATCAGGCCGTACAGGGCCTCGGTGAGCCACGCCGGGGTGAGGTCGATGCGGAAGTCGCCCTGCTCCTGGCCGCGCCGGAAGAGCGCGGAGACGCGGGCGTCGAGCCGGGCCCAGCCCTCGTTCATCTGGTCGCCCTCGAAGAGCTGGTTCTCGGTGACCAGGAAGGCGAGCAGTCCGGCGGCGGGCTCCACCTCGGCGATCAGCCGGCGCAGCGCCTCGGGAGCGGGCCCCTCGTCCAGCCGGGCCGCGTCCAGGGCGGCCTCGAACTGCTCGATGCCGTGGTTCTCCAGCGCCCTGACCAGCGCGTCGCGGCCGGCGAAGTGACGGTGCAGGGTGGCGCGCCCGATCCCCGCGGCGCGGGCCACCTCGTCCATCGTGGCGGTCGATTTACGGGAGAGCAGGGCGGCCGCCGTACGCAGCACCTGGTCGCGGTCCACAGTCATGAGACAACCATAACCCGAATGAGACGTCGATGTCTCATTCGAAAGGCTGTCGACTCGCCGCCCGGTGCTGACTAACCTGACGGCGTCCCGTCAAAGCCCTCGGAAGGAACCCCACGTGACCGACAACCGCGTCCCGCCGCCCCTGCTCGCCGGTGAGCGCGAGACGCTGCGAGCCTTTCTCGACTACCACCGCGCCACGCTCGCGATGAAGTGCGAGGGCCTGAGCGACGACGAGCTGCGCGCCAAGTCGATGCCGCCGTCCACGCTCTCGCTGCTCGGCCTCGTCCGGCACATGGCCGAGGTGGAGCGCACCTGGTTCCGCAAGGTCGTCAACGGCGAGGACATCACGCTGGTCTACTCGGACGTGAACGACTACCAGGTCGCGTACGACGCGAGCGGCGCCACCCGGACGGACGCGTTCGAACGGTGGCAGGCCGAGGTCGAGCACTCCCGCCGCATCGAGCGCGAGGCCGAGTCGCTCGACACCGTCGTCCACGCCTCCCGGTGGGACACGGACGTCTCGCTGCGGCTGGTGATGGTGCACGTGACGCTGGAGTACGCCCGCCACAACGGCCACGCCGACTTCCTGCGCGAGGGGATCGACGGGACGGTCGGGGCGTGACCGGCGTGCGTACGGGCGCGTGGTGACAACGCGAAGGGCCCGTACGGCTTTTGGAAGCCGTACGGGCCCTTCGCCCTGCCCATGACTCAGTGACCGGCGCGCCGGCGCCTGCGCAGCAGCACGACCGGGGCCGCGCCGAGCAGGCCGAGCGTGGCGGGCGCCGCCGCCGCGACCGTGCCGATGCCCGACTGGCCGAAGGTGCTCGGCACGGGGAGCGTGGCCCAGCGGTCGACCGGCCAGGCGATGACGAGCGCGCGCCCCACGACCTTGTCGACCGGCACCGAGCCGCCGCCCGGCTGGTCCTGGTGGTAGCGGGAGTCCGCCGAGTTCTGCCGGTGGTCGCCCATGACCCAGATGCGCCCCTTGGGCACGGTGATCTTGAACTGGCTGTCCGGGTCCGTGCTGCACGGGGTGTTCCCGGCGAAGACGTACGGCTCGTTCAGGGCCTTGCCGTTGACCTTCAGGGGGCCGGTGCCCTTGCACTCCACGGTGTCCCCGCCGACCGCGACGACCCGCTTGATCAGGTCCTTCTCCTCGGCGGACGGCATCAGCCCGACGAAGCTCAGCGCCTTCTGCACGGCGTTGGGCTGCGGAGTGGGCTCGCCCTGGAGCCAGTTGCCGGGGTCGTGGAAGACGACGACCTCGCCGCGCTCGGGCGTGGAGCCGAACCACGGCGTCAGCTTGTCCACCAGGACCCGGTCACCGCGCTGGAGGGTGTTCTGCATCGAGTCCGAGGGGATCGAGAACGCCTGCACCAGGAACGTCTTGATCAGCAGCGCGAGGATCAGCGCGATGCCGATGAGCAGCGGCAGCTCCTTCCAGAAGGAGCGCTGCTTGCCGGTCTTCTTCGGCGCCGTCCCGTCGGCCGGCTCGGCGACCTCGTCGGGCACCGCCCCGGACCCCTGGAGCCGGTCGAGCCCCTCGGGTCCCGCGGGGCTCTCCTGGGGCCGCTCGGCCTCCCCGTGTCCTTCTTGCGCGCCGACCGCCACGTCCCCCACGTCCACTCCCTCACCGCCGAAGGGACCATGGTCGCACGAAACGGGCGCCGCTGATCGACACCGGCGCCGCACTCCATCCGTACGGGGCATGCGCGCCGCGCACACCCCGTACCGGTATCTCATTTCCGGGCGGTGGCCCAGGCGTGCTGGACGGTCAGGTCGGCCTTGACCTCGGCGAGTTGGACGGCGACGGCCGAGGGGGCGGTGCCGCCGCGGCCGCTGCGGGACGCCAGCGCGCCGGGGACGTTCAGGACGGTCCGCACCTCGGGCGTCAGATGCGCGGAGATCTTGGCGAACTGCTCGTCGGTGAGCTCGTCCAGCTCGATCCCGTGCGCCTCGCAGACCTTGACGCACTCCCCCGCGACCTCGTGCGCCACCCGGAACGGCACGCCCTGCTTGACCAGCCACTCCGCGATGTCGGTGGCGAGCGAGAAGCCCGCGGGCGCCAGCTCCTCCATGCGCTCCCGGTTGACCGTGAGGGTCGCCATCATCCCGGTGAACGCGGGCAGCAGCACCTCCAGCTGGTCGCAGGAGTCGAAGACCGGCTCCTTGTCCTCCTGGAGGTCCCGGTTGTACGCGAGCGGCAGAGCCTTGAGCGTCGCCATCAGGCCGGTGAGGTTGCCGATGAGCCTGCCGCTCTTGCCCCGCGCCAGCTCCGCGATGTCGGGGTTCTTCTTCTGCGGCATGATCGAGGAGCCGGTGGAGAAGGCGTCGTGCAGGGTGACGAAGGAGAACTCCTTCGTGTTCCAGATGATGACCTCCTCGGCGATCCGGGAGAGGTTGACGCCGATCATCGCGGTGATGAAGGCGAACTCGGCCACGAAGTCGCGGGAGGCCGTGCCGTCGATGGAGTTGGCCACGCTGCCGTGCTCGAAGCCGAGGTCCGCGGCGACCGCCTCCGGGTCGAGCCCCAGCGAGGACCCGGCGAGCGCGCCCGATCCGTACGGGGAGACCGCCGTGCGCTCGTCCCACTGCCGCAGCCGCTCGGCGTCCCGGGACAGGGACTGGACGTGGGCCAGGACGTGGTGGGCGAAGAGGACCGGCTGGGCGTGCTGGAGGTGGGTGCGGCCGGGCATCGCCACATCGGGGTGCGCCTCGGCGAGGCCGACCAGCGCGTCCTGGAGCTCGGCGAGCAGGCCGCCGATGATCCGGGCGTGGTCGCGCAGATACATCCGGAAGAGCGTGGCCACCTGGTCGTTGCGGGACCGGCCGGCCCGCAGCTTGCCGCCGAGGTCGGGGCCGAGGCGCTCCAGGAGGCCCCGCTCCAGGGCGGTGTGCACGTCCTCGTCGGCGATGGTGCCGGTGAACGAGCCGTCGGCCACGTCGGCCGCCAGCCGGTCCAGGCCCTCGGTCATCCGGGCCAGCTCGTCGTCGGTGAGCAGGCCCGCCTTGTGGAGCACTCGGGCGTGAGCGCGTGAGCCCGCGATGTCGTACGGGGCGAGCCGCCAGTCGAAGTGGACCGACGCGGACAGCTTCGCCAGTGCCTCGGCCGGACCGTCGGCGAACCGGGCGCCCCAGAGCCGGACGTCACCGTTGTTGCTGCTCACAGCTGTTGCTCCTCAAGGCTGTTCGAGTCTGTGGATATGCGACCGCCTCCCCGCCACGGAGGATCGGGGAGGCGGTCGTACAACGAGTCGTTGTTACGCCAGGTCCACGTCGGGCTAGGCCTGCAGATCACGCCGCGCGGCGATCTTCGACGAGAGGCCGAAGATCTCGATGAAGCCCTGCGCCTTGGACTGGTCGAAGGTGTCGCCCGCGTCGTAGGTGGCGAGGTTGAAGTCGTACAGCGACTCCTCGGACCTGCGGCCGGTGACGACGGCGCGGCCGCCGTGCAGGGTCATCCGGATGTCGCCGGTGACGTGCTGGTTGGCCTCGTTGATGAAGCCGTCCAGGGCGCGCTTGAGCGGGGAGAACCACAGGCCGTCGTAGACCATCTCGCCCCAGCGCTGCTCGACCTGCCGCTTGTAGCGGGCGAGTTCGCGCTCGACGGTGACGTTCTCCAGCTCCTGGTGGGCGGTGATCAGCGCGATCGCGCCCGGCGCCTCGTACACCTCGCGGGACTTGATGCCCACGAGCCGGTCCTCGACCATGTCGATCCGGCCGATGCCCTGGCCGCCGGCCCGCTCGTTGAGCTGCTGGATCGCCTGGAGCACGGTGACAGGCTTGCCGTCGATGGCGACCGGGACGCCCTCCTTGAAGGAGATGACGACCTCGTCGGCCTCGCGCTGCTCGGCCGGGTTCGAGGTGTACTCGTAGATGTCCTCGATCGGCGCGTTCCAGATGTCCTCCAGGAAGCCGGTCTCCACGGCCCGCCCGAAGACGTTCTGGTCGATCGAGTACGGCGACTTCTTGGTGGTGGCGATGGGGAGGTTCTTGGCCTCGCAGAAGGCGATCGCCTTGTCCCGGGTCATCGCGTAGTCACGGACCGGGGCGATGCACTTCAGGTCGGGGCCGAGGGCGGCGATACCGGCCTCGAACCGCACCTGGTCGTTGCCCTTGCCGGTGCAGCCGTGGGCGACGGTGGTGGCGCCGTGCTTCCTGGCGGCGGCCACCAGGTGCTTGACGATGGTCGGCCGGGAGAGGGCGGAGACCAGCGGGTAACGGTCCATGTACAGGGCGTTGGCCTTGATCGCCGGGAGGCAGTACTCGTCGGCGAACTCGTCCTTCGCGTCCGCGACCTCGGCCTCGACGGCACCGCAGGCGAGCGCGCGCTTGCGGATGACGTCCAGGTCCTCGCCACCCTGGCCGACGTCCACGGCAACGGCGATGACCTCGGCGCCCGTCTCCTCGGCGATCCAGCCGATGGCGACGGAGGTGTCCAGACCGCCCGAGTAGGCGAGTACGACGCGCTCGGTCACGGGTTTCTCCTTACGGTGCATTCGGTGATGGGTATAACTATGCAGTGCTCCGTATGTTTTGTCAACGAGAGGGGCCAGGGGCCACCGGGAGGCGGCGGGAGAGGGCTGGGAGAGGGACGGTCACGCGGCTGGGGTAACGGTTCGGCCCCCTGAGAGGACGTCAGCGGGCGGGCCGCGTACGGTCGCGGGCATGATGCGTACCGCTCTCGCACTCGGTGCGGCCCTGCTCGCGCTCGCGACCCCGGCCGCCGTGGCGGATTCCCGCCCGTTCACCTCACCCAACCTGCCGAACCGGATGGCTGACACCGGCGGCGGCACCCAGCTGATCACCGCCGAGGCGCCCGCCACCGGCTCCACCACGGGCCGGGTGACCTGGTGGAACAAGCGCGGGCCGCTGTGGGTGATGGCGGGCCGGGCCGAAGCCAGGTTCGGCGCCAACGGACTGGTCGAGGGCACCGCCCGCAAGCAGAACACCAGCACCACCCCGACCGGGCTCTACGACCTGCCGTACGCCTTCGGCACCACGGCCGCCCCCGCCGGGACCCGGTTCTCCTACCGCCGCGCCACCGACAGGTCCTGGTGGTGCGAGGACACCGCCTCGCAGGCGTACAACCGCTGGGTGGAGGGGCTGCCCGCGGACTGCCGCGCGAGCGAGTCCGAGCGGATCACCGCGTTCCCCACGCAGTACGCCCGCGCCCTGGTGGTCGGGTTCAACTACGACCAGCCGGTGCGCGGGCGCGGTGCGGGGATCTTCCTGCACGTCAACGGGAAGGGGGCGACGGCCGGTTGTGTGTCCGTCCCGGCGGACGCGATGGCCCGCATCCTGGCCTGGGCGGACCCGGCCAAGCACCCCCACATCGCGATCGGCACGGCGTCCGGGCCGACCGCGATCACACGTTACTGAGCCCGGTGGCGGCTACCGGTCGTTCTGCGCGAGCCGCAGCAGGTGGTCGGCCAGGGCCTGGCCGCCCGCCGGGTCGCGGCTGATCAGCATGAGCGTGTCGTCGCCCGCGATCGTGCCGAGGATGTCGTGCAGTTCGGCCTGGTCGATGGCCGAGGCGAGGAACTGGGCGGCGCCCGGCGGCGTACGCAGCACCACCAGGTTGGCGGAGGCCTCCGCGGAGATCAGCAGCTCCGCGGAGAGCCTGCGCATCCGCTCCTCCTTGGCCGACTCGCCCAGCGGCGCCTTGGGCGTGCGGAAACCGCCCTCGCTGGGCACCGCGTAGATCAGCTCGCCGCCGGTGTTGCGGATCTTCACCGCGCCCAGCTCGTCGAGGTCGCGGGAGAGCGTCGCCTGGGTGACGCTCAGCCCGTCGTCCGCGAGCAGCTTGGCGAGCTGGCTCTGGGACCGCACCGGCTGCCGGTTGAGGATGTCCACGATCCGGCGGTGGCGGGCGGTGCGGGTCTGCGGTACGGCGGGGCCGCCGAGCTCTTGGTCCTGCGCCTCGTCGGTCATCGTCGTCTCATTCTCCGGATCATCCGTCCCCGTTGGTCACTGCGTCGAGGACGCCGGGCAGCGCCCGGAGGAACGCGTCCACCTCCGCGTCACCGATGATCAGCGGCGGCATGAGCCGTACGACATCGGGGGCGGGCGCGTTGACCAGGAAGCCGGCATCCTGGGCCGCCCGCTGCACCTCGGCGGCGACGGCCTCGGTGAGCACGATACCCAGCAGCAGGCCCGCGCCACGGACATGGGAGACCAACGGGTGCGCCAGCGCCTCGATTCCGTCCCGCAGCCGCTCACCCAGCCGCTTCACCCGGTCGAGCGCGCCGTCGGCGGCGAGCGTGTCCAGGACGGCGAGTCCGGCCGCGCACGCCACCGGGTTCCCGCCGAAGGTGGTGCCGTGCTGACCGGGCTTCAGGAGGTCGGCGGCCGGGCCGAAGGCGACGGTGGCACCGATGGGCAGACCACCGCCGAGGCCCTTGGCGAGCGTGACGACGTCCGGCTCGACGCCCTCGTGCCGCTGGTACTCGAACCAGCTGCCGGTGCGGCCGACGCCGGTCTGCACCTCGTCCAGGACGAGCAGCGTGCCGGTGGCCGCGGTGATCTCGCGGGCCGCCCGCAGATAGCCCGCGGGCGGCACGACCACGCCGTTCTCGCCCTGGATGGGCTCGATGACCACCAGCGCGGTCTGCTCGGTGACCGCGGCCCGCAGCGCCTCGACGTCCCCGTACGGCACGTGCCTCACGTCGCCGGGCAGCGGCCGGAAGGGCTCCTGCTTCTTCGGCTGGCCGGTGAGGGAGAGCGCGCCCATCGTGCGGCCGTGGAAGCCGCCGTCGGTGGCGACCATGTGCCCGCGCCCGGTCAGCCGCCCGATCTTGAAGGCGCCTTCGTTGGCCTCGGCGCCCGAGTTGCAGAAGAAGACCCGGCCCGGCCGCCCGAAGAGCTCGATCAGCCGCTCGGCGAGCGCCACCGGCGGCTCGGCGATGTACAGGTTGGAGACGTGGCCGAGCGAGGCGATCTGGCGGGACACCGCCTCGACGACGGCCGGGTGGCCGTGGCCGAGCGCGTTGACCGCGATGCCGCCGACGAAGTCGGTGTACTCGGTGCCGTCCTCGGCCCACACCTTGACGCCCGCGCCGCGCACCAGGGCGAGCGGCGGAGTGCCGTAGTTGTCCGTCATGACCTGCTGCCAGCGCTGGGTGAGGCCGCTCATCATTCCCCCTGTCCGTCCGGCACGACCATCGTGCCGATGCCCTCGTCCGTGAAGATCTCCAGCAGGATGGAGTGCTGGACGCGGCCGTCGATCACGCGCGCGGTGGTGACGCCGTTGCGCACGGCGAACAGACAGCCCTCCATCTTGGGGACCATGCCGCTGGAGAGGTCGGGCAGCAGCTTCTCCAGCTGGCTCGCGGTGAGCTTGCTGATGACCTCGTCGCTGTGCGGCCAGTCCTCGTACAGGCCCTCGACGTCGGTCAGGACCATCAGGGTCTCGGCGCCCAGCGCAGCCGCAAGAGCCGCAGCCGCCGTATCAGCATTGACGTTGTAGACATGTCCGTCGTCCTGGGAGCGGGCGATCGAGGAGATGACCGGGATCCGGCCGTCGTCGAGCAGCGCCTCGATGGCGCCGGTGTCGATCGCGGTGATCTCACCGACCCGGCCGATGTCGACGAGCTC
This sequence comes from Streptomyces sp. NPDC023838, assembly GCF_040639555.1. Taxonomy (NCBI): domain Bacteria; kingdom Bacillati; phylum Actinomycetota; class Actinomycetes; order Kitasatosporales; family Streptomycetaceae; genus Streptomyces; species Streptomyces sp. NPDC023838. The sequence continues at coordinate 190,505 of NZ_JBFAAD010000002.1, forward strand.
GCCGTCGATCTCGGGCCGGTGCTGGGTGGCGGTGATGGTGTGGGCGTCCTCGCCGGTCATGCCGACGGCGAGCGGGCCGTGCTGGTTGAGCAGCCCGACGAGCTCACGCTGGACCTGCCCGGCGAGCACCATCCGTACGACGTCCATGGCCTCCGGTGTGGTGACGCGAAGGCCCGCCTTGAACTCGCTGACCAGGCCGTGCCGGTCGAGCTGGGCGCTGATCTGCGGGCCGCCGCCGTGCACCACGACCGGCTTGAGGCCGGCGTGCCGCAGGAAGACGACGTCCTGGGCGAAGGCGGCCTTGAGCGCCTCGTCGACCATGGCGTTGCCGCCGAACTTGATGACGACGGTCCTGCCGTGGTGACGGGTCAGCCACGGCAGCGCCTCGATGAGGATCTGCGCCTTCGGGAGCGCGGTGTGCTTACGGGTACTCATGAGCTGTACGCGCTGTTCTCGTGGACGTAGTCGGCGGTGAGGTCGTTGGCCCAGATCACGACCGGTTCGGCGGATCCGGCGGCGAGGTCGGCGGTGATCCTCACCTCGCGGTAGCGCATGTCGACGAGGTCGCGGTCCTCGCCGACCGAACCGTTCTTGCAGACCCATACGCCGTTGATGGCGACGTTCAGCCGGTCCGGGTCGAAGGCGGCGCCGGTGGTGCCGATGGCGGAGAGCACCCGGCCCCAGTTGGGGTCCTCGCCGTGGATGGCGCACTTGAGGAGGTTGTTGCGGGCGATGGAGCGCCCGACCTCGACGGCGTCCTCCTCGCTCTCCGCGTTGATGACCTCGATGCGGATGTCCTTGCTGGCGCCCTCGGCGTCGCGGATCAGCTGCTGGCCGAGGTCGTCGCAGACGGCCCGTACGGCCTCGGCGAACTCGGCGTACTCCGGGGCGACTTCGGACGCGCCCGAGGCGAGCAGCAGCACGGTGTCGTTGGTGGACATGCAGCCGTCGGAGTCGACCCGGTCGAAGGTGGTCCGGGTGGCGTCGCGCAGGGCGCGGTCCAGGACGGGCGCCTCCAGGTCGGCGTCGGTGGTGAGGACGACGAGCATGGTGGCGAGGCCGGGGGCGAGCATGCCGGCGCCCTTGGCCATCCCGCCGACGGTCCAGCCGTCCTTGGTGACGACGGCCGTCTTGTGGACGGTGTCGGTGGTCTTGATGGCGATGGCGGCCTTCTCACCGCCGTGCGCGGAGAGCTCGGCGGCGGCCTTCTCGACGCCCGGCAGCAGCTTGTCCATGGGCAGCAGTACGCCGATGAGCCCGGTCGACGCGACGGCGACCTCGCCCGCGCTGTGCCCGTCGAGGACCTCGGCCACCTTCTCCGCGGTGGCGTGGGTGTCCTGGAAGCCCTTGGGGCCCGTACAGGCGTTGGCGCCACCGGAGTTGAGGACGACGGCGGTGACCGCCCCGCCCTTCAGCACCTGCTCCGACCACAGGACGGGAGCGGCCTTGACGCGGTTGGAGGTGAAGACGCCGGCGGCGGCTCGGCGGGGCCCGGTGTTGACCACGAGGGCCAGGTCCGGGTTGCCGTTCTCCTTGATCCCGGCGGCGATGCCCGCCGCCGTGAACCCTTTGGCTGCCGTCACGCTCACGGCGCAACTCCTGTCGTCGTCAGGCCCGTGGTCTCGTCAAGCCCCAGGGCGATGTTCATGCTCTGCACCGCGGCGCCCGCGGTGCCCTTGGTCAGGTTGTCGAGGGCGGCGACCACCACGATCCGTTGGGCGCTCTCGTCGTACGCCACCTGGATCTGGACGGCGTTGGAGCCGTACACGGACGCGGTGGCGGGCCACTGCCCCTCGGGGAGGAGGTGGACGAACGGCTCGTCGGCGAACGCCTTCTGGTACGCCGCCCGTACCGCCTCGGCGCCCACCCCCGGCTTCGCCTTGGCGGAGCAGGTGGCGAGGATGCCGCGTGGCATGGGGGCGAGGGTCGGCGTGAAGGAGACGGTGACGTGCTCCCCGGCGGCCGCGCTCAGGTTCTGGATCATCTCGGGGGTGTGGCGATGGCCGCCGCCCACGCCGTACGCCGACATCGACCCCATCACCTCGCTGCCGAGCAGGTGCGGCTTGGCGGCCTTGCCCGCGCCGGAGGTGCCGGAGGCCGCGACGATCACGGCCTCGGGCTCGGCGATGCCGCTCTCGTACGCGGGGAACAGCGCCAGCGAGACGGCGGTGGGGTAGCAACCGGGGACCGCGATGCGCCTGGACCCCTCCAGCGCGGCGCGGCCGCCCGGCAGTTCGGGCAGCCCGTAGGGCCAGGTCCCGGCGTGCGGCGAACCGTAGAACTTCTCCCAGTCGGCGGCGTCCTTGAGCCGGAAGTCGGCGCCCATGTCGATGACGAGCACCTCGTCGCCGAGCTGCTCGGCGACGGCGGCGGACTGGCCGTGCGGGAGCGCCAGGAACACGACGTCGTGGTCGCGCGCCAGCACCTCGACGGTGGTGGGCTCCAGGACGCGCCCGGCCAGCGGCAGCAGGTGCGGCTGGAGCGCGCCGAGCCGCTGCCCGGCGTTGGTGTTCCCGGTCAGGGCGCCGATCTCGACGTCCGGGTGCGCGATGAGCAGCCGCAGCAGTTCCCCGCCCGCGTACCCACTCGCCCCGGCCACTGCCGCTCGTACCGCCATCGAAGCCTCCTCGTCGATGGCATGACTATACGCAGCTATGCAGTTTTATGCAAAGGTCCTTCCCGGCCGCCGGGCCCGGCCGCGGGTACACCGGTGGAGCTCGGCATGCGCCTGCTGGTCGCGCCGGGCCTCAGGCTGGTGTCTCGTACAGGGCGATGAAGCGGGCGGTCATCGGGTGGCCCTCCGATAGTGGGTGAGGACAGCCGCACCGACCTGTTCGGTTGCCAGGCACTTCAGCTCGGCGTGGGGGCCGTCGGCCGGGAAGAGCCGCCGACCGGTGCCGAGGATGGTGGGGAAGGTCAGCAGCCGGTATTCGTCGACCATGTCCGCGGCCATCAGCCGGTCCACGACGCTCAGGCTCCCGCTGACGACCACGTCCCGCCGCTCACGCTTGACGGCGTCGATCAGGTCGCCGTCGAGGAGCTGGGAGTTCGCCCACACCGATGTGTCGGCGTGGGTCAGGGTGCTGGAGGCGACCAGCTTCGGTACGGCGTTCATCCGCGCGGCGAACGGGTCGTCGCGGCCCGGCCACAGCCGCGAGAACAGCTGCCAGGTGGTGCGCCCGAGCAGCAGCACGCCGTCGTCCAGCGTGCGGCCGAGCCGGAACTTGTCCCCCGCTACCGTCTCCGGGCCGTGCCGGAACGCCCAGCCGCCCAGCGGCGTGCCGTCGGACCCGTCCGGGTCCGACATGATCCCGTCCAGGGTGATGAACTCGATGACGATGACCCTCACGATGAGATCCCTTCGGTCGGTGTTCACCAGTACGTACCGGCCGCACCGCCCGAACTCATCGCTCCCGGCGGAACTCGCCTGCGGGAATCTCGCGCGGCAGCTCGAAGGCGTCGAGGACGCGCGGATCGGCGAACACGACGTTGTGCGCGATGCGGCCGTCGGTGACGGTGAAAACCTGCAGGGTGTGCAGACGGTGCCCGCCGCCGGGCTGCGGCGCGTACGCGACGAGCGCGGGCTGCCCGTTGGCGGTAAGCGCCCGCATGCCCCAGCCCGTGCCACGCATCCCGAACACCCGCTCCATGAACCGTCCGTAGTCCCGGCTGCCCCGGTACCACAGCGGCACCGGCGGCATCTCCAGCACCGCGTCGTCCGCCAGCAGCCGCACCAACGCGGGCACATCCGCCGCCTCGAACGCCTGCATGTACCGCTGGACGACCGCCTGCACCTCGGGATCGTCCGGCTCGGTGACCTCACCGGCGTCGCCCACGACGGCGAGGGCGGCACGGGCGCGCTGCAGCGCGCTGTTGACCGCCGCGACCGTGGTCCCCAACTGCTCGGCGACCTCGGCGGCGCTGAACGCCAGCACCTCGCGCAGCACCAGCACCGCCCGCTGCCGCGCCGGCAGGACCTGCACCGCCGCTACCCACGCGAGCCGCAGCTCGGCCCTGACCTCCACATCGAACCGCGCGTCGGGGAACGGTTCCAGCCAGGGCACATCGAGCGCCGGCACCAGCGGCGCCCCGGGATCGTCGCTCGCCACCCCCAACCCGGATGGCAGCGGACGCCGCCGACGTCCCTCCAGCGCGGTCAGGCACACGTTGGTCGCGATCCGGTACAGCCAGGTCCGCACCGACGCGCGCGCCGGGTCGTACCGGTCGCGGGCCTTCCAGGCACGCAGCAGCGTCTCCTGTGCCAGATCCTCGGCCTCATGGAACGAACCCAGCATCCGGTAGCAGAACGCCACCAGCTCACCCCGGTACCGCTCGAAGTCCACGGGCTCATCATGCCGCACCCCGGTCCTGCGCCCTCCGAGACGGGACTTCAGCGCCGCTCTCAATACCCCGCCGGCCGCACCAGCCCCGTCTCGTACGCGAAGACCGCCGCCTGGGTGCGGTCGCGGAGGGCGAGTTTGACCAGGATGCGGCTGACGTGGGTCTTCACGGTCTGCTCGGCCACCGTGAGGGCGGTGGCGATCTCCGCGTTGGAGAGGCCCTGGGCGATCAGGGAGAGGACTTCCGTCTCGCGTTCGGTCAGGGTGGCGACGCGGTCCTTGAGCGGAGTCCGGGGAGCGCCCGCCGTGCGGGCGAACTCGGCGATCAGACGCTTGGTGACACCGGGCGAGAGCAGGGCGTCCCCGGCGGCCACCACCCGTACCGCATGGGCGAGTTCGGCGGCCGAGGCGTCCTTGAGGAGGAAGCCGGAGGCGCCGGCGCGCAGGGCCTCGTAGACGTACTCGTCCAGGTCGAAGGTGGTCAGGATGAGGACCTTGACCGTGGCGCCGGCCGGGGCGGTGACGCGGCGGGTGGCCTCGATGCCGCCGAGCCCGGGCATGCGGACGTCCATCAGGACGACGTCGGGGGCCAGTTCGGCGACCTTGGCCACGGCGTCGAGGCCGTCGACGGCCTGGCCGACCACCTCGATGCCGGGTTCGGCGTTGAGCAGCACCGTCAGGCCCTGCCGGACCATCATCTGGTCGTCGGCTATCAGGACGCGGATGGTGGTGGTCGTCGTCATCGGGTGTCCTCGGTGGGGTGGTTCGGGACCGCGGGGTCCGTGGGGAGCAGTGCCGTTATCTCGAAACCGCCCTCCGGGGTCCGCCCCGTGGCCAGTTCGCCCCCCAGCATCGCAGTCCGCTCCCGCATCCCGAGCAGGCCGTGGCCGCTGCCCGGGGAGGGCGGGGCGGTGCGGGTGGGCGGGGAGTTGGTGACGCGGACGGTGAGCGCGGAGGGCTGGTAGCCGATCGCCACCCGCACGCCCGCCCCGGGCGCGTGCCGCATCGCGTTGCTCAGAGCCTCCTGGACGATGCGGTACGCGGAGAGGCCGACGCCGGGCGAGAGCGGTCGCGGGGTGCCGGTGGTCGTGGTGGCCACCTCCAGACCGGCACCGCGCACATTGGCGATCAGCTCGCCGAGCCGGTCCAGGGTGGGCTGCGGGGCGTGCCGTACGCCCTCCGCCTCCGGGTCCGCCGAGCGCAGCACGCCCAGGACCCGGCGCAGCTCGGTGAGCGCCTGCACGGCGTTCTCGCGGATGCCCACCAGGTTCTCCCGCAGCTCGTCCGAGGGGTTCGCCACCAGGTGCGGAGCCACCTGGGCCTGGATGGAGATCACCGACATGTGGTGGGCGACCACGTCGTGCAGCTCGCGGGCGATGCGGCCGCGCTCCTCCAGGAGGGTGCGCCGGGCCCGCTCGTCGGCGGTGAGCACCTCCTGCTCGACCAGCCGGGAGCGGGCCACCCGGCTGATGCGCAGCGACGCCCCGATCACCACGGCGGTCCCGAAGGCGATGGCGCCCCGGGTCACGTCCTGGTTGTGGCTCCGGCCCGAGAGAGCCACGTCGAGCAGCCCCGACCCGATGGTGATCGCCAGCGCCGCGGCCGCGACCCGGGGACGGGCCCGCAGCGAGAGCAGCAGCAGCACCAGGGTGTGCAGCGCGATGCCCGCGACGCTCCACGGCCACACCCGGCCCTCGGGAACGGTGGCTCCCACCGACTCCGCCGACACGACGAGCGCGGCAGTGGAGAGCCACCAGGCGGCGACCGGGCGCGAGAGCGCCATGACCACGGCGCCCGCCTGCGCCACCGCGCACACCGCGACGAAGGCCCTGGCCGGGCCCGCCGCGTAGGTGTACTCCACTCCGTTGACGAGCCCCACGCACAGCGCGAACAGCGCCACATGGACGTGCGGCAGCCAGCCGAGCGCCCCCTGGCGCGGCAGCGGGTCGCGCGCCACCGTGAACAGCTCCCCGCGCATCCCGCGCGCCCCCGCCCGTACGGCTTCCACCAGCCGTCCCGCATCCATCCGTGGCACCGGTTCCCCCTCGTTCCCGCAGCTCACCCTAGGCATGCGGCACCGTCGCAGCGCGCTCGGCCCGGTGCGCGCGCACGACCCGGCCGCCGCCGCGGGTGCGCCCGCCGCCCTGCTCGTACGTACGGAACGCCGCCCAGCACACCAGCAGGGCCCCGGCGAACACCGGCAGCCAGGCCGACCGGGCGAGCAACCAGCCCGCGCCGTCGGGCACGGTGTGCAGGCCGGGCAGCGGGCGGCCCGCCAGCAGCCCGGTCGCGGTGACCGCGATCATCGCGGTCTGGTGCCAGAGGAAGACGGTCATCGCGTACAGGTTGAGCAGGGCCACCGCCGCCCAGGCCGCCGGGCGGGCCAGGACCCGCCGCAGCGGGCCGAGCAGCAGCAGCGCCGCGCCGCACTGGGCGAGGCCGAAGGTGACGGCCGCGAGGGTGGGCGGGTTCAGATTGGAGACGGCCGCTCCCGGCACGCCGACCATGGACGCCGGGTAGCCCGCGACGAGCACCAGCCCGGCGGTGGCGGCGGCGCCCCCGGTCAGCAGCACCCAGCCCGCGGCGCGGGACGTCAGACGGCCGCGCGCCCGCCGCGCGCCCAGGCAGTACGGGACCATCCAGCCCGCCGCCACGTTGATCCAGCCGAGCGCGGCGGGCCCGTCGAGGCCGAAGCGGAACAGGTCGACGTAGAGCACGACGGCCAGCGGCCACAGCGGGTGCATCCGGGCGAGCAGCGGCGTCGCCGCCGTCAGCGCGGTGAAGACGAGCAGGAACCAGAGCGGCGACAGGACCAGCTTGACCAGCGCGTGCACGGTGTCGAAGCCGGCCCCGGCGGCGAACAGCGCGGCCGCGGCCACCGTCCACACCACGAGGACGGCCGCGACCGGCCGGAAGAGGCGGGCGAGGCGGGCGCGCAGCCACTGCCCGTACGTGGCGCCCCGGGCGCGGGCCGAGGCGTGGCCGCCCGCCGCCACCTGCCCGCCGACGAAGAAGAACACCGCCAGGGTCTGGAACGTCCAGGAGACCGGGGCCAGTTCGGGCATGTGCTGGAGGGGGCTGACGGCACGCAGGGTGCCGCTGTCCACGACCAGCGCGGTGACCAGCCAGTGGCCGAGCACCACGCCGAGGATGGCGAAGGCCCGCAGGGCGTCCACGGCCCGGTCGCGGTCGGGCGGGGTGGCGGCGTCGATGCGCCGGACGAGCTCACGCATGGCGGCGCTCCTCGGTGGGGGTCTGGCCGGAGGCGATCAGGGCGATGTTGCGCAGAGGGACGGAGCCGGGCTTGAGGTAGTCGCTGTGCCCGCCGTGGCCCGCGTCGAAGACCCGCGCCCCGAACAACTCCGACACCGGGTCGGTTCCGAACCCGACGGTGCCGACCAGGAGCGGAAGCCGCAGATGGGGGACGTCGGCGATCCAGTCGCCCGAGGCGCGGCCCGCCCAGACGGCGGCTCGGGTGTGCAGCCGGCCGACGTCATGGGCGCCGGTGCCGGGGCTGCCGTAGAGCACCAGGGTGTCGGCGCGCAGCCGGGGCGCGGCCCGAGCGCAGACGACGGAGCCGTAGGAGTGGCAGAGCACCGACATCCGGGCGCCGGGCCTGGCCGCACCCAACTCCCGTACGAAGGCGTCGAGTCGGGGCGCCGCACGGTCGGCCCGGCCCGTGGTCAGGGACCCGGCGCTGCCGGTGGGCGGGGTCGGGTAGCCGAGCCAGGCGACCACGGCGGACCGGGAGCCCATCTCCCGCTGGAGGGCTTCGGCCCCGGCCCGAAAGCGCCCGTACTTGTCGAGGCTGGTGTCCGCGCCCGGCACCAGGACGGCGATCCGGTCGGCGTGCGCGAGGTCGCCGACGGCCTCGGCGGTGCGGCCGCCGTCGCGGCCGTCGAAGGAGAGGAAGTGGCGTTCGGGCGCGGCCATGGCCCGTAGCGCGGCGGCCCGTCGGCGGTCACCGTGGCCGGTGGCCATGCGCTCGGCGGCCCGGATGCCGTCGCGGGCGGCGCGGTAGCGGGCGTCGAGCGCGGCGGGGGTCGCGGCGGTCAGCGGGACGAGGGCGGCCGGGGCGGGAGCCGGTACGGCCGCGGGGCGCACCGCGCCCGCCAGCGGCACCGCCACCGAGGCGACGACGAGTGCGGCGAGCAGGGTGCGGAGCGCGCGGCCGCTGCCGCTGGGGCGGATCGCCATGGGTGAGGGTCCTTCCGTACCGGATGTCGCACGTCGGCCCGGGTCACGGCCTGTGTGCTCGCGGTACCGAAAGCTATGGATCAAGGCCCGTCGCCCGCGTCCCGCCGGGGAGGGCATCTCGCGCGTAGTCCTGAAGTACTACGAGTAGGGGCGCGGGTCGCCGAACTGCCCTGCGGCGACGGTGAGATCCTTCGTCGGGAGGACGAGGAAGACCCGGAGGACCAGAAGGACCAGGAGAAGGACCAGGAGGAGCTTTCGTGGGTGAGAACAAACAGCTCATGCTGGCCGGTGAGTGGTATCTGCCCGACGACCCCGAGCTGAGCGCGGACACCGAGCGCCGGATCGCCCGGTGCGCCGCCTACAACGCGGCGGGCGGGGCGCCGCCCGCCGAACGGCACAAGCTGCTGGCCGAGTTGCTGGGCGAGGTCGACGAGAGCGTCCGGGTGCGACCGCCGTTCCACTGCGACTTCGGGTACAACATCAGCATCGGCGCCGGTACGTTCGTGAACTTCGGCGCGGTGTTCCTGGACACCGGGCGGATCACCGTCGGCCGGGACGTACAGATCGGGCCGAACATCCAACTCCTCACCCCTACCCACGAGTTGGACACCGAGCGCAGGCGTCAGGGGTGGGAGAAGGCGGAGCCGGTGACGATCGGGGACAACGTGTGGCTCGGCGGCGGGGTGATCGTCTGCCCCGGGGTGAGCATCGGCGCGAACACGGTGGTCGGCGCGGGGGCGGTGGTCACCAGGGACCTGCCCGCCGGGGTGCTGGCCGTCGGCAACCCGGCGCGGGTGATCCGCGAGCTGGGCTAGGGCCTGTCCGGCGGGTCCGGCCGCCCTCGGTGCGGAGTGCGTTTTCGGTGGATCTGGCCGCCCTCGGTGCGGGTGGCGGTTTCGGGGGCGGCGGCAGGCCCCGGAACCGCTATCCCGCCAGGCTCAGCAGGCTCAGGTGCCAGCGGTGGGCGCCGCCGGTCAGTGTCACCGTCGAGAGCGGCCGCACGTCGACGTTCCAGTACGCCGACGGCGGCGCCTTCAGGGCGTACACCAGCGCCGCCCGTACGACCGCGGGTTCGGCCACCGCGACCATCGCGCCGTCCTCGGCGGGCCGGGTGTCCAGCCAGCCCCCTATCCGGGCGATAAAGCCGAGCAGCGGCTCGCCGCCGTGCGGGGCCGCGCGCGGGTCCGCCAGCCAGGCGTCGACCGCCTCGGGCTCGCGGGCCGCGACCTCGGCCAGGGTGTGGCCGCGCCAGCGGCCCATGTCGCAGTCGCGCAGGGCGGGCTGGGCCATCGGCGCGTAGCCGAGGGCCTCGCCGGTGGCCCGGCTGCGCGCGGTCGGCGAGCAGTAGCGCAGCTCGGCCGCGCCGAGGGGCACCAGGGCGGGCGCGGCGAGCGCGACCTCGTACCGGCCCGCGCCGTCGAGCGGGCGGTCGTCGTCGAAGCGTTCGGCCAGCAGCGCCGAGCAGCGCGCCGCCGCGACCAGCGTCAGCCGGACAGTCATGGCCGAGATCGTGCGACCGAACGGGCGTTTGGTCAAGAGGTCGGGTCGGCGGCGGCCCGGGCGCCGGCCGCGGCCGGCCGAGAGGCCTGGGGCTCGCACCGCCCCGCGGCCGGCCGAGCCGCCTGGGCCGGCACCGCCGACGGCTGGTCGAGCCGCCGCAGCCGACACCGCCTGCGGCTGGTCGAGAGGCCGGGGCCAGCACCGCCCAGTGCCGGCCGAGCCGCCTGGGCCAGCACCGCCCACGGCCGGCCGAGCCGCCTGGGCCAGCACCGCCCACGGCTGGCCGAGAGGCCCAGGCCGACGGCGGTCCCGGCGCCCGCTCACACCGCTCCCCCCGCGCCCACCTCCTCGTACGCCGTGCGCAGTCGCCGTACCCCCTCCTCGATCTCGGACCGGCCCGCCACGCCCGCGAAGCACAGCCTCAGGTGGGCGGCGGGGGGTTCGGCGCTGAAGTAGGGGCGGCCGGGGGCGACGGCGACGCCGGAGCGCAGGGCCGCGGCGGCGACCGCGTCCTCGGGCGTGCCGTCGGGCAGGCGCAGCCAGAGGTGGTAGCCGCCGGAGGGCAGGTGCGGCACGTCCAGCTCGGGGAGGTGGGCCGCCAGGGTCGCCGCCATGGCCTGCCGGCGGTCGCCCAGCTCCTGCGACACGGACCGCAGATGGCGGGGCCAGGCCGGGGAGCCGACCAGTTCCAGGGCCGCCTCCTGGAGCGGGCGCGGCACGAAGAAGCTGTCGACGACCTGGATCGCGCGCAGCCGTTCCAGGACCGGGCCGCGGGCGGCGAGCGCGCCGACGCGCAGGCTGGGCGAGGCCACCTTGGTGAGCGAGCGGACATGGACGACCACGCCGTCCGGGTCGTCGGCGGCGAGCGGCGCGGGCAGCGGGCCCGCGTCCGCGTGGGCGAGCAGCCGCGCGAAGTCGTCCTCGATGACGAACGCCCCGAACTCCCGTGCCACCGCGCACACTTCGGCGCGCCGGGCCGGGGAGAGCACCGCGCCCGTCGGGTTCTGGAAGAGCGGCTGGCTGACCAGGACGCGGGCGCCGGTGGCCCGGAAGGCGGCCGCGAGCAGGTCGGGGCGCACCCCGTCGGTGTCGACCGGGACCGGCACCGGCCGCAGCCCCGAGGCGCGGGCCACCGCGAGCATGCCGGGATAGGTGGGCGACTCCACCAGGACCGGCGCGCCCGGCGCCGCCAGCGCCCGCAGCGCCGTGGTGAGCGCGGACTGGCCCCCGGCGCAGATCAGCACCTCGGCGGCGGTGACCGTGCCGCCGATCTCGCGCGCGAACCAATCGCGCAGTTCGGTCAGCCCGTCGGTGGGCGGCCGCCCCCAGGCGCCCGGGCGGCGCCCGGCGCGGGCGAGGGCGGCGGCCATCGCGCGCTCGGGCTGGAGGGCGGGGGCGAGGTAGCCGCCGTTGAACTCGATCACTCCGGGTGGTGGCGCGGCGAGGGTGGCCAGGACCCCGGAGGCGTCGACCGCGCGCGGCACCGCGTCGGTGGCGCCGTCGGCGCTGAGCGAGACCTCCTGCCAGGAGGTGTCGCCGGCGCCGGACGCGGACGCACGGGGCTCGGCGCGGAAGACCCCGGAGCCGGGCCGGGTGACGACGAGGCCCTCGGCGGCGAGTCTGGCGAGCGCCCGCGAGACGGTCACCGGGGAGACCCGGTGCCTCTCGACCAGGGCCCGGCTCGACGGCAGCTTTCCACCTACGGAGTAGCGGTCGAGTTCGCTCTTGAGGATGGTCGCCAGCTCGGCCACACTGCTACGCTCTTGCATGACAGCACAGGATAGCGCTACTGCCCGGACAACGATAGCGGTCGGGGGCCCTTCGGTCCGCACCGCAGCCGCCCGGAACACGCCCGCGGCCCGGGCCACAGGCAGAACCGCGGACAGGACGGCGAACAGGGCCGCACCCGCCGCCTCGCGACAGGGCGCGCTCCTCGCCGGGCTCGGCGTCGTCAGCTTCTCGCTGACCTTCCCGGCCACCGCCTGGGGCCTGGAGAGCTTCGGCCCGTGGTCGCTCGTGGCCGTCCGCAGCCTGCTCGCCGGGCTCATCGCCGTTGCCTTCCTGCTGGTGGGCCGGGTGCCGCTGCCCGAGCGGCGGCACTGGGCCGGGCTCGCGGTGGTCGCGGGCGGGACCGTGGTCGGCTTCCCGCTCCTGACCACGCTCGCCCTGCAGACCTCGACGACCTCGCACGCGGCGGTCGTCGTGGGCCTGCTCCCGCTGACCACCGCCGCGCTCTCCGCGCTGCGGACCGGCCGCCGCCCCTCCCGCGCCTTCTGGGCGGCCGCGCTGGCCGGAGCCGGGGTGGTGGTCGCCTTCACCGTGCAGCAGAGCGGCGGCGCCCTCTCCACCGGCGACCTGTTCCTCTTCGGGGCGCTGCTGGTGTGCGCCGCCGGATACACCGAGGGCGGACGCCTCGCCCGGGTGATGCCGGGGTGGCAGGTGATCGGCTGGGCGCTGATCCTGACGCTGCCGCTCGCCGTCCTCGGCTCGGCGGTCGCGCTCGCCGCCGAGCCGGTCCATCTGAACGCGCACGGCGTCCTCGGCGTGCTGTGGGTGGCGGCCGGGTCGCAGTTCTTCGGGCTGTACGTCTGGTACCGCGGCATGGCCGCCATCGGCGTGCCCCGGGCCAGCCAGCTCCAGCTGGCGCAGCCGCTGCTGACGCTGGTCTGGGCGGTCCTGCTGCTCGGCGAGCACCTCTCCCCCGCCGCCCCGCTGGCCGCCGCGGGCGTGCTGGTCTGTATCGCGGTGACGCAGCGCGCGGCGGCCTGAAACCGCCGGGCGGCGCCACGCATGGCTCATCCGCACGGGCTCGACTCGGCCCGCCCGCCCTAACATGAGCACATGCGAGCGAGTGTGGGCGACCGGCTGCTGGTCCATGGCAGAACCGTCGGACAGCACGACCGGAGCGCGGAAGTCATCGAGGTGCTGGGGCCCGACGGGACCCCGCCGTACCGGGTGCGGTTCGAGGACGGGCACGAGACCCTGATGTCCCCGGGGCCCGACACCGTCGTCAGGCACCTGGCGCAGGAGTAGGCGGCGCGTCACCTGGCGCAGGAGCAGACGGCGCGGTCACCTGGCGCAGGAGTAGGCGGCGCGGTCACGGCCGCACCCGTCCCGGATAGTGGTCCGCGACCACGCGTGCCATGGCGCCGATCGGGTCCAGCGCCACGTCCTTCGCCGAGAAGAAGCAGTGGCCCCGCACGGAGGCGTACTTCCGAGCGAGCGTGAGGTGGCGGGACAGCTCGGCCGGGTCCTGCCAGGCGGGCGGCTGCGCCGGGTTCCCCGCCTTGTACAGCGCCTCCCCGATGATCAGCTGGGTGCCGCTGCCCCGGGCGACCGCGTCCCACCAGGGAACCAGCTGGGCGTAGTCGGCGGCCTGGAAGCCGATGTTCCAGTACACCTGCGGGCAGATGTAGTCGATCCAGTGCTCGCGCACCCACTTCCTGGTGTCGGCGTGCAGGTCGTCGTAGGTCTGTACGCCGGCCGTGGTGGGCGAGCCGAGCGGGTCGGTCGCCGCGTTGCGCCAGACCGCGAAGGGGCTGATCCCGAACTTCACCCGGCCGCGGATCTGCTTGATCCGGGCGGCCGTCTCCCGTACCAGCCTGTCGATGTTGTCGCGGCGCCAGGCGGCACGGTCCGGGAAGCCCGCGCCGTACCGGGCGTACGCGTCGTCGTCCGCGAAGGTCTGCCCGGCCACCGGGTACGGATAGAAGTAGTCGTCCCAGTGCACCGCGTCCACGTCGTAGCGCGCGACCGCGTCCAGCATCGCGTCCTGCACGAAGCGGCGGACCTCGGGCAGCCCCGGGTTGTAGTAGAGCCGTCCGCCGTACGCCACGACCCAGTCGGGGTGCACGCGCGCGGGGTGGGTCGGCACGAGTCTGGAGGGGTCGGTGTGGTTGGCCACCCGGTAGGGGTTGAACCAGGCGTGCAGCTCCAGGCGGCGCCGGTGCGCCTCGCGGACGGCGGTGCCCAGCGGGTCCCAGCCGGGGTCCTGGCCCTGGACGCCGCTCAGGTACTGGCTCCACGGCTCGTACGGGGACGGCCACAGGGCATCGGCGGTGGGGCGGACCTGGAGCGCCACCACGTTGAGTCTTCGGTCCGCCGCACGGTCGAGGTGGGCGAGGAGCTCGGCCTCCTGCTGGGCCGGGGTCAGACCCGGTTGTGAGGGCCAGTCGAGGTTGGACACCGTGGCCAGCCACATCCCGCGGAACTCCAGCGGCCGGGGCGGGTTCCAGGGACGGCCCGGACCGGGCGTCGCCAGGACCCCGGGCGCACCCTCCGCCGCAGTCGCCGCACCCGCTGTGACCAGCCCGTTCGTCGAGCCCGCCGCTCCGGCCGCGAGGGTGGCCGCCAGCAGTCCCCGCCGAGTGATCCGTCCCACTTGGTGACCTCCTCGTGGCCGTGAATGTCCGGTGTTGCGCACAGCATGCCCGCCCCACCCCGTGATCCACACGCAGGCGCGGAGTAACGTCGTGGGCCGGGACGGGCACCGGAATCACACGGGGGACCCGCCAGGACTTTTCTGTCAGAAGCGAAAGGCAGCGATGTGACGGGCCCTACGGGAGATATTGCACGCGTCGGAGTGGTGGGCTGCGGCCAGATGGGGGCCGGCATCGCGGAGGTCTGCGCCCGTAGCGGCCTGGACGTGAAGGTCGCCGAGACCACCGGCGAAGCCCTGGAGATCGGCCGCACCCGGCTGCACAACTCGCTTTCGAAGGCCGCCGAGCGCGGCAAGATCACCGAGGAGGAGCGCGACGAGACGCTCGCGCGCCTCAGCTTCACCACCGACCTCGGTGAGTTCGCCGACCGCGATCTCGTCATCGAGGCCGTGGTCGAGAACGAGCAGGTCAAGACCGAGATCTTCCAGGTGCTCGACCAGGTGGTGACCCGTCCGGACGCGATCTTGGCGTCCAACACCTCCTCCATCCCGCTGGTGAAGCTCGCGGTCGCGACCTCGCGGCCCGACCAGGTCATCGGCATCCACTTCTTCAACCCGGCCCCGGTGCAGAAGCTCGTCGAGCTGATCCCGGCGCTCACCACCTCCGAGGGCACCCTCAGCCGGGCCCAGGCCATGGTGGAGAAGGTCCTCGGCAAGCACGCGATCCGCGCCCAGGACCGCTCGGGGTTCGTCGTCAACGCCCTCCTCATCCCGTATCTGCTCTCCGCGATCCGGATGTTCGAGTCGGGCATCGCCAGCCGCGAGGACATCGACAACGGCATGGAGCTGGGCTGCGCCCACCCGATGGGTCCGCTCAAGCTGTCCGACCTCATCGGTCTGGACACGGTCGCCTCGGTGGCGGACTCGATGTACGACGAGTTCAAGGAGCCGCTGTACGCGGCGCCGCCGCTGCTGCAGCGCATGGTGGACGCGGGACGCCTGGGCCGCAAGACCGGGTCCGGTTTCTACTCGTACGCCTGAGTCCTTCCGAGACGCCTGTCGCCGGGCCCGGTTCCTCTGTGTGAGGGCCGGGCCCGCCGCGTTCACACCCGGTGTGCGCCGCGAACCCGCATATGCTCTTCGCACACTCTCCCGCCCCTGGAGCAGGGCGAGTTGACTCCTCGACGGAAAGTCAATGGCGATCCGCCACAATGACGAAGGAGCCTCGCCGTGCCGAGCGACCCCGGCCACCCGATGGCCGTCGACGAACTGTTCGAGTTACGCCGTTCCCTGGAAGTGGGCCTGGCCCGCATCGACGGGCAGCTGACGCTGCTCACCCACCGCGACGACCAGAGCGAACGCGAACTGACCGAGCTGGGGATGCGGGTGGCGTCCCTGGAACACACGAGGTGGCCGCTGCCCGCGCTCACGGTGCTCACCGCCCTCGGCGCGCTGACCGTGGCGGTCTGGCAGGCACTGGGGCGGTGAGCGTGGTACCGACGGCCGGCTAGCCGTCGCCGAGCCGCAGATGGTGCAGGAGCAGGAGTCCGGCCGCCATGTTGGCGGCCGGGACCTCGCCGCGGGCGATCATGTCGGGTACCAGCTTGAGCGGTATCCACTCGCGCCGCGACGACTCGAAGTCGTCCTCGGGGTAGCCGATGTACTCGGCCGACTCCGACCAGTAGAGGTGGTGCCGGGCGTCGATGAGCCCGTTGGCGGGCTCGACGGTGAGGAGATGGCGCAGCGGGCCCGGCCGCCACCCGGTCTCCTCCTCCATCTCGCGGGCGGCCGCGGCCGCGATGTCCTCGCCGTCCTCGACGACCCCGGCGGCCAGCTCCCAGCCCCAGCTGTCGGTGATGAACCGGTGCCGCCACAGCAGCAGCACCTCGTTGGCCTCGTTGACGGCGGTCGCCACGGCGACCGGGCGGAGCCGGATCACGAAGTGGTCCAGGTGCCGCCCGTCCGGGAGGGCGACGTCGGCGAGATTGACGCGGAACCAGCGGTTCTCGTACACAGTTTGTTCACTCAGGTTCGTCCACTGCACGTTTTTGCCACCTTCCGACAAGTAGATGGCAATATCGCAGCAGGCACGCGCTCACAGGGGAACGCGCAGTGCCCCGTCGATCAGCTCGGCGGCTTCGTCGGCGCCGGCGCAACCGCTCTCGACCAGGTGCTCGCGTACGACGCGCAACCGGTCGCGCAACCGCTGCGACTCCATCCCCCGGGCCCGCTCGGCCATTTCGACCGCCGTCGCGACGGCCCGGTCCACCTCGCCCTGCCGGAGCTCGATCTGCGCGAGCATCGCCAGGCGGTGCACCCTGCCCCGGTCGTGCGAGGGGGCGTGCGCCGCCAGTCCCGCCTGCTCGCGCGCGGCCGGCAGATCGCCGAGCCGCAGCAGGGCCTCCGCCACCTGGACGTTGACCAGGCCCGGCTGGACGTAGCCGGTCTCGGCGGGTTCGTTCTTCGGCCGGATCCGCTCGGCCGCCCGCTCGGCGCCGCGGATCGCGCCGAGCGCGCTGGGCCCGTCGCCGAGGTGCGCGTACGCCTTCGCCTGCATCGCGTGCAGATCCGCGGCCAGCGCCGCGGTGAGCTGGTGGCCCGCCGCCCGCAGCGCCGCCTCCGCGAACGCGACCGCCTGGCGGTAGTCGCGCATGAACAGCGACTGGTTGACCAGCAGGGCGATCACATACGCGCCGAGCCCCCGGTCCCCGCTCGCCTTCGCGAGGCGCAGCGCCTGGTGGAAGTAACGCTGGGCCAGGCCCTGGGCGTTGGAGTCGTACGCGCAGATCCCGGCGATCGCGACCAGTCCCCCGGTCGCCCGGTGCAGCTGGCGGCCGGTCTGGTCGGTGTAGCAGCCGCGCAGCAGCGGCGCGGTCTCGGCGTTGAGGAAGCCCACGATGCGCGAGCGGGTGGCGATGCCCCCGGCCTTGCGGTACATCAGCTCGTAGTGCGCGCGGGCCGCCCGCAGCATCTCGATGTCGCCCTCGCTCACCGCGGTCTGGCCGTGCCGGGACACATCGGTGTCCTCCGGCGGGTTCTCCCACTCCCACACCGGCATCACGGCCGGGGTGCCGGTGACGGCGGGCGCGCCCAGTATGTGCGGGCGCTGCTGCTCGTCGGAGCGCCACAGGGCGGTGGCGCGCTCCACGAACCCGGCGAGCGGCGAGCCCACCGGCGCGGCCGGCTCGCCCGGCACGCCGAGCCCGATGTCGTCGAGGGTGACCGGGCGGTGCAGCCGGGCCGCCAGCACCTCGCAGATCAGGTCGGGCACCTGGCCGCGCGGCCGCTGACCCTTCAACCACCGTGCCACGGCGGTGTGTTCGTACTTCAGTGCCAGACCTCTGGCACGTCCGGCCTGGTTCACATGGGCCGCGAGCCCGGCGTTCGAGATGCCGGCCTCGTCGACCAGCGCGTCGAGCAGGGTATTGGGCTGCATCAGGCCCTCCGTTGGCTCGGTGGACCCAGCGTAAACGAGGCGCGTTCACACGGGGTGTGAAGGGAGTACTCGCATTTATGCGCCGCGCACTCTGCCGCGGCGAGGCGGCTGCCGATTGACTGAACTGCCTCTCCACAGAGGCGTGTCGGGCCGCCGGCTCCCCCTCGTACAGTGCGGCGGCCCGCTCCCGGCGCCGCCGGTCCTGCCGAACTGCCCGTCACTCCGCGGCAGGGCCGACGGCGCACGCGTGCCGACCAGATCCGCCGGGCAGGCCCTGGACCGCCTCAGCGCTGCGCCTGAGCGGCCCGGACGGCTCCGGGCCGCTCAGGCAGGCACACCCGGTCGTTGCGCAGCACCATCAGCGCCACGTCGTCGGCGAGCCGTCCGCCGGTGTGCCGCAGCAGCTCCCGCTGTACGCAGTGGACCACCGCGGCGGGTGACAGCGGGGTGTCCAGGGCCGCCCGGGCGAGTACTTCCTGCAGCCGGAAGAACCGCCCGGCGCGGTCCCGGGCGTCCTCGGCACCGTCCGTGTGCAGACACAGCGCCTCCCCGGGCAGCAGCCGGGTGCACAGCTGCAGCGGCAGTTCGGCGGGGAGCGGGAAGCAGCCGAGCGGCGGCAGCGGGTCGCCGGGCAGCAGCTCCTCGGCGCCGCCGCACAGCCGGTAGGGCCACGGATGACCGCAGTTGAGGGCGAACACCAGGCCGTCGGCGCGGATCTCCAGGAGCAGTACGGTCACGAACTCCTCGGCGAGCGGGCTCTCGGGCTCGCCCGCGCGGCAGGCCGGGTGCTCGGCCCGGGCCCGCTCGCGCAAGTGCCGTTGCAGCGCCCGCTCCAGGCGTCGCAGCACGCCCGCGAGGTCGGGCTCGTCGTGGACGGCCTCGCGGAAGCTGCCGAGCACCGCGGCGACCGCGCCGAGCGAGCCGAGGCCGTGACCGCGCACATCGCCCATGACGACCCGCACCCCGTACGGCGTGGCCATCGCCTCGTACAGATCGCCGCCGACCAGCTCGCCGGGGCCCGCGCAGAGCTGTCCGGCGGCCACCGTCAGCCCGTCGATGCGGGGCGGCGGGGGGCGCAGTAGCACCCGCTGTGCGGCGTCGGCGACCTCCTGGACGAGCCGCAACTCCCGCGCGGCAGCCAGCCGTACGCCGTGCACCAGACAGATCACCGCGAGCAGGAAGGCCACGCAGGTGGCGATCCGCAGGCCCATGGAATCGTCGGTGGCCAGCGGGCAGGTGAGCTGCCAGACGACGACCAGGACCAGCCACAGGACGGGCAGCGCGAGTGCGAGCCCCGGTCCCGTGCCGAGGGCACTCGCGCAGGCCGCCGTCCAACTCCTGCTACGGATCATGCCATCGGCCCCCCTGGGCCTGTCCGGGCCCGTGCACCGTTCTCCCCTGTGCCCCTCTACCCCTCCACCGGCCTTCACGGCCGGATTGATTCTGTCGACGCTCCGGCCCCTTTGCCCACATCGCCCCTTCTTCTCACCCGAACGAGTGAGGACGTGTGAGACATGCGCGAAGGGCGCACCCGGAGATTCGGATGCGCCCTTCACAGGTCCTGCCCGAGGTCACGCCCCGCGGAGCACCGCGCCCGTGCGCTCGGCGGCCAGGGCCACCGCCGCGTCGCGGGCGGCCGAGGCCTCCTCGACGGTCAGCGTGCGGTCGGCGGCGCGGAAGCGCAGCGCGTACGCCAGCGACTTCTTGCCCTCGCCGATCTGCTCACCGGTGTAGACGTCGAACAGCCGGATGGACTCCAGGAGTTCACCGGCGCCGCCGCGCAGGAAGTACTCGACGGCGGCGGACGGGACCTCCGCGTCGACGACCAGCGCCACGTCCTGGGTGGCCACCGGGAAGGTGGAGATCCGCGGCGCCCGCAGGGCGCCCTCTCCCGCCTTCGCCAGCAGGTCCAGGTCCAGCTCCATCGCGCAGGTGCGCTCGGGCAGGCTCAGCGCCTTGACCACGCGCGGGTGCAGCTCGCCCGCGTGGCCGATCACCACGATCTCGCTGTCGATGACGACGGCGAGCTCGGCGCACCGGCCCGGGTGCCACGGCCCGTACTGACCCTGCTGGACGATGAGTTCGGCGCCCGCCTCGTGGGCCAGGGTCCGGGCGGCCTCGACCGCGTCGGCCCAGTCCGCCGGGCGGCCCTTGCCCCACCAGCCGGCCTGCTCGCGGGCACCGGCGAGGACGACGGCCGCGTGCCGGGGCTGCGCGGGCAGCACCGCGTCGAGCGCGGCGATCTCCTCGTCGGTGGGGCGGCGGTCGACGGGCAGCCGGACGGCGACGCCCTGCTGCTCGCCCATTGGGGTCTCCCCTGCTCGAGCGGAGTCGAGAGCTTGGGGAAGGAAGACCAGACCGGTCTCGAAGAGCGCCAGGTCGTGGCTGCCGCGGCCGTCGTTGCGGCGCAGCGCGGTGAGCAGCCCCGGCAGCAGCGTGGTGCGCAGCGCCGGCTCCTCGTCGTTGAGCGGGTTGACCAGCTTCACGACGCGGCGGGCCGGGTCACCGGCCTCCAGGCCCAGCTGGTCGAAGACCTGCTCGGAGACGAACGGGTAGTTCAGCGCCTCGACGTAACCGGCCCCGGCGAGCGCGCGGCCCGCCCGGCGGTGCAGCCGCTGGCGCTCGGTGAGACCGCGCCCGGCGGGCGGCTTCGGCAGGGTGGAGGGCAGGTTCTCGTACCCCTCCAGCCGGATGACCTCCTCGGCGAGGTCGTTGGGCTCGGTGAGGTCGGGGCGCCAGGTGGGGACGGTGACGACCAGCTCGTCCTGCCCGTAGACGTCGCAGCCGATCTCCTGGAGGCGGCGCACGACGGTCTCGCGGCCGTAGTCGACGCCCGCCACCCGGTCCGGGTGGTCGGCGGCGACGGAGATCGTGCGCGGCGCGGACGGCGCGAGGACCTCGGTGACGCCGGCCTCGGCGGTGCCGCCCGCGAGCAGCACCAGCAGGTCGACGGTCCGCTGGGCGGCCGCGGAGGCGGCCAGCGGGTCGACGCCGCGCTCGAAGCGCTTGGACGCCTCGGAGGACAGCTTGTGGCGGCGCGCGGTACGGGCGATGGCGACCGAGTCGAAGTGCGCGGCCTCGATGACCACCTCGGTGGTGCCCTTGACCTGTCCGGTCTCCGGGTCGGTGACCGAGTCGGCGATCTCCGTGTTGGCGCCGCCCATCACACCGGCCAGGCCGATCGGGCCCCGGTTGTCGGTGATGACCAGGTCGGCGGCGTCCAGCTTGCGCTTGGCGCCGTCCAGGGTGGTGAGCACCTCGCCGGGCTCGGCGCGGCGGACCCCGATGGGGCCGTCGACGAGCGTGCGGTCGTAGGCGTGCAGCGGCTGGCCGAGCTCGATCATCACGTAGTTGGTGACGTCGACGGCGAGCGAGATCGGGCGCATGCCGGCCTTCTGGAGGCGGCGCTGGAGCCAGATCGGGGAGCGGGCCTCGGGGTCGAGGCCGCCGACGGTGCGCGCGGTGAAGCGGTCGCAGCCGATCGGGTCGGCGATCTTCACCGGGTAGCCGTACGAGTTGGGCGCGGGCACGTCGAGCAGCGCCGGGTCGCGCAGCGGCAGGCCGTACGCGATGGCGGTCTCGCGGGCCACGCCGCGCATCGACAGGCAGTCGCCGCGGTTGGCGGTCACCGCGATGTCCAGGACCTCGTCGACGAGCTCCAGGAGCTCGATGGCGTCGGTGCCGGCCTCGTGCTCGGGCGGCAGGACGATGATGCCGCCGCTGCCGTCGTCGCCCATGCCCAGCTCGTCGCCGGAGCAGATCATGCCGTGCGAGGTCTTCCCGTACGTCTGGCGCGCGGCGATGGCGAAGTCGCCGGGCAGCACGGCGCCGGGGAGCACCACGACGACCTTGTCGCCGACCTGGAAGTTGCGCGCGCCGCAGACGATCTCCTGCGGCTCGCCGGTGCCGTTGGCCGTGCCGACGTCGACCGTGCAGAAGCGGATGGGCTTCTTGAAGCCCTCCAGCTCCTCGATGGTCAGCACCTGGCCGACGACCAGGGGGCCCTTGAGGCCGGCGCCGAGCTGCTCGACGGTCTCGACCTCCAGGCCGGCGGAGACGAGTTTGGCCTGGACGTCACGGCCGGTCTCCGTCGCCGGCAGGTCGACGTACTCCCGCAGCCAAGAAAGCGGGACCCGCATCAGATCTCCATCCCGAACGGCCGGGTGAACCGGACGTCACCCTCGACCATGTCTCGCATGTCTTCGACGTTGTGGCGGAACATCAGCAGGCGTTCGATGCCGAAGCCGAAGGCGAATCCGCTGTACTTCTCGGGGTCGACGCCGCAGGCGATGAGCACCTTCGGGTTGACCATGCCGCAGCCGCCGAGCTCGATCCAGCCCTCGCTGGAGCAGGTGCGGCAGGGGCGGTCGGGGTTGCCGACGGACTCGCCGCGGCACACGTAGCAGACCATGTCCATCTCGGCGGACGGCTCGGTGAACGGGAAGAAGTTCGGCCGCAGCCGGGTCTTCATGTCCTGGCCGAAGAGCGACTGGACCATGTGGTCCAGGGTGCCCTTGAGGTCCGCCATGGTCAGGCCCTCGTCCACGGCGAGCAGCTCGACCTGGTTGAAGACGGGGGTGTGCGTGGCGTCCAGCTCGTCCGTGCGGTAGACCCGGCCCGGGCAGATCACGTACACCGGCGGCTCACGGTCGAGCAGCGAGCGGATCTGCACCGGGGAGGTGTGGGTGCGCAGCACGACACCGGAGTCGGCGGAGCCGTCCGGGCCCTGGACGAAGAAGGTGTCCTGCTCGCCGCGGGCCGGGTGGTCCGGGCCGATGTTGAGCGCGTCGAAGTTGAACCACTCGGCCTCGACCTGCGGGCCCTCGGCCACCTCGTAGCCCA
The DNA here is from genome assembly GCF_040639555.1 of Streptomyces sp. NPDC023838. Classification (NCBI taxonomy): domain Bacteria; kingdom Bacillati; phylum Actinomycetota; class Actinomycetes; order Kitasatosporales; family Streptomycetaceae; genus Streptomyces; species Streptomyces sp. NPDC023838. Next base: position 213,198 of record NZ_JBFAAD010000002.1, read on the forward strand.
TGGCCACGAAGATGTCCTCGATGCGCTCGGAGAGCGTGGTCAGCGGGTGGCGGGCGCCGGCCGGTACGCGGTCGTACGGCAGCGAGACGTCCACCGCCTCCTCGACCAGGACGCGCGCGTCGCGCTCGGCCTCCAGCTCGGCCTGGCGGGCGGCCAGCGCCTTGTTCACGGCGCCGCGGGCCATGCCCACGAGCTTGCCCGCGGCGGCCTTGGCCTGCGGCGGCAGGGCGCCGATCTCACGGTTGGCGAGCGACAGGGGCGAGGTGCCACCGGCGTGCGCGGTCTTCGCGTGTGCGAGCGCGTCGAGGTCACCGGCCGCGGCGAAGGCGGCGAGCGCCTCGTCCCGCATGCGCTCGATCTCTTCCGGTTTCAGTGCCTCGACCTCAACAGGGTCGTACGACTTATTGGGTGCCGACATCTCTTCCCGTACTTCCGATTGGCTTGGCTGGGGGTCCCGCCACCGCGACTGCGACTGGGCCGCGCGACAGCACGGACACGAACGCGCCAAAGGTCGAGTCTAACGGGGTGAGGGAATGCGGATGCGCCCGTGGGCGGCCCGGCGGTCGCTACTGGAGGTAGGCCGGGGCGCTGACGGGCAGGATAAATCGGAACTCGGCGCCGCCGCCGGATCCGCGGCCCACCGCGATCGTCCCGCCGTGCGCCTCCACGATGCCCTTGACGATGTAGAGGCCGAGGCCGGTGCCGCCGCGTTTGCTGCCCCGCCAGAAGCGGGTGAAGACGCGGCCCATCGACTCCTCGGGGATGCCGGGGCCTTCGTCGCTCACGGTGACGGCCGTTCCCTTCTCGTCGTGCTCGTCGATGCGGACGGGCGCGGGTGCTACCTCGATGGTGACGGTTCCCTCGCCGTGGCGCACCGCGTTTTCCAGCAGGTTGCCCAGGACCTGGTCGATCTTGTCCGGATCCGCCCACAGATCGGGCAGCGGGCGCTGGATGCGGACGAGGAAGCGGTCGGGGGCCTGCCCGGAGGCCACATGGGCCTGGATGTGCCGGCCGACGGCGGCCGCCATGTCCACGGGCTGGCGGCGCACCTCCAGGCGGCCCGAGTCGATCCGGGAGATGTCCAGGAGCTCGGCGATCAGCCGGGTGACGCGGTTGGCGTCGGCGTCGACGGTCTCCAGCATCAGCCGCTTCTGGTCGTCCGTGAACCGCTCCCACTTGGCGAGCAGCGTCGCGGTGAACCCCTTGACCGAGGTCAGCGGCGAGCGCAGCTCGTGGGCGACGGTGGCGATCAGCTCGGCGTGGCTGCGCTCGGTGCGCCGGCGCGCCTCGGTGGAGCGCAGGCTCACCACCACCCGGCGGACCGGGCCGGTGGGGTGCTCGCGCACGTACCGCGCGGAGACCAGCACCTCGCGCCCGCCCGGCAGCAGCAGGTTCCGCTCGGGCTGGCCGACGCGGATGGCGAGACCGCCGTACGGATCGGTCAGCTGCCACCAGCGGCGGCCCTTGAGGTCCTCAAGGGGCAGGGCGCGCTCCAGCTCCTCGCCGATCGCGTCGCGCTTGGCGACCGCGGTGATCCGGGCGGCCGCCGCGTTGAAGCAGATGACCCGGCCCTTCTCGTCGGCGACGACGAGACCGTCGGGCAGGTCCTCGGGGTCTATCCCCAGCGCGTCCCGGCCACCGGAAGCACACACCAGGGCATTCTCGCCGATGGTCCTCACGCCGACAGCCATCCCCGTATCCCACCTCTCCGAAGCGCACAGTGGGCCCCCGAGCCCGCCACACTACTAGCTGGAGGTGACGGTGCGGACCCCCTCAGCGAGGAGTGCGGGGGCGCTGGGCCCGCGCCGAGGCGTACAGGCACACCGCGGCGGCGGTCGCCAGGTTGAGGCTCTCGGCCTTGCCGTGGATCGGGACGCGTACGACGGCGTCCGCGAGGGCCCGGGTCTCGTCGGGCAGGCCCCAGGCCTCGTTGCCGAAGATCCAGGCGGTGGGGCCGCCCATGGTGCCCGCGTCGAGCTCGTCGTCGAGGTCGTCCTCGCCCGCCCCGTCGGCGGCCAGGATGCGCACACCGGCGTCCCGCAGCCCCCGCACGGCCTGCTCCACCGGCACACCGACGGCGACCGGCAGATGGAAGAGCGAGCCGACCGAGGCGCGCACCGACTTGGGGTTGTACAGGTCGACGGAGGCGTCGGTGAGGACGACCGCGTCGGCGCCGGCGGCGTCCGCGCAACGCAGGACGGTGCCGGCGTTGCCGGGGTCGCGCACGTGCGCGAGGACGGCGACGAGCTTGGGCCGGGCCTTGAGGATCTCCTCGAACGGCGAGTCCAGGAACCGGCAGACGCCGACGAGGCCCTGCGGGGTGACGGTCTGCGAGACCTCGGCGAGCACCTCGTCGTCCGCGTAGTGCACCCGGGCCCCGGCGTCGCGGGCGGCGTCCACGATGTCCGCGTACCGCTCGGCGGCCTCGACGGTGGTGAACAGCTCGGTCAGCGTCGCCTCACCGCCCACCCGGTGCTCCACGGCCTCCCGGACGGCCTGCGGCCCCTCGGCGATGAACCGGCGCTCCTTCCCCCGGAAGTTGCGCCGCGCGAGCCGCTTCGCGGCGGCGACGCGGGGGGAGCGGGGGGAGATCAGCTCGGGCGTGGGCATGGGGTCGCGGGGTTCTCTCTACGAGGGGGCGGGGGTCCAGGGGGCCGTGGGTGGCTGCTCGCGCAGTTCCCCGCGCCGCTTCTGGGCCCGGTGTTCATCTGCGGACCGTGGTGGGTTGCTCGCGCAGTTCGCCGCGCCCCTGAGCATGCCGCTGCGCGGCAATCCCCTGGGCGCCCCGAAGGGGCGCTTCCAGGGGCGCGGGGCTGTGACATGTGCGGCTCCGCCGCGTGGGCGCGACCAGCCACCCACAACCCGCGGCTGAAAGCGGGGCCGGGGGGCCATAAGCCACCGGAACGCACGGACCCGCAGGCCGATGGCCTGCGGGTCCGGGGTCCGGCTCAACAAGCCGTCAGGCGCTTACGCGGCCTTCGGCGCGTTGACGTCGCTCGGAAGCGCCTTCTGCGCGACCTCGACGAGCGCGGCGAACGCGTTGGCGTCGTTGACCGCGAGCTCGGCCAGGATCTTGCGGTCCACCTCGATGTTGGCGGCCTTCAGACCCTGGATGAGGCGGTTGTACGTCATGCCGTTCTGGCGGGCAGCGGCGTTGATGCGCTGGATCCACAGCTGACGGAAGTCGCCCTTGCGCTTCTTGCGGTCGTTGTAGTTGTAGACCAGCGAGTGGGTGACCTGCTCCTTGGCCTTGCGGTACAGGCGCGAACGCTGACCGCGGTAGCCGGAGGCCGCCTCGAGGATCGCCCGGCGCTTCTTGTGGGCGTTGACTGCCCGCTTGACGCGTGCCACTTGTTAACTCCTTGTAGCGGGGCCGTGGTGGGTGATCACACGGCCCGAATTCGAATAGGTCCCGGTCCCGACGTTCCGCCCCCGGTCACCGGAGGCGGAGGAACGTCACTTGCCGAGAAGCTTCTTGATCTTCTTGGCGTCGCCCGGGGCCATCTCGGCGTTGCCGGTGAGGCGACGCGTCAGCTTGGACGACTTGTGCTCAAGCAGGTGGCGCTTGCCGGCACGCTCTCGGAGCACCTTGCCGGAGCCGGTGATCTTGAAGCGCTTGCTGGCACCGCTGTGCGACTTGTTCTTCGGCATAGCGCCGTTCTCTCCTCGTCAGTGGCGCTCCCAGCCGGTCCGGAGACCGGCGCGCGGGAGCGTCATGTGTATCGGTAGTCCTGGGCGGGCTGCCCGGGATCAGGCCTCGGCGGGTTCCTCGGCCGACGCATCCGCCGACGCATCGGCGACGGGCTCCGCACCGGAGTCCTCGGCCTCGGCCGGCAGACCCTGGCGCTCCGCCTTGCGGGCGGCCTGCGCCTCGCGGGCCTCGGCCATCGCCTCGGTCTTCTTCTTGTGCGGACCGAGGACCATGATCATGTTCCGGCCGTCCTGCTTCGGGTTCGACTCGACGAAACCGAGGTCCTGGACGTCCTCCGCGAGACGCTGCAGCAGTCGGTAGCCGAGCTCCGGCCGGGACTGCTCGCGACCACGGAACATGATCGTGATCTTGACCTTGTCGCCCTGCTTGAGGAACCGGACGACGTGACCCTTCTTGGTGTCATAGTCGTGCGGGTCGATCTTCGGCCGGAGCTTCATCTCCTTGATGACCGTGTGCGCCTGGTTCTTGCGCGCTTCACGGGCCTTCATGGCCGACTCGTACTTGAACTTCCCGTAGTCCATGAGCTTGCACACGGGCGGACGGGCGTTCGCCGCGACCTCGACCAGGTCCAGGTCGTACTCCTGTGCGAGCTCCAGGGCCTTGGCAAGCGGAACAATCCCGACCTGCTCGCCGCTGGGACCGACAAGTCGCACTTCGGGAACGCGAATCCGGTCGTTGATGCGGGGCTCGGCGCTGATGGATCCTCCTCGGTAGCACCACACGTCTGTCTGGCAGACAGCCGCGTATGTCTTCACTCGGACCAACCGCCGCGACATACGAAAAATGCCCCGACGGGACACAGGCGGGGCTCCATGAACAACCGGAGCACCGCCGCGGTCAACCGCGGGGCGCACATCGGACGGCTCCATCGTCCGTACGGAACGATGGCGGCCGTCTGACCGGATGACCCGCCGCCCCGGAGGGCAGTCAGGTGGGAGATCGGAGCCTCCACTTGTGGGCCGGGCACATGGGAGTGCCTGGCCGGTCGTTACACAAGGTTAGCAGGACACCGGCACGGGGGCCAATCGTGCGCACACCGTCCCACCGCCTATCGTGTGAGGCATGAGTGAGACCTCCCCCCAATCCCCCGGGACCACCGACTTCGACACCATGACCCGCGACATCGCGGAGGTCCCGGCCGTCGAGGTGATCGTCACGGTCGCCGTGAACCTGATGAGCGCCGCCGCGGTGAAGCTCGGACTGACGGAGGAGGGCGACGAGCACAAGGACCTGGACGAGGCCCGCAAGCTCGTGCACGCGCTGGCCGGTCTGCTCGACGCCAGCACCACCGAGATCAGCTCGTTCCACGCCGCCCCGCTGCGCGACGGCCTGAAGTCCCTCCAGCTCGCCTTCCGCGAGGCGTCCGTCGTCCCGGACGAGCCGGGCCAGGGCCCGGGCGAGAAGTACACGGGCCCGGTGTACGGCTAGTCCCGGTCAGTTCCGTCAGTTCCGCACGGCAGTACGTACGACCGTACGACCTGAAGCGCCTCCGGATTCCGGGGGCGCTTCTTCCTGCTCCGGCACCGGCGCTCAGCGCGTGAACAGCGGCTCGTTCGGCTGCGCCGCCTCCGCCGGGAGCAGCGCGAGGTCGAGGCCCTGGACGAGCCGGGCGCGCAGCACCTCGTCGGCGGCGAGCCGCTCCACGACCCGGCGCGCGGCATCGGCCGGGACCGCGCCCTCGGCCAGGACCAGGGCGAGCGTGCCGTCGGCGCTGCCGGGGCCGAGGTGGGCCCGCAGGACGGCCGGCTCGGCGGCGACCGCCGTACGCACGGCCTCGATGACGGCCGGGTCGTCGAGCGGGTCGGCGCTGGTGCGCCCCTCCGCGAGGGCGAGCAGCGCGCCGCCCTTCAGCTCGTACGCGACGGGTCCCGCCAGGTCGAGGACGACCGTGTCGGCGCGCTCGTGCGCGGCGGCCTGGAGCGCCTGGTGCAGCGGTACGGCGACGGGCCGCGCCTTCGGGTCCCACAGCGCGAGCGAGGCGAGGGAGGTGAAGGCGGGCAGCGCCTTGCGGTCGCCCGCGGTGAGCGTGGGCACCGCCATGTCGCTGGTCTTCTCGCGCCGCAGCCCGTTCTCGTCGGTCTCCACCTCGCCGAGCACGGCGACGACGGGGACGAGCAGCCGGGCGCCCTGGAGCGCGGCCAGGACGCGCGCGTGGGCCGCGCCGCTCCCCCTGTCCTCGGCCCACGCGGCGAGCGCCGCGGTGAGTTCGGGGTCGGCGGTGCCGTCGTCGTCGGAGAAACCGGGGTCCGGGATGTTCTTGAGCGCCACGGCACGAGCCTAACCGCGGCCGGGCCCAGGCCCTTCCGTAGGGTCCTGCCGGGCAACGGAGGAGGTGGTGGTCGTGGCGCTGTCGGTGGGGGTGTACGACCTGGCGGGGGGCGCGGAGAGGGTGTCCGGGGGCGAGGGGCGTACGTACGACACCGCGAGCGTCGTCAAGGTGGACATCCTGGCGGCCCTGCTGCTGCGGGCCCAGGACGCGGCCCGCGAGCTGAGCGGGCGGGAGCGGGCGTACGCGGCCGCGATGATCGAGCGCAGCGACAACGACGCGGCGACCGCGCTGTGGCGGGCGATCGGCGGCGCGGCCGGGCTGGACGCGGCGAACGAACGGCTCGGGCTGACGGAGACGGCAGGCGCGGCGGCGTGGGGGCTGACCCAGACCACGGTGCGGGACCGGCTGGCGCTGCTGCGGGCGGTGTTCGGGGCGGAGTCGGCGCTGGACACGCGGTCGCGGGGGTATCTGGGCACCCTGATGGGCCGTACGGTCGCGGGCCAGGACTGGGGCGTGTCGGCGGCGGGCACCGGCCGGGCCGTCAAGAACGGCTGGCTGCCCCGGAGCGCGACGGGCCTGTGGGTCGTCAACAGCACCGGCAGCGTCACGGCCGGGGGCCGCACCTTCCTGGTGGCGGTCCTGTCGGACGGCCACGACTCGATGGAGGCGGGGGTGTCGGCGGTGGAGGGGGCGGCGCGGGCGGCCGTGCGGGGGGCGCTGGCGTGAGCGTGCTCGGCACGGGGTGCGTGCGGGGGCGCGGGCGGGGCGCTGGCGTGAGCGCGCTCGGTGCGGGGTCGCGGGCGGGGCGCTGGCGTGAGCGCGCTCGCCCTGTGAGCTCGGTGCGGGGGGTGCGACGCGGGGGTCTGCGTGTGTCCGCTCAGTGCGGGGTGCGGGGCGAGCCGGCGTGAGCGCGCTCAGTGCGGGGCGCGTCGGCGGCTGCCGCGCCACAGGGTGAAGGAGGCGGCGAGCAGGAGCGCGCCGGCGCCCGCCGCGAGAGCCGCCAGCCAGTCGCCTCGGCGGCTCGCCGCACGGGGCTTGTCGGGGCCCGCGCCGAAGTAGGTGCGGGCGTGGCCGGTCGCCGTGTTCGTCCGTACCTCGGGCTTGAGGCGGGCGCCCTCGGCGAGCGCGGCGGCCGGGTCGACGCTGCCGTAACCGCGCGCGTCATCGCGGCCGCCCCGGGGCGCGTTGCGGGCGGTGTCCGCGAGCAGGGTCTTGATCTGGGCCGGGGAGAGGCCCGGGTGGGCCGCGCGGACCAGGGCGACGGCGCCGGAGACGAAGGCGGAGGCCGCGCTGGTGCCCCAGCCCTCGTAGTACTTGCGGTCCGGGTCCGCTATCACCACGTCCACGCCGGGCGCGGAGACCGTGGCGTACCAGCGGCGGGTGGAGAACGCGGCGTGCGTGCCGTACTTGTCGACGGCGGCGACGGCGATGACGCCCGGGTAGGCGGCGGGGTACGAGACGTGGTCGCCCTGTTCGCCGCCGTTGCCCGCGGAGGCGACGACGACGGCGCCCCGGGAGAGGGCGTACTGGATGGCGGCGTCCTCGGACGGCTCCGGGTGCGCGGAGGCGCTGTCGTCGCCGAGGGAGAGGTTGATGACGTCGGCGCCGTGGTCGGCGGCCCAGCGGATGCCCTCGGCGAGCGCGCCGCCGCGTGACTCCCGGGCCTTCTTGCGCGCCGGGTCGGTGGATTCGAGGATGACCCGGACCGGCAGGATCCTGGCCTCGGGGGCGACGCCGAGGACGCCGTCATGGCCGCCCGCGCCGTGTCCGTGGCCCGCGATGATCCCGGCCATGGCGGTGCCGTGCCGGGCCCAGTCGCGGCTGCCGCGGCCGGCCCCGAAGCCGACGAGGTCCTTGCCGGTGAGGACCTGTCCGGCGAGGTCGGGGTGGGTGGCGTCGACCCCGGTGTCGAGCACGGCGACGGTGATGCCCTTGCCCTTGGTCGTACGCCACGCCTGCTGGGTGTGCATGGCGGCGAGCTCCCACTGGCGGTCCCGGATGGCGTCCGCGTGCGCGGGGGCGGCGGGCAGCAGGAGCGCGAGGGCGGCGGCGGTGGCGAGGGCGGCGGCGCGGCGGGGCGTCGCCCGAGGGGTGGTCATGACGGCTTCTTCGTTCCGGTGGCGGCGGTCTTGCGCAGGGCCCGTTCCACGCGGTCCGCGATGCCCTTGGCGTCGTAGGTGAGCCCCGCCTCCACGGGTGCGTCCGCCGCGCCCTCGTCGAGGGCGCGGTCGGCGGGCTGGGGGTCGGTGACGGTACGGCCGTCCGCGAAGCCGGTGACGGAGTAGACGACGACGGGGGCGTCGGTGAGGACCCGTACGGTCCAGCTCGCCCGCTGCTTGTCGCCGAACCGGGCGGCGGAGGTGCCCTTGACGGCGTACGGGCGTGGCATCAGGTCGTCGCGGTCGCCGAGGGACTCGTCGCTGAAGCGGGTGCGCAGCGTGGCCATCGCGTCGGCGTCGGCCTCGGTGAAGACGAGCCCGACGGTGGTGACGGCGGTGGAGGTGGCGTCGGTGTACGTGGCCCGCAGCAGCCGTGCGCAGCCGACGGGTTGGAGCACCTTGAGCAGCAGCGGGTCGAGGGCCCCGGCGCACCCGGCGTCGGGCGCGACCCCCACGCGGGTCCACACGCGGTCCGCCCCGCCCGGCCCTGCGCCGCTCCCGGTGAGGGTCGGCGGGAAGAGGGTGTCCACGGGGGTGCTGTGCCACATCTGGCGGGCGGCGGTGTACCCGCCGCGCGCGTCCGCTCCGCCGGACCCCCCGGTCAGCCACGTCCCCGCCGCCGCGCCCCCCAGCAGCCCGATCCCCAGCACGAGACAGACGGCGGCCGCGACGCCCCGCCCACGCCGCCGGGGCCGCGCGGGCGCGGCGGCGACGGGTATGGGCGGAACGGCGGGCACCGGCATCGCGGAGTACGGAACGGCCCCGGGGAACGGCGGCGCGGCGGACCGGGGCGCGGGCACGGTGGGCTGCGGCGCCGTCGCGGGCCGGGCGGACGGAGCCACGCTGGCCTGAGGCGCGGGCGCGGGGGCCGGGGGTGGCGTCGGCGGGGCCGGGGGCCGGGTCGGTGCGGGGTGCGGCGGGAAGGGCGGACGGGCGGGCTGCGGGGAGGTACGCGCAGGCGCGGCCGGGGGCGCGGTGTCGGCGGCCGGAGGGGCCGGGCGGGCGGCGCCGGCAGCCGGAGCCGTCAGGGGCGCGGCGTCGGCAGCCGGAGCGGCCGGGCGGACGGCGTCGGCAAGCGAAGCCGTCAGCGGCGCGGCGTCACGAGCCGGGGCCGCCGGGCGGGCGGTTGCGGCAGCCGGAGACCTCAGGGGCCCGGCCTCGGTAGCCGGAGCCGTCGGGAGCGGCGCGGGTGCCGGGGCCGTCGGGGGCTGGTCCGCTGTGGCAGCTGTGGCAGCCGTCGGGGGCTTCGCGGGTATGGGAGGCCGGGGCGGCAGGGCCGCGTCCAGGAGGTCGATGGCCGAACGCGGCGGCACGGCGGCGTCCCCGGACGAGGAGGACCGCCCGGACGCCGCGTCACCGGACAGGTCGGGATGCCGGGGCGCGGGGACGGACGCGCGCGGGAGGGCGGGAACGGGCACCGGGCCGGCCGACGGGCGCGCCGGAGTCGCCCCGTGGGGGCTCGTCGTCGGTGTGGGCCCCGCCGGGGGCTCGTGGTCCGGGGGGTCCTGCGCGGGGCGGTGCGCCGCGGCCGGGGGACGTTGTGCGTCCGTGGTCAATGGCCCCCCTCGTACCCCTCGTGCGTGCGCTGCGGATCGGCTTGGCCGGCAGGGCCGTTCGTCGCCGCGTGGGCGCTACTTTACGGGCTGGGGCGCGGGAGCAGGGCGGCGGTCCGGGCTCGGGTGATCTGCACCGACTCGTCCCCCTACCCCCGGGTAAGGCGTTCTGGCAGGCTCTGCGCATGACTCCCCGCGCCGCAGACCGGGCCCGGTACGACCGGGCCACCGCCCATCTCGACGCCCCGCTCGCGCTCGTGGACCTGGAGGCGTTCGACGCCAACGCCGACGACATGGTCCGGCGCGCCCAGGGCAAACCGATCCGGGTCGCCAGCAAGTCCGTACGCTGCCGGGCGCTGCTCGAACGGGTGCTGGCCCGGGACGGGTTCGCCGGGATCATGTCGTTCACGCTGGCGGAGTCGATCTGGCTGGCCAGGGCCGGGTTCGAGGACGTCCTCCTCGCCTATCCGTCCGCCGACCGGGACCGCTTCGCGGAGCTCGCCGCCGACCCCAAGCTCGCGGCGGCCGTCACCGTCATGGTCGACGACCCGGCCCAGCTCGACCTCATCGACCGGGCCCGGGACCGCGACGACCTGCCCGTACGGATCTGTCTGGAACTGGACACCTCGCTCCAGGTCCTCGGCGGGCGGGTGCGCGTCGGCGCCCGCCGCTCCCCGCTGCGCGAGCCCGCGCAACTCGCGGAGCTCGCCCGCGCCGTGGCCCGCCGCCCGGGGTTCCGCCTGGTCGGGCTGATGGCGTACGAGGGGCACATCGCCGGGGTCGGGGACGACATCGCGGGGCGGCCGGTGCGCTCGCGGGCGATCCGGCTGATGCAGACCGCCGCCCGCAAGGAGCTCGCGGCCCGCCGCGCCGAGGTGGTGCGGGCGGTCCGGGCCGTGGCGCCCGACCTGGAGTTCGTCAACGGCGGCGGTACGGGGAGCGTGCAGCACACCGCCGCCGAGGACGCCGTCACCGAGATCGCCGCCGGGTCGGGGCTGTACGTGCCCCGGCTCTTCGACAACTACACGTCGTTCACGGGGCGCCCCGCCGCGCTCTTCGCCCAGCCCGTGGTGCGCCGCCCTGGCGTGGGTGTCGTCACCGTGCTCGGCGGCGGCTACCCCGCCTCCGGGGCGGCGGGCGCCGACCGGCTGCCCGTCCCGTACCTGCCCGAGGGGCTGCGCTACGACCCGCAGGAGGGCGCCGGGGAGGTGCAGACGCCGCTGCTCGGCACGGCCGCAGACGATCTGCTGATCGGGGACAAGGTGTGGTTCCGGCACGCCAAGGCGGGTGAACTGTGCGAGCGGTTCGACGAGTTGCAGCTGGTGGAGGGCGACCGCGTCACCGCGACCGTCCCCACGTACCGGGGCGAGGGGCGCACCTTCCTCTAGAGGGTCTTCCTCCAGCGGGTCGCGGCGCGGGTCACGGGGCCGGTGGGGCCACGCTGGTGCCCACCCCGCCGTTCTCCTGGCCGCCGAGGACCCGGACGCCCGCCGTGATCCGGTCCAGCGTGCCCAGCGGTGGAGCGCCCGCCCCCGCGTCCAGGGCGAAGCGGATGAGGATCATCGACTCGCTGCCGACGCTCGACGGGAAGGCGAGCGACTGCACGTAACCGCCGGGACCCGCCCCCGTCCTGACGCTCCAGCGCACCGCGTACCCGGTGCGCCCGGCGACCACCACGGACCCAGACCTCACCTCACGGTGCGAGACGATCCCGCCGTAGCGCTCGCGGCCCAGGCCGTCCTCCCCGAACGCGGCGCCGGCCGCGTCCGCGATGTCGTGCTTGGCCAGGGCCTCGGCGGTCTTGAGGTCGGTGCGGGTCGGCGTCCGGGTGTTGACCGTGGCGTGGTGGCAGTACGCGCCCGCGTCGCCCGGGCAGTCGAACATGTCCTTGGTCTGCATGGTGGGCAGGCCGTCGATCCTGGAGTCGGCCTTCTCCCAGCCCGGCAGGACCGGCAGGGTGATGCCGTTGAGCTGGTCGACCAGGACGTTCGGGTCGTCACTGGGCGAGGCCGGCGGCGCGGGGGCCGTGCTCCGCTCCTGCGAGGAGGTCGCGCGGGTCGCGTCGGCGGGCGGCGCCGCCTTCGCCGCCGGCTCCCCGTCGTCCTCGTTCAGGACGATCACCCCGGCCACCAGCGCCGTCACCAGCACCGCGGCGGCCGCGGCCACGGCGCCTACCGCGCCCCGGCCGCGCCGCCGGGGCCGGGGATGCGGCGCGACGGGCCCCAGGGGAACGGTCGGCGGCGCGGGCGGCAGCGCCTGGCCCGCGGCCCTGGTGTGCCCGGTCCAGGCGGTGCCGTCCCACCAGCGCTCCAGGACGGGGGTGCCCGGGTCCGGGTACCAGCCGGGCGGCGTCGTCATGCTCATCGGCCCACCCTAGGACTGCGGTTCAGCCGCCGTACACCGTGTCCCGCTGGTCGGCCACGACCGTGCCGTCGGCCCGCCGGACCGGGGCGGCGGTGCCGTCGCGCTCGGTGTACGCGGTGGTGGCACACGGGTAGGCGCCGCTCTTGCGGCCCTTGGGCTGGATGAACATGGGGTTGACGATCCAGCGCCCGTCGCTGTCGTCGTACGCCCGGCACATCAGCTCGTTCTTGTTGCGGTTCAGGACGAGCCGCAGCCCGGTCGCGTCGCGCAGGAACGAGACGTCCGTGTCGGAGTCGCCCGCCGCGAAGACCTGGCGCCGCGCGGCGGGCTGCACCCGCTCGGCGGCCGCCCCGCGCACCCCGAAGACCTCCTGGTTGATCCAGCACCGCTTGCCGTCGATGTACGTGATCATCGCGTCCTCGCCGTCCGCGACCGTGCCGCAGCCCTTGAGGTGCGCGGTGATCCGCCCGTGTGAGGTGACCGGCCGGATGCCGATGGTGTGGTCCGGTGCGATGCCGACGCCGCCCGCCCACACGTCGACGACCGGCTCGGGCGACGCCGAGGTGACCCAGACGTCGAATCCGCCCTTCTGGAGCGTACGGATCAGATCGCGCTGCTGGTCGTAGTAGCGCACCCAGCCCGTCACCTTCGCCGTGCCGACAAGCTGCTCGGTCCCGATCGGCACGGCCAGGTTCTCGGCGCGGGCGGCCCGGGCGAAGGAGCGGATGTCGGCGGTGCGCCAGCCGCTCATCAGCTGGGCGAGCCAGGCGTACTGCGGCTCGGTGGTGCGCCGGTCCCAGCCCGCGAAGGCGGTGGCGCCGCCGGTGGTCCTGCCGTCGCCGTAGACCGTACGTATCTCGTCGGCGCAGCGGGTGTCGGTGGCGGTGGGCAGGGTGGGGCCGGTGGCGGGGCAGGCGGCGGCGAGCGCGGTGGCCGCCGGGTCGGTGAGGTAGCGGCTGGTGGTGTGCCAGTCGCCGTGCTGCGGGCGGCGGATCCTGGAGTGGCGCAGCATCCAGTACATCGTGGCGTCGCCGACGTCGTTCTTCACCACGGTGTTGTCCCAGTCGAAGACCGCGACGGGCTTGTGGCCCTTGGCCGCGCCCCGGCCGCACGTCCCGTACGTGTCGACGAACTCCTGGAGGCGGGCCTTGTTCTGCCCGTACCAGCCCTGCTCCACCGTGAGCGAGGGGCACGCGCCGGTCCGCGCCTGGGCGGTGGGGGCGGCGGCGAAGGCGCTGCCCGCGATCGCCAGGGCGGCGGCCGCGGCCTGCCAACGACGTGCACTGCGCATGGACACTCCTGTCACGAACGGAAGATCACCGGCGACGGTGGACAGAACAGCCGGGCGTCGTGCGACGCCCGGCTGTCGGGGTGGTGGAGCACAGGTGAACGGCTGGGGCCTCCCCCTACAGCGGCGTCACGTACGCGCCGGAGATACCGCCGTCCACCAGGAAGTCGGTCGCGTTGACGAACGAGGAGTCGTCGCTGGCCAGGAACGCCACGGCGGCGGCGATCTCGTCGGCCTCCGCGAACCGGCCGAGCGGGATGTGGACCAGGCGGCGGGCGGCCCGCTCCGGATCCTTGGCGAACAGCTCCTGGAGGAGCGGGGTGTTGACCGGCCCCGGGCAGAGCGCGTTGACGCGGATGCCCTCGCGGGCGAACTGCACGCCCAGCTCGCGGGACATGGCGAGGACGCCGCCCTTGGACGCGGTGTAGGAGATCTGCGAGGTCGCCGCGCCCATCCGAGCCACGAAGGAGGCGGTGTTGATGATCGAGCCCCGGCGCTGCTCGCGCATGTACGGGATGGCCGCCTTGCAGCACAGGTACACCGAGGTGAGGTTGACCTCCTGGACACGCTTCCAGGCCTCCAGACCGGTCTCCAGGATGGAGTCGTCGTCGGGGGGCGAGATACCGGCGTTGTTGAAGGCGATGTCGACGCTGCCGTAGGTGTCGTACGCGGCCTTGAAGAGCGCGTCGACCTGCTCGGCGTCGGTGACGTCGACGCGCACGGCGAGCCCGCCGACCTCGTCCGCGGCCTTCTTGGCGGCCGCCTCGTCGATGTCGCCGCAGACGACGTGGGCGCCCTCGGAGGCGAGCCGGCGCGCGGTCGCCAGACCGATGCCGCTGCCGGCTCCGGTGATGACGGCGGTACGGCCGACCAGGCGGCGGCAGACGTTGTTCGCTTCGGTCATGGGTGCTCAGGCCTCCGTGCTGATGAAGACGTTCTTGGTTTCGGTGAAGGCGGCCAGCGCGTCCGGGCCGAGCTCGCGGCCAAGGCCGGACTGCTTGTAGCCGCCGAAGGGGGTCCAGTAGCGCACGCTGGAGTGCGAGTTGACGGAGAGGTTGCCGGCCGCCACGGCGCCGGACACCCGCAGCGCGCGCCCCACGTCACGGGTCCAGATCGAGCCGGACAGGCCGTACTCGGTCGCGTTGGCCAGCCGTACCGCGTCGGCCTCGTCGTCGAAGGGCAGCACCACGGCGACCGGCCCGAAGACCTCCTCGACCGCCACGGGCGCGTCCGGCGCGACACCGGTGACGACCGTCGGCGCGAACCAGAAGCCGGGGCCCTCGGGGGCGGTGCCCCGGATGCCCGGCAGGTCCCCGGGGACGTACGCGCGTACCCGCTCCAGCTGGGTCCGTGAGATCAGCGGGCCCATCTGGGTCTTCTCGTCGGCCGGGTCGCCGACCACGACGGACTCGACGCCGGGGGCGAGGAGTTCCAGGAAGCGGTCGTAGACGGGGCGCTGGACGAGGATGCGGGTGCGGGCGCAGCAGTCCTGGCCGCTGTTGTCGAGGAAGGACATGGGCGCGGCGGCCGCGGCGGCCTCGACGTCGGCGTCCGCGAAGACGATGTTCGCGCTCTTGCCGCCGAGTTCGAGGGTGACCCGCTTCACCCGCTGCGCGCACTTGGCCATGATCTGCTTGCCGACGCGGGTGGATCCGGTGAACACGATCTTGGCGACGCCGGGGTGCTCGACCAGCGCGTCGCCCGCGACGGCGCCCGCGCCCGGCAGCACCTGGAAGAGGTGCTCGGGCAGGCCCGCCGCGAGGGCGAGTTCGGCCAGTCGCAGGGCGGTGAGCGGGGTGGTCTCGGCGGGCTTGAGGATCACCGCGTTGCCGGCCGCGAGCGCGGGGGCGGTGCCCCAGGCGGCGATGGGCATCGGGAAGTTCCAGGGCGCGATGACGCCGACGACGCCGAGCGGCTCCAGGATCGTGATGTCCAGGCCGCCCGTCACCGGGATCTGGCGCCCGGTCAGGCGCTCGACTCCGCCGGCCGCGTAGTCGAGCAGATCGCGGACGTTGCCCGCCTCCCAGCGCGCGTTGCCGACGGTGTGCCCGGCCTCGCGGACCTCCAACTGGGCGAGTTCTTCGAGGTGTTCGTCGACGGCGGTGGCGAAGCGGCGCAGCAGCCGGGCGCGGTCGGCGGGGGCGAGGGCCGCCCACGTGGCCTGCGCCCGCGCGGCCCGCGCGACCGCCGCGTCCACGTCCGCGGCGGTGGCGGCGGGGACGGTCGCGATGACCTCCTCCGTCGCCGGGTTGAGTACCTGGTGTTCGTACGGCTCGTA
This sequence comes from Streptomyces sp. NPDC023838, assembly GCF_040639555.1. NCBI lineage: Bacteria > Bacillati > Actinomycetota > Actinomycetes > Kitasatosporales > Streptomycetaceae > Streptomyces > Streptomyces sp. NPDC023838. The sequence goes on from NZ_JBFAAD010000002.1 coordinate 228,821, forward strand.
CGCTCCGGACAACGGGGGCCTCACAGACGTTCGAAGGAGCGGCGGAGCTCCCAGTCGGTCACCGCGGCGTCGAAGGCGTCCAGCTCGACGCGCGCCATGTTGCGGTAGTGCGCGACCACCTCGTCCCCGAAGGCGGCCTTGGCGATGGGGCTGTTCTCCCACAGCTCGGCGGCCTCGCGCAGGGTGGTCGGGACGTGCTCGTAGTCGCCGGTGTAGGCGTTGCCGGTACAGGCCTCCGGCAGTTCGAGGCGCTGCTCGACGCCGTACAGGCCCGCCGCGACGAGCCCGGCGACCGCGAGGTGCGGGTTGACGTCGCCGCCGGGGAGCCGGTTCTCGAACCGCATGGAGCGGCCGTGGCCGACGACCCGCAGCGCGCAGGTGCGGTTGTCGTGGCCCCAGGCGACGGCGGTGGGCGCGAAGGAACCGGGCTGGAAGCGCTTGTAGGAGTTGATGTTCGGCGCGTACAGCAGCGAGAAGTCCCGCAGCGCGGCCAGCTGGCCCGCCAGGAAGTGGCGCATCAGCTCCGACATTCCCTCGGGCCCGTCGCCCTGCATGGCGTTGCGGCCCTCCTCGTCGGTGAGCGAGAGGTGGATGTGGCAGGAGTTGCCCTCGCGCTCGTTGTACTTCGCCATGAAGGTGAGCGAGACGCCCTCCTGGGAGGCGATCTCCTTGGCGCCGGTCTTATATACGGCGTGCTGGTCGCAGGTGACCAGGGCCTCGTCGTAGCGGAAGACGATCTCGTGCTGGCCCGGGTTGCACTCGCCCTTGGCGGACTCGACGGTCAGGCCCGCGGCCGCCATCTCGTTGCGGATGCGGCGCAGCAGCGGCTCGATCCGGCCGGTGCCGAGTACCGAGTAGTCGATGTTGTACTGGTTGGCCGGGGTCAGGCCCCGGTAGTCGGCGTCCCACGCCTGCTCGTAGCTGTCCCGGAAGACGATGAACTCCAGCTCGGTGCCGACCTGGGCGGTCAGGCCGAGCTCGGCGAGCCGGTCGAGCTGGCGGCGCAGGATCTGGCGCGGGGCCGCGACGACGGGAGAGCCGTCGTTCCAGGCCAGGTCCGCGATGAGCAGCGCGGTGCCCTCGTTCCAGGGGACGCGGCGCAGGGTCGCGAGGTCGGGGTGCATGGCGAAGTCGCCGTACCCCCGCTCCCACGACGACATGGTGTAGCCGTCGACGGTGTTCATCTCGGTGTCCACGGCGAGGAGGTAGTTGCAGCCCTCGGTGCCGTGGGCCGCGACCTCGTCGAGGAAGAATCGTGCGGCGAACCGCTTGCCCTGGAGCCGCCCTTGCATATCGGGGAACGCCAGGACCACAGTGTCGATCTCGCCGCTGTCGACGAGGACGCGGAGCGCCTCGATGTCGAGCGGGGGTGTGCGGTCTGCCACGGGAAAAGCCTCCTTCGGTCAGCCGAGAGCCCATAAGGTATTGCCGAGAACCATTGCTTGGGAAGGGGGTGCGGCCAGATGTCGCAACCGGATTCCGGAGACCGGCTCGCTCCGGTGCTGCGGACGGTACGGGCCGGCAACGGCTTCGAGGAGGCGCTGGAGCAGATCCTCCAGGTCGTCCGCCTGGGTCTGGTGCCCGGTGGTGAACGGCTGCCGTCCGAGCGGGAGTTGGCCGAGCGGCTCGGCATCAGCCGGGTGACGCTGCGCGAGGTCCTGAAGGTGCTGACGGACCAGGGCCTGGTGGAGGCGCGGCGCGGCCGGTACGGCGGGACCTTCGTGCTGCCCAGGGCCCAGTCGCCCGGCGAGGACGAGCTGCGGCGCCGGGTGGCCGGGGTCGACGTGGAGGACGCGCTGCGCTTCCGCGAGGTCCTGGAGGTGGGCGCGGCCGGGCTCTGCGCGGCGCACGGACTCACCGACGAACAGGCCGACCGGCTGCGCGAGGCGCTGGCCCGTACGCACGACGCGCCGCTCACCGACTACCGCCGCCAGGACACGCTGCTGCATCTGACCCTGGCCGAGCTCTCCGGCTCACCGACCCTGACCGCGCAGTACGCGGCCGTCCGCGCGACCGTGAACGACCTGCTGGACTGCATCCCGCTGCTGGTACGCAACCTGGAGCACTCCCAGCGCCAGCACACCGCGCTGGTGGAGGCGGTGCTCGACGGGGACGCGGACGGGGCGCGGGAGATGATGCGCGAGCACTGCGGCGGTACGGCGGCGCTGCTTCGGGGGTTCTTGACGTAGCTTCGCCGGCCGCGGACCGTGCGTGGTTGCTCGCGCAGCTCCCCGGGCCCCCCTGGGGCGCCGCCGTTTACCGCGACGTAACGCAGGGGGCTTGATTTCCAGCCGCCAATCCCGCAAAGGTATGGCCCCAGTCCTTTGAGCCCGCCGCTCTGCCCGGCGCCGCATCGCCGTGCCCTGCGTGCCACCGTCCAGTTCGGGAGCCGCGTCATGACCATGGAGTCCACGGAATCCGCCACACCCCCCACCGCCGAACCGGCGGACGACTATCTGGAGCGCCGTACGCTCCGCCGGGGCAGCGCCGGCTGGCTGCTGCTGACCGGCCTCGGCGTCGCCTACGTCGTCTCCGGCGACTACTCCGGCTGGAACTTCGGCCTCGCCGAGGGCGGCTTCGGCGGCCTCGCGATCGCCATGGGCCTGATGGGCCTGATGTACGTCTGCATGGTCTTCTCGCTCGCCGAGCTCTCCTCGGTCCTGCCCACGGCGGGCGGCGGCTACGGCTTCGCCCGGCGCGCGCTCGGCCCCTGGGGCGGCTTCCTCACCGGCACGGCGATCCTCATCGAGTACGTCCTCGCCCCCGCCGCGATCTCCATCTTCATCGGGGACTACGTCGAATCCCTGGGCCTGTTCGGCCTCACCTCCGGCTGGCCGGTCTACCTCGCCTGCTTCGTCGTCTTCATCGGCATCCACCTGTGGGGCGTCGGCGAGGCGCTGCGGTTCAGCTTCGTGGTGACGGGCGTGGCGGTGGCGGCCCTGCTCGTCTTCGCGGTCGGCGCGTTCCTCGACTTCGACGCCTCCAAGCTCGACGACATCGCGGTCCACAAGGACGCGGTCGGCGCGAGCTCCTGGCTGCCGATGGGCGTGATGGGCATCTGGGCGGCGTTCCCGTTCGGCATGTGGTTCTTCCTCGGCGTGGAGGGCGTGCCGCTCGCCGCCGAGGAGACCCGCGACCCGGCCCGTACGCTGCCGAAGGCGATCCGCTGGTCCATGGGCATCCTGGTGGTCCTGGCCCTGCTCACCTTCTTCGCCTCGGCGGGCGCGCGCGGCTCGGCCGCGATCCAGGACGCGGGCAACCCGCTGGTGGAGGCGCTCCAGCCGGACGGGAAGGCGACCGCGCTGAGCCGGATCGTCAACTACGCGGGCCTGGCGGGCCTGGTGGCGTCGTTCTTCTCGCTGATCTACGCGGGCTCGCGCCAGCTCTTCGCGCTGTCCCGGGCGGGCTATCTGCCGCGCTTCCTGTCCCTCACCAGCCGCCGCAAGGCGCCCTACCTGGGCCTGCTCGTGCCCGGCGCGATCGCCTTCTCGCTGGCCGCAGCGACCGGCGACGGGGCGCGGATGCTGAACGCCGCGGTGTTCGGCGCCACCGTCTCGTACGCACTGATGTCGCTCTCCCACATCGTGCTGCGCCGCCGCGAGCCGGACCTGGAGCGGCCGTACCGTACGCCGGGAGGAGCGCTGACCTCCTCGGTCGCGCTGGTCCTCGCGTGCGCGGCGCTGGTGGCGACGTTCCTGGTGGACGTGGTGGCGGCGCTGATCGCGCTGGGGGTGTACGCGGTCGCCGTCGGGTACTTCGGCCTCTACAGCCGCAAGCACCTGGTCGCACGGGCACCCGAGGAGGAGTTCGCGGCGCTCGCGGCGGCGGAGGCCGAGCTGGAGCGCGAGTGACGGTCCGTCGGCGGCGCGGCGGTACGGAGCGGTACGAGGTCGCCAGCGTCTGAAGGTCAGCACCTGAACGGCAGCGCGTGAACGTCAGCAAGTGATCGACAGCACGAGAGGGAGAACGCGGTGGGACGGCCACTGATCGGTGTCAGCACATATCTGGAGGGTTCGGTGCGCTGGGGGGTGTGGGACTGGCCGGCCGCCCTGCTGCCCGCGTACTACCCCCGCCTGGTCAAGGCCGCGGGCGGCCTCACCGCGATGCTCCCGCCGGACGACCCTGAGACGGCCGCGGAGGTGGTGGCCCGGCTCGACGGCGTGGTCATCGCGGGAGGCCCGGACGTGGAGCCGGTACGGTACGGGGCCGCCCGCGACGCCCGGACCGGGCCGCCCGCGCCCGAGCGGGACGCCTGGGAAACCGCCCTGATCGAGGCCGCGTTGGCGTCCGGGACGCCGCTGCTCGGCATCTGCCGGGGGATGCAGCTCCTGAACGTGGCGCTCGGCGGCACGCTCGTCCAGCACCTGGACGGGCACACCGGAGGCCACGGCGTCGTCGGCCGCCACACCGTGCACCCCGTGCCCGGCACGCGCTACGCGGAGGCCGAGCCGTACGAGACGTCCGTGCCGACCTACCACCACCAGGCGGTGGACCGCCTCGGGGACGGCCTGGTGGTGTCGGCCCGCGCGGAGGACGGCACGCCCGAGGCGGTCGAACTCCCGGGCGCGGACTGGGTGTTGGGCGTCCAGTGGCACCCGGAGCTGGGCGAGGACACCAAGGTGATGCGGGCGCTGGTGGCGGCGGCACAGGCCCGGGCGGCCGTGACGGTGTCCTGAGCCGCCGCGCGGCCGCCGCCGGTCGCGGAACCCTCAGCCCGTCCCCGTCCCCGTCCCCGTCCCCGTCCCCGGCCCCGACCGCGTCAGCGACAGCAGGTCGCGGGCCGGGCCCGTGGGGCGATGGGCGGTGCGCCAGACCGCGCGCAGGTCGCGGCGCAGCCGCAGCCCCTCCAGGGGGATGCGGACCAGCCGGCGGCCCGCCAGCTCCTCCCCCAGGGCGAGTTCGCTCAGGACCGAGGGGCCCGCGCCGCTCACCACCGCCGCCTTGACGGCCGTGGTGGAGGCGAGCTCCAGGAGCGGGCGGGCCACCCCGCCCTGGTCCGCGAGCGCCGCGTCCAGGACCTGCCGGGTGCCCGAGCCCTCCTCGCGCAGGATCAGCGGGGTGGCGGCCAGTTCGGCCGCGCGGAGCGGGGCCCGGCGCCGGGCCCACGGGTGCGAGGGCGCGGTGACCACCACCAGGCGGTCGTGGCCGATCACGGCCCCGTCGAGCCCGGCCGGTACGGTCAGGCCCTCCACGAACCCCAGGTCCGCCTCGTCACCGAGCAGCCGCTCGGCCACGAACGCCGAGTTCCCGGCGAGCAGCGAGACGGCCGTGCCGGGGCGCTCGCCGCGCAGCGCGATCAGCCAGCCGGGCAGCAGGTACTCGGCGATGGTCATGCTCGCCGCGACCCGCAGGCGCGAGTCGCGCCGCCCGCGCAGTGCCTGAGCGCCCACGTCGAACGCCTCCGCCGCCTCCACCACCCGCCGCGCCCAGTCCGTCACCAGCGCGCCCTCGGCGGTCAGCCGGGAGCCGCGCGGCGAGCGGTCGACGAGGGCGACGCCGAGGTGGCGCTCCATCGAGCGGATGCGGCTGCTCGCGGCGGGCTGGGTGATCCCCAGGTCGCGCGCGGCGCGCCCGAGGCTGCCGTGCCGGGCGACCGCGATCAGCAGCTCCATCGCGCTCAGATCGGGCACCCGCTTCGACAGCGGACCGGCGTCCTCCGCACTGCTCTTACTCATAAACCCAGCTTATGTCCCCATAGGAAGATCGGGTCTGGTGACCCGCTCGAACCGGCGCGAAGGTGGATGCATGGTCACCCTCACCCACCCCCGCGCCCACGCGCCCGCCGCACGCTTCGCACCCGTGCGGCACCTCGGCCCCAACTGGTACGCCACGGTCATGGGCACCGCGATCATCGCCGGCGCGGGCGCCGGGCTGCCGTTCCGGGTGCCGGGGTTGACGATGGTGTGGGCCCTGTCGCTGACCATGCTCACCGTGCTCGTCGCCGCCCGCGCCGCACACTGGCGCCACCACCGCGACCAGGCCCGCGCCCACCTCATGGACCCGGGCGTGGCCCCCTTCTACGGCTGTATGTCGATGGCGTTCCTGGCCGTCGGCATCGGCACCCTCACCGTCGGCAAGGACGCGATCGGCGAGGGCGCCGCCGTCCCGCTGGCCTGGGTGCTGTACGCGATCGGCACCGCGACCGGCCTCGCCGTCGCCGTGGCCATCCCGTACCTGATGGTGGTCCGCCACGAGGTCGCCCCCGGCGCCGCCTCCCCGGTCTGGCTGCTGCCCGTGGTGGCCCCCATGGTCTCCGCGACCCTCGGCGCGCTTCTGGTCCCCCACCTCCCCGCCGGCCAGGGACGGGAGGCGATGCTGCTCGCCTCGTACGCGATGTTCGGCATGAGCCTGCTCGCCGTCATGGTGCTGCTGCCGCTGGTTTTCGCCCGGCTGGTGCACCAGGGCCCGCTGCCCCTGGCCCTGACCCCGGCCCTGTTCCTGGTGCTGGGCCCCCTCGGCCAGTCCACCACCGCCGTCAGCAAGCTCGCCGACGTGGCCTCCGGCGCGATCGGCGCCCCCTATGCGAACGGTCTGAACGTCTTCGCCGTCGTCTACGGAGTACCCGTGATGGGCTTCGCCCTGATGTGGCTGGCCCTGGCCGCCGCCATGGTGGTCCGCGCGGCCCGCTCGGGGATGCCCTTCGCGATGACCTGGTGGGCCTTCACCTTCCCCGTCGGCACCTGCGTGACCGGCGCCGAGGGCCTGGCCCACCGCACCGGCCTGGCCGCCTTCACCTGGCTCGCGTGCGGCCTGTACGCGCTGCTCGCCGCGGCCTGGCTGGTGGCCGGCGTCCACACCGTACGCGGCCTGCTCAGCGGCGGGCTGCTCGCAGCGCCCCGCTGAGCGCGCCCGGCGCCGCCGCCAGTGACGGCCCGTACCACGTGAGCATGCGGCCGTCGACCAGCGCGGCCGGGAGGTGGGGGAACGCCTCCGGGCCGTCGTCGGCGGTGAAGCGGTACGGCTCGTCGGGAAGGACCAGCAGGTCGGCCCCTGCGGCCCTCAGCTCGTCCAGGGGGACCTTCGGATAGCGGTCGGCGTGGGTCGCGTACACGTTGTCGACGCCGAGGCGGGACAGCAGGTCGCCCGCGAAGGTGTCGCGGCCCAGGACCATCCAGGGGCGCCGCCAGACGGGAACCACCGCCTTCACGGGCGCGGGCGGCCGTTCGACCGCCTCCCACGCCTCGCGCGCCTCGTCCAGCCAGCGCGGCCGGGCCAGGCCGCAGGCGTCCACCAGGACCCGGGCCAGCTCCGCGAACGCCTGGTCCAGGTCGCGGACCTCGGTGACCAGGACCTCCAGCCCCGCCGCGCGCAGTTCCGCGAGATCGGCGGGCCGGTTCTCCTCCTCGTTGGCGATCACCAGATCGGGGCGCAGGGCGGCGATCGCGGCGGTGTCCGGGTTCTTGGTGCCGCCGATCCGTACCGCGTCCAGTCCGGCCGGGTGCGTGCACCAGTCGGTGGCGCCGACGACCAGCCCGGGGGCCGTGGCCGCCACCGCCTCGGTGAGCGAGGGCACCAGCGAGACCACCCGGGGACCGGGGCGTGCCATCAGTGGCGGGTCTCCTCGATGGCCTCGATGTGGTCGGCGACCGCGACGAGCAGGATCCGGGTGCCGGGCACCGCCGCGCGCCAGCGGTGGCGCACCCCGCCGGACAGGCACAGCGTGTCGCCGCGCTCCAGCCGGTAGGCCCGGCCCTCCGCCTCGACCTCGGCGGCGCCGTCGGCCACGTACATCAACTCGTCGTTGCGGTGCTGGAACTCGCGCGCGGTGTCGTGCTCGCCGGTGAACTCCATGGCGTGCAGCTGGTGGTGGCCGCGCAGCAGCTGGCGCACCCCGCCGCTGTCGCTGTCGTCGGCGCGCGCGACCTCGACCGTACGCGCGGTGTCGGCCGCGTCGTACAGCTCGGGGACCGTGGTGCCCAGGGCGTCGGCCACGCGCGCGAGGGAGCGGGCGCTGGGGCGGGCCCGCTCGTTCTCGATCTGGCTCAGGAAGGGGACCGAGAGGCCGCTGCGCTGCGCGACCGCCGCGAGCGTCAGCCCCAGCTCACGGCGGAGCCGCCGCACCGCCACTCCCACCCGAAGAGTTTCCTTGTCGTCCATCTCTCCGGCTCCTCCCCGTCACCTGGACCACTGCGGCCGCCGCACTGCATGCACCCTACGCAGCTTCGGCGCCCGGGGGCACCATCGCGCGGAAGAAGAGTGCCCGCACGGCGTGCTGGGCATACCTGCACGGATGGGGCCCCGCCGGTGTCCGGCGGGGCCCCATCCGTGTGTGCGGGCGGCTCAAACCCATCGCCCGTTGTGGCTACGCGGCTAACCGCCGACGGGCGTCCACTTGTCCGCGAGGCCCGGGTTCTCGTCGAGCCAGGCGCGGACCGCCTGCTGCTCCTTGCCCTTGCCGGTCGACTGGATCTTCGCTTCGAGACCGGTGAGCTGCTTCTCGGTCATCTTGAAGTTCTTCAGCCAGGCGCCGGCCCTCGGGTTGTCGTCCGAGAAGCCCTTTCGGGCCAGGGTGTGCACCCCGTCGCCCTTGCCCCAGCTGCCCTTGGGGTCCTTGAGCTTCTTCAGGTCGTACGTGCTGTACGCCCAGTGCGGCGACCAGAGCGTCACCGCGATCGGCTCCTTCTTGGCGTACGCGCGCTTGAGCTCGGCCAGCATGGACGGCGTGGAGCCGTCGACGACCTTGTACTCGCCGTCCAGGCCGTACTCCTTGAGGACCTTGTCCTTGAGCAGGCCCATCATTCCGGCGCTCGGCTCGATGCCGATGATCCTGCCCTTGAACTGGCCGGACTTGCCCTTGAGGTCATCGAGCGAGTCGACGCCCTTCATGTACGAGGGCACGCTGAGCTCCAGCGAGGTCGGCCCGTACCAGGAGCCCAGGTCCTCGAGCTTGTCGTGGTACTTCTGCCAGTACGTGGCGTGGGTGACCGGGAGCCAGGAGTCCGTCTCGAAGTCGATCTGGCCGCCCGCCATACCGGTGTAGAGCGCGCCCGCCTCGTACTGCTTGGTGTCGACCTTGTAGCCGCGCCGCTCCAGCAGCTCCTTCCAGAGGAAGGTGGAGGCGATGCCCTCGTCCCAGGGGATGTAGCCCAGGGAGACCTTCTTGCCCTTGCCCACGTTTTCGGCGCCGGAGGCGGTGGCCGTGGACGAGGAGCCGAACATGCCCATGCCGCCGGCCACCAGCGCGAGGACGACCACGCCGACGACCGCGACGGCGGGCTGCGGGCGGTAGTTCCACAGCTTGGCGCCGGATGTCCTGGCGCGGGCCAGCGCCCGGCGGCCGACCGGCGAGACCTGGCGGCCGAGCGCGCCGGTCATCCGGTCCAGGTACATGGCGAGGATGACGATGGAGACGCCCGCCTCGAAGCCCAGGCCGATGTCGACGTTGCCGATGGCCCGGTAGACCGCGCCGCCGAGGCCGCCGCCGCCGACCATGCCCGCGATGACGACCATGGACAGGCCCAGCATGATGACCTGGTTGACGCCCGCCATGATGGTGGGCAGCGCCAGCGGGAGCTGGACCCTGAGCAGGGTGTTGCGCGGGGTGGTGCCGAACGCCTCGGCCGCCTCGACGAGTTCGGGGTCGACCTGGCGGATGCCGAGCTCCGTCATGCGCACGCCCGGGGGCAGCGAGAAGACGATGGTGGCGATGATGCCGGGGACCACGCCGACGCCGAAGAAGATGATGCCGGGGATCAGATAGACCATGGCGGGCATGGTCTGCATGAAGTCCAGGACCGGGCGACTGATCGCGCTGACGGTCTTGGAGCGGGACGACCAGATGCCGAGCGGCACCGCGAGGGCCAGCGTGACGAGGGTCGCCACGAGGACCAGCGACAGCGTCGACATGGCCTCGTCCCACAGCTCGATCGAGTCGATGAGCGCGAACCCGCCGAAGGCGAGCACACCGGCGACCAGACCGCGCAGCCACCAGGCGACGACGGCGAGCATGCCCGCGAAGAGCAGCGGGTGGGGCGCGGACAGGACGGCGTCGATGCCGTCGTACATGCCGTTGACGACCTTGGTGATGGCGTCGAACAGCCAGGAGAGGTGGTTCTGGAGGAAGGTGACGGCGCTGTCCACCCACTCGCCGAGAGGGAGCCTAGGCACGGGCCACCTCCTGCATCGAGCAGGCGACCGGCCCGCGCTGGTCGTCCCCCAGGAAGGCGATCAGCCGCTCCTGCGGTACGACGCCGAGCAGCGACCCCTCGGTGTCCATGACGGCCACGGGGTGCGGCACGCGCGCGGCGACCGCGCACAGGTCCGCGACGCTGGTGTCCGCGGTCACGGTCTCGCAGTCGCAGGACCCGGCGTCGGGGCGGTGCGGCTCGGTCATCACGGACAGGGCCGTGAGTACCCGGGAGCGGTCGACGTCCTGGATGAACGAGGCGACGTAGTCGTTGGCGGGGGTGAGGAGGATGTCCTCGGCGCTGCCGAGCTGGACGATCCGCCCGTCGCGCATGACGGCGATGGAGTCGCCGAGCCGCATGGCCTCGTTGAGGTCGTGGGTGATGAACACGATGGTCTTCTTCAGGCGCTTCTGGAGTTCGAGGAGCTGGTCCTGCATGTCGCGCCGGATCAGCGGGTCGAGCGCGCTGAAGGACTCGTCCATGAGGAGCAGGTCGGCGTCGGTGGCGAGCGCCCGGGCCAGGCCCACGCGCTGCTGCATGCCGCCGGAGAGCTCGTCCGGCCACGAGTCGCCCCAGCCGGACAGGCCGGTGAGCTCCAGGGCCTCGGCGGCGCGCTTCAGGCGCTCGGCGCGCGGCACGCCCTGGACCTCCAGGCCGTACGCGGCGTTCTCCAGCACGCTGCGGTGCGGGAAGAGCGCGAAGTGCTGGAACACCATGCTGATCTTGGTGGAACGGACTGCGCGCAGCTCGCGCGGGCTCAGGCCGGTCAGGTCCTGCCCGTCGAAGAGCACCCGTCCCGAGGTGGGCTCCAGGAGCCCGTTGAGCATCCGCAGCAGCGTGGACTTTCCGGACCCGGACAGACCCATGACGACGAAGATCTCGCCGGGCTCGACCGTGAACGACGCGTCGATCACCGCCGCGGTCGTCCCGTCGGCCCGCAGCTCGTCGCGGTCGGCGCCGCCTTCGAGCTTGCGCACCGCGTCGTCGGGTCGTCTGCCGAACACCTTGTAGAGCTGCTCGGCTTGCAGCGTGGACACATAAACCTCACGGGTAGAACTGAGAACGGCCCGCATCCCCCGCGGGCGGGCCGTGGAGCGGCGCGGATTCGGTCCGTCGCCCTGTGTATGCGGTTCCGTAGTGGTTGAAACCGATACGAGGGTCCGCTCCGGCGCCGCGCCTGCCCGGCTTTACCCGGGGCAAACGCGATGGTGACCCAGCTCACTGCGTACGGTGAGCGTGGGCCGGGCGGTGCCGGGCGGTCGAGCGGTGTCTTCCGGTCGCGCGGTGACTGTCAGTGGGGTGGCTGTCAGTGGGGTGACTGTCAGTGGGGTGGCTGTCAGTGGGGTGGCTGTCAGTGGGGTGGCTGTCAGTGGGATGGCTGTCAGTGGGGTGCGGCATCATCGGGGTGTGACGCGACGCCTGATGCTCCTCGACACCGCTTCCCTGTACTTCCGGGCCTATTTCGGGGTCCCCGACACGGTCCGGGCCCCGGACGGCACCCCGGTCAACGCCGTGCGCGGCCTGCTCGACTTCATCACCCGCCTGGTCCAGGACCACCACCCGGACGAGCTGGTCGCCTGCATGGACGCGGACTGGCGCCCGCACTGGCGCGTCGAGCTCATCCCGTCGTACAAGGCGCACCGGGTGGCGGTGGAGACGGCCGAGGGCGTCCCGGACGAGGAGGAGGTCCCGGACACGCTGGCCCCGCAGGTGCCGGTGATCGAGGCGGTTCTGGACGCGCTGGGCATCGCCCGGGTCGGGGTCGCGGGGTACGAGGCGGACGACGTGATCGGCACGCTGGCCGCGGCGGCCCCGGGCCCGGTGGACATCGTCACGGGCGACCGCGACCTGTTCCAGCTCGTCGACGACAAGCGCGGGGTGCGGGTCCTGTACCCGCGCAAGGGCGTCGGCGACTGCGACGCCATCGACGAGGACCTGATCCGTACGAAGTACGGAGTACGGGCCGATCAGTACGCGGACTTCGCGGCCCTGCGCGGCGACACCAGCGACGGCCTGCCGGGCGTGAAGGGCATCGGCGAGAAGACGGCCGCGCAGCTGATCACGGAGTACGGCGATCTGGCGGGCGTGCGCGCGGCGGCCGTCGACCGCACCTCCCGCCTCACCCCCGCCAAGCGCCGGGGCATCGTCGAGGCCGCCGCGTATCTGGACGTGGCCCCGAAGGTGGTCCGGGTGGCGCTCGACGTGCCGCTGCCCGCGTTCGACCCGGCGCTGCCGGCGGAGGCGCTGCTCCCGGAGACGGTGGACGAGCTGGCGGAGCGCTGGGGGCTGGGGGGCTCGCTGACCCGGCTGCTGGCGACGCTGGGGCGCTGAGGCCGGGGCCCGGGAGCCGGGGGCCCGGGAGCCGGCCCGGGAGCCGGCCCGGGAGCCGGGAGCCCGGGAGCCGGGAGCCGTTAATGAGGGTGAGCCCAGATGGCCGGGATGCTAACTTAGGCAAACCTAAGAAGAGCAGACGGTTCAGCGTGCCGGGCAGACGAGCCTGGCACACATCAGGGGAGAAACGCTGTGGCAGAACGACCGGCCCGCAAGGGGCCCCGAGCCCATGAGACGCACGTGGTGCGCACGGAGTGGATCACTCCGCACATGGTCCGGGTGGTCCTCGGGGGCGCGGCGGCGAGCGGCTTCGCCGTCGGTGAGTACACCGACCACTATGTGAAGCTGCTCTTCCCGGCGCCCGGGGTGACCTACCCCGAGCCGTTCGACCTGGAGCGCGTGCGCGCCGAGTTCCCCCGCGACCAGTGGCCGAGCAACCGGACGTACACGGTCCGGGCGTGGGACGCCGAGCGGGACGAGCTGAGCATCGACTTCGTGGTCCACGGTGACGAGGGCCTGGCCGGCCCGTGGGCCGCCCGCGCCCAGGTCGGCGACGTCATCCGCCTCTCCGGCCCCGGCGGTGGGTACGCCCCGGACCCGGCCGCCGACTGGCACCTCCTGGTCGGCGACGAGAGCGCCCTCCCGGCGATCGCCGCGACACTGGAGCGGATGCCCGAGGGCGCGGTCGTGCACGCCTTCGTCGAGGTCCCGGGCCCGGAGGAGGAGCAGAAGATCCTCGCTCCCAAGGGCGTCGAGGTGACCTGGCTGCACCGCGCCGGGGCGCCGGTGGGCGACCCACTGCTCGCGGCGGTACGGGAGCTGGTCTTCCCCGAGGGCGACGTCCACGCCTTCGTCCACGGCGAGGCGGGCTTCGTCAAGGAACTCCGCCGCCACCTGCGTCTGGACCGGGCCATCCCTCGCGACCGCCTCTCCATCTCCGGCTACTGGCGCCTCGGCCAGAGCGACGAGGCCTGGCGCGCGGTCAAGCGCGAGTGGAACGAGCAGGTGGAGCGGGAGCAGGAGGCCGCGTAACGGAACGCTGCAACGGAGTGCGAGGCCCCCGCCGGTAGCAACCGGCGGGGGCCTCCCGCATCCGTACGCACCTGTCGCGTCAGCCCACCGAGCTGTACGCCACCACGCCTCTCAGCAGCGCGTCCACCGCCTTGCGGGCGTTCTTGGCGACCGTGCTGCCCGCCGAGGAGCCGGGGGCCGCCGCCGCGATCTGGCCGAGTACGTCGATGACCTGCTTGCACCAGCGGACGAAGTCGCCCGCGGGCATGTCCGCCTCGCGCAACACCTCGTCCAGGCCCTGGCCCGAGGCCCACTGGAAGGCCGCCCAGGCGAAGCCGAGGTCGGGCTCGCGCTGGCCGACGCCCTCCGCCTGGTTGATCCTGTGGTCCTCCTCCAGCGCGTCGAGCCGGCCCCAGATGCGGACCATCTCGCCGAGCGCCGCCTTGGCCGCGCCCGAGGGCAGCTTGGGCGCCACCGCGTCGTCGGCCTGACGCGCCTCGAACACCAACGCCGAGACGCACGCGGCCAGTTCGGCCGGGCTGAGGCCCTCCCAGACGCCCGCGCGCAGGCACTCACTGGCCAGCAGGTCCAGCTCGCCGTAGAGCCGGGCCAGGCGGCGGCCGTGCTCGGTGACCTCGTCGTCGCGCAGATAGTCCAGCTCGGTCAGGAGCGCCACGATCCGGTCGAAGGTGCGGGCGATGGTGTTCGTCCGCCCCTCGATGCGCTTCTCCAGTTGGCGGGTGTCCCGCTGGAGGCGGTAGTACCGCTCGGCCCAGCGCGCGTGGTCCTCGCGCTCGTCGCACCCGTGGCACGGGTGGGCGCGCAACTCGGCGCGCAGCCGGGCGATCTCGCGGTCGTCGGCGGCCTCGGCGCGGCCCCTGCGGTGCCGCTCGGGCACGATGTGGCCCGCCTTGGTGCGCAGCGCGGAGGCGAGGTCGCGGCGGGACTGCGGCGAGCGCGCGTTGAAGGACTTGGGGACCCTCATCCGCTCGATCGCCTCCACCGGCACCGGGAAGTCGATCGGGGCGAGCCGCTTGACCTGCCGCTCGGCGGTGAGCACCAGCGGGCGAGGCCCGTCGTGCTGGTCGAAGCCGCGGTGGCCGTTGGAGCGCCCGGCCGGGATGCCCGGGTCGAGCACGAGCGCGAGCCCGGCGAACTTCCCGGTCGGCACGTGGATCACGTCGCCCGGCTTGAGCTTCTCCAGGGAGGCGGCCGCGGCGGCCCGGCGCTGGCTGGCGCCCTGCTTGGCGAGCTCCGTCTCGCGGTCCTTGAGGTCGCGGCGCAGCCGCGCGTACTCCTCGAAGTCCCCCAGGTGGCAGCTCATGCCCTCCCGGTAGCCCTCCAGGCCCTCCTCGTTGCGCTGCACCTGACGGGAGATGCCGACGACGGACTTGTCCGCCTGGAACTGGGCGAAGGAGGTTTCGAGCAGCTCGCGCGAGCGGTGCCGGCCGAACTGCTCGACCAGGTTCACGGCCATGTTGTACGACGGCCTGAAGCTGGAGCGCAGCGGATACGTGCGGGTGCCCGCGAGGCCCGCGAGGGCGCCCGGGTCCATCCCGCGCTGCCAGAGCACCACGGCGTGGCCCTCGACGTCGATGCCCCGGCGCCCGGCGCGGCCGGTCAGCTGGGTGTACTCACCGGGGGTGATGTCGGCGTGCTGTTCGCCGTTCCACTTCACCAGCTTCTCCAGGATCACCGTCCTGGCGGGCATGTTGATGCCCAGGGCGAGCGTCTCGGTGGCGAACACGGCCTTCACCAGGCCGCGCACGAACAGCTCCTCCACGACCTCCTTGAAGGTCGGCAGCATGCCGGCGTGGTGGGCCGCGATGCCTCGCTCCAGCCCCTCCAGCCACTCGTAGTACCCCAGCACGTGCAGGTCCTCGCCGGGGATGGAGGCGGTGCGCTCCTCGACGATCTCGCGCACCCGGTGGCGCGCGTCCTCGTCGTTGAGGCGCAGGCCCGCGTACATGCACTGCTGGACGGCGGCCTCGCAGGCGGCCCGGCTGAAGATGAACGTGATGGCGGGCAACAGGCCCTCGGCGTCCAGCCGTTCGATGACCTCGGGGCGGCCCGGCGTCCAGATCCGGGAGCGCTGGCGGCGCTCGCGCTCGCGGTCGGCCTCGCGGACCATCTTGCCGCGCCTGCGGTCACGCGGGTTGTACGTCTTCTGGTTCTCCATCCGGGCCATGCGCAGCAGGTCCGGGTTGACCTCGCGCCGGGCGCCGCCGCGGCCGCCGTGGTCGGTGGACTCCTCGAAGAGGTCGTACATCCGCCGCCCGGCCAGCACGTGCTGCCACAGCGGGACCGGGCGCTCCTCGGAGACGATCACTTCGGTGTCGCCGCGCACGGTGTCCAGCCAGTCGCCGAACTCCTCCGCGTTTGAGACGGTCGCCGACAGTGACACCAGTGTCACCGACTCGGGAAGGTGGATGATCACCTCTTCCCAGACGGCGCCCCGGAAGCGGTCCGAGAGGTAGTGCACCTCGTCCATGACCACGTACCCGAGGCCCAGCAGCGACTGGGAGCCCGCGTAGAGCATGTTGCGGAGCACCTCGGTGGTCATCACGACCACCGGCGCCTCGGAGTTGACGCTGTTGTCGCCGGTGAGCAGGCCGACCTTGTCCGCGCCATAGCGTCTGACCAGGTCGGCGTACTTCTGGTTGGAGAGCGCCTTGATGGGCGTGGTGTAGAAGCACTTGCGGCCCTGCCTCAGGGCCAGGTGCACGGCGAACTCGCCGACGATGGTCTTGCCGGAGCCGGTCGGGGCGGCGACGAGCACACCCTTGCCGGCTTCGAGTGCCTGGCACGCCTCGATCTGGAAGGGGTCAAGATCGAAGTCGTACAGGTCGCGGAAGGGTGCGAGCGCGGTGGCCTGCTCGGCGGCGCGGAGCCGGGCAGCTGCGTACGCTTCGGCTGGTGAGAGGTCCTCTGTCATCTTGTCTTCGAGCCTACCCGGCACCTCTGACAGAGGTCCCGATCTTTATGGGGACGGGCTCGGTACGGGAGCGTGAACGCACGAGCGGCCGGGTGCGCGCCGTGCGCGCCCCGGCCGCTTCGCGGCGTGGGATCAGGTGATGTCGTCGTAGCCGTTGACCCGGCTGCTGGAGCGGCCGCCGTCGGCCTGCTCGGGCAGTGACGGGGTGGTGACCGGCTCGATGTCGCCGATGTCCGCGGGGGTGAGGTCGAGGTCGGAGGCCTCGTCGTCGGCGGGCTTGGCTTCCTCGCGTTCGCGACGGCGCTTGTCGTTGAGCATCGCCACACCGACGGCGATGAAGTAGAGGAGCACGATCGGGGTCGCCAGCGAGAGCATCGAGACCGGGTCGACGGTCGGGGTCGCGAAGGCCGCGAAGACCGTGACACCCATGATCATGCCGCGCCACCAGCCGAGCATCCTGCGGCCGGTGACCACGCCGCCGAAGTTCAGCATGACGAGGAAGAGCGGCAGTTCGAAGGAGAGGCCGAAGACGATGATCATCCGCGTCACGAGGTCGATGAGCTCGTTCAGCGGAAGAAGGTTGGCCACCCCGTCGGGGGTGAAGTCGAGAAGGACCTTGGCGGCGGCGGGCAGCACGTTGTACGAGAACCAGCCGCCCGCGACGAAGAGCGGGAAGCCCGCGGCGACGAACGCCAGCGTGTACTTCTTCTCGCTCTTGTGCAGGCCGGGGGCGACGAACGCCCACAGCTGGTAGAGCCAGACCGGGCTGGCGCCCACGATGCCCGCGACCAGCGACACCTTGATCATCAGGGTGAACGGCCCCATGAGGCCGGACATCGTGATGTTGCCGCAGGTGCCCGCGCCCTTCTCGGCGAGCTCCCCGAACGCCACCTTGCAGCCGACCGACTCCTTGATCGGCTGGGTGATCAGCTCGACGATGTCCTTGTAGTAGAACGCCGCCACCACGGCGCAGACCAGGATCGCGAGGAGCGCCTTGGCGAGCCGGTTGCGCAGCTCACGGAGATGGTCCGAGAGGGGCATCCGCCCCTCCGGGTCCTTCTGCTGTTTGCGGGCAGACTTCAGCAACCCACGTCCTCATCTCGTGCGGCAGGGCACCTTGGTGATCAGCGCCTGCTTCGGCCCAGGTGTCAGCGGGTGGAGTCGGTCGGCTCGGTGACGGGACGCGAGCTGCTGACGTCGCCGGGGGCCGACTGGATGGTGCGCTGCACCGGCGGCTGCTCGCCCGGGTGCGGCGGGTCGGCGGGGGCGGTCTGCTGGCCCTCGGCCTTCATCGCCTTCGCCTCGCTCTTGAGGATGCGCGCGGACTTGCCGAGCGAGCGCGCCATGTCCGGAAGCTTCTTCGCGCCGAACAGCAGCACGATGACGACGAGGATGAGAATGATCTCGGGGGCTCCGAGCCTTCCGAACATAAGCTTTTACCTTCTCACCGAGGCGACGTGGGTGGGGCTGCGTGGTCCCGGCCGGACTGGTGTCCGACCGGTTGCGTGCAGCGATCGTAACGCGCAGGGGTGAACGCTGGGCAATCCCCGTGCGTACTCCCGGTCGCGGCCCACTGCCTCGCTCCGTGGTCCGCGCTCTGAAGCGTACCTAAAGGGACGGACACTCAGGAGTCCCCACCGTCACCGCGAGGCCTCCACCGTCACCGCAAGGTCTCCCCCGTGGCCGAGAGTTCGACGGCGGCCCGTTCGAGCTCCTCGGCGGCGCTGTTGATCTTCCTTGTGGTGTCGGCCACTTGACGGCCGAGCCGCTGGGCCTCGACGAACACCTTGATCGCGAGGACACCGAGGACGGCGATGGTGAGGAACCCGAGGGCGATGGCGGTCATCGGCCAGAACATGAGCGGACCCTAGACGCTGGAGTGGAGGCGGAGGGTGCGGACCCCTCCGCCGGTGAGGAGTTCGACGATGCGCTCACCGGCCGGTTTGCGCACGGCGGAGCCGCACTCGGGGCAGGTGAAGGAGTAGAAGGTGGTACGGCGGCTGGCGCCGATGGCGAGGCGCAGCGCCCCCGCGGCCAGCTCGAAGCGGGCACGGCAGTCGGGGCAGGCGGCCTTGAACAGCACCGACTGGACTGCGGCCATCTGACGGGAAATACCGGGCATCACCGACATATTCCGTTTATCTCCTCAGCTCTGTCCGTCGTGCTCGCTCTGCTCTTCATGGACCTCTTCGTACGCCGCCAGCGCCGCCAGCGCCGCGCTGCGGGCACTTTCGGCCAGCTCGACCGGGGCCACGATCCGGCCGTCGCGGCCCAGACGCAGCGCGAGGCGGCGCAGCGAGGCCGGCTCCGGGGTGCGCAGGGTGATCCGCAGGCCGCCGTCCGCCAGCTCCTCGGCGCTGTCGTGCGGGTAGTACTCCGCGACCCAGCGACCGCCGGGCCCCACCTCCACGATCACCTCCGGGTCCTCGGCGGCGGGCTGGACCAGCCCCTCCGAGAGGTCCCGCAGCTCCAGCTCGGGCGGCGCGGCCGGCTCGTCGAGCAGTCGGATCTCGGCCACCCGGTCGAGGCGGAAGGTGCGGCGCGCCTCGGAGAGGCGGCACCACGCCTCCATATAGGTGTGTCCGACGGCGAAGAGCCGGATCGGGTCGACCTCGCGCTCGGTGAGCTCGTCGCGTGCGGGCGAGTAGTAGCGCACCCACAGCCGCCGGCGCTCCGAGATCGCCCGGTCGACGTCCGCGAAGACCCCGCCCTCCGACTCGAAGGTCACCGAGAGCCGGGAGCTGGCGCCCGCCGCCTCCCCGGCCGCCGCCTCCAGCTTGGCGGTGGCGCGCAGCAGCGCCTGGCGGTCGCCCTCGCGCAGCCCCGGCAGGGTGGCCACCGCGCGGGCCGCGACCAGGAGCGCGGTCGCCTCGTCGGCGGCGATCCGCAGCGGCTCGGCCGCCTCGGCGCCCAGGGCGTTCGGATTGCGCCACCAGATGCGGTCGCCGTCGGTGTCGATGTCGAGGAGGTCGCCGCCGCGGAAGCTGGTCCCGCACATGGGCAGGACGTCGAGGTCCGAGATCAGCTCGTCCTCGGTGATCCCGAAGGCGCGGGCGACGTCGGCGACGTGCGCACCGGGCCGCTCGCGCAGATAGGTGACGAGGGAGAGCATCCGCCGCGTCTGGTCGATGGCGTTGGCAGCCATGGTCGTCCGGTCCCCTCAGCCCTTGGCCACGGCGCGCAGCCGGTCCACCACGTCGGCCCGCAGGTCCGCGGGCTCCAGCACGACCACGTCCGGGCCGAACTCCACGAGCCAGGCATCCAGCCCGTGCCCGTACGGAATCTCCAACTCGTCCCACCCGTCGCCGAGTTCCCGCGTCGAGGTGGCCCGGGAGCGCAGCGGGTAGCCCGCCCCGGCGCGCAGCCTGATCCGCGCGGAGCGGGTGGCGGTCTCCCCCGCCCAGCTCTCCACGGTCTCGCGCACGGTGACCACGTCGGGCACCGGAGCGGTGAAGGAGCCGGCCCGCGAACGCACCTTGCCGGTGATCCGCGAGAGTCGGAAGACCCGCTCGGCGCCCCGGTCGCGGTCCCAGCCCGCCAGGTACCAGTGGCCGCGCCAGCACTCCAGCGTCCACGGCTCGACGTGGCGGGTCCCGGGGCGGGCGGCGGTGGCCTTGCGGTACTCGAAGACGACCGGACGGCGGTCGCGGCACGCCAGCATCAATGGCTCGAAAGCGGCCTCGTGCACCGGGATGCGTGGCTCGATCGCGCTGTGCTCGTACGGGTTGTCGGCTTCCGGCATTCCGGCGGCGCGCAGTTTCTGGAGTGCGCCGCTGGCCGCGCCCGCGAGCCGGGCCTGCTGCCAGACCCGGGCGGCGAGACCGAGCGCGGCGGCCTCCTCGGCGTCCAGCTGGACCGGCGGCAGCCGGTTGGAGTCGCGGCGGGCCAGATAGCCGGTCTCGCCGTCGAGGTTCTCCACCGTCTCGATGACCAGGCCGAGTTCGCGCAGATCGTCCTTGTCGCGCTCGAACATCCGGTTGAAGGAGTCGTCCGACCCCGCCTCCAGATAGGCCTCGATGGAACCGCGCAGCTCGCGCTTGCTGAGCGGACGGCGCGTCCCCAGCAGACACAGCGCCAGGTTCATCAACCGCTCGGCCTTGGCAATCGCCATCGACGCCCTTCGCCTCTCCTCGTCATGAGGGAGCGGCCCCGCTGCTCCCGACCGTTGACCGTACCGTCCCCGGGTGTCGTGGCAAAAGCCGAGGGCCCGTGCCGGCAGGCACGGGCCCTCGGTGTGATCGGGTGTGATCAGACAGCGACCAGGTCGCAGACGAAGATAAGCGTCTCGCCCGGCGCGATCCGGCCACCGGCGCCGCGGTCGCCGTAGGCGAGGTGCGCGGGGATGACCAGCTGGCGGCGGCCGCCGACCTTCATGCCCTGGATGCCCTTGTCCCAGCCCTGGATGACCTGACCGGCACCGAGCTGGAACTCCAGCGGGTTGCCGCGGTTCCAGGACGCGTCGAACTCCTCGCCGGTGGAGAAGGCCACACCCACGTAGTGGACCTTGACGTAGTCGCCGGCCTTGGCGACGGCGCCGTCGCCCTCCCAGATCTCCTTGATCTCAAGGTCCGCCGGCGGCTCGCCACCGGGGAAGTCGATCTCGGGCTTCTCGATGCTCACTGAACTGCTCCTCTTGAATACGTGCAGGGCAACCCGGACAGTCTTACATCTTCACCGTCACATCTTGGCCAGGATGTCGATCGAGAAGACCATGGTCGAGTTGGCCGGGATGCCCGACTGCTCCTTGTCGCCCAGGCCCTGGTCCGGCGGGATGACCACCAGGATGCGGCTGCCGACCTTCTTGCCGACCAGACCGGCCTTGAGGCCCTTGAGGGTCAGGTTCGGCAGCGCGAAGGTCTGCGTCTTGCCCTGGTCGTAGGTGCTGTCGAACTTCTTGCTGTCCTTCCACAGGAAGCCCTCGTACGCCAGGACCACGCTGTCGGTGTCCTTCACCACGTCGCCGTCGCTCTCCAGCACGTAGTCGGAGACCAGCTTCTTGGGGGCGTCGGTCTTGGGAATGGTCAGCGTCGGCGCCTTGCCGTCGGTGTTGGTGCCCACCTTCGGCAGGTCCTTGTCTTCCTGCGCGACCTCGTTGCCCTTGGCGGAGGCCGGGATGGTGGTGGCCTTGACGATGTCCACGACGAAGACCAGCGTGGCGTTGGGCTTGATGCTGTCGCCCTGGCCCTGAGCGCCGTAACCGAGCTCCGGCGGGATGCCCAGCTCGACGCGGCTGCCGACCTTCTGGCCCTCCAGGCCCTGGTCCCAGCCCTTGATGACCTGGCCGGCGCCGAGGGTCAGCGTGAACGGCTCCTTGCGGTCGAAGCTGTTGTCGAACGGCTTGTCCGAGTCCCAGGCCTGCCCGAGGTAGTTCACGGAGACGGCGTCGTTCTTCTTGAGCGCCGCGCCCTTGCCCTCGCTGATGACGTTCACCTTGAGGGCCTTGGGCGGAGTGCCCTCGCCCTTGGAGAGGGTCGGCTTCTCCCCGAACTTGGCACCCGCGGTGATGGCGGGCAGGCCGTTCTTCATCGAGGCGGAGTCGGAGGGGGAGTCGGAGCCCTTGTCGTCGCTTCCGCAGGCGGCTGTGGCGATCAGCAGCAGCGGGACGGCGAGCAGGCCGGCAAGTCGGCGCACGTGTTCCTCAGATCTCAGACGGCACGGTAGTTTGCCCGCCACTCTAAGGCGTACGACGGGCCCCTTACGAGGAACCGTACGGGGCCCGTGTTCACGTGTGCCGGTCACCTGCGGTCACATACCGGCGATCAGCTTCTCCACCCGGTCGTCCACGGAACGGAACGGGTCCTTGCACAGCACGGTGCGCTGCGCCTGGTCGTTGAGCTTGAGGTGCACCCAGTCGACGGTGAAGTCCCGTCGCTGCTCCTGCGCCCGGCGGATGAAGTCGCCGCGCAGCCGCGCCCGAGTGGTCTGCGGGGGCACCGACTTGCCCTCGAAGATCTTCAGGTCGTTGCAGATCCGGGCCGCCTGGCCCTTGCGCTCCAACAGGTAGTACAGACCCCGCTGGCGGTGGATGTCGTGGTACGCCAGGTCTATCTGGGCGACCCGCGGGTGCGACATGGTCATGTTGTTCTTCGCCCGGTACCGCTCGATCAGCTGGTACTTCATGACCCAGTCGATCTCGGTGGAGATCCGGTCCAGGTCCTCGGCCTCGATCGCGTCGAGGGTGCGGCCCCACAGCTCCAGGACCTGGTCGACGGTGCCGGTGCGGATGCCCCGGCGCTCCACGAAGTCCACGGCCTTCTCGTAGTACTCCCGCTGCACCTCCAGGGCGGAGGCCTCGCGCCCGCTGGCCAGGCGCACCTTGCGCTGGCCCGTGATGTCGTGCGAGACCTCGCGGATGGCCCGGATCGGGTTCTCCAGGGTGAGGTCGCGCATCACCGTGCCCGCCTCGATCATGCGCAGCACCAGGTCGGTGGCGCCGACCTTGAGCAGCATGGTCGTCTCGGACATGTTGGAGTCGCCCACGATCACGTGCAGGCGCCGGTAGCGCTCGGCGTCCGCGTGCGGCTCGTCCCTGGTGTTGATGATCGGGCGCGAGCGGGTCGTCGCGGAGCTGACGCCCTCCCAGATGTGCTCGGCGCGCTGGCTGACGCAGTAGACCGCGCCGCGCGGGGTCTGGAGGACCTTGCCCGCCCCGCACAGGAGCTGACGGGTGACCAGGAACGGGATGAGGATGTCCGCGAGGCGGGAGAACTCGCCGTGCCGGGCGACGAGATAGTTCTCGTGGCACCCGTAGGAGTTTCCCGCTGAATCGGTGTTGTTCTTGAAGAGGTAGACGTCGCCCGCGATTCCCTCCTCGTGCAGGCGGCGTTCGGCGTCGACGAGCAGGCCTTCGAGAATGCGCTCGCCGGCCTTGTCGTGGGTGACCAGCTCGGTCACGTTGTCGCATTCGGGAGTTGCGTATTCCGGATGCGAACCCACGTCCAGGTACAGGCGGGCGCCGTTCCGCAGGAAGACATTGCTGCTGCGGCCCCATGACACAACACGGCGGAAGAGGTAGCGCGCCACTTCGTCAGGTGACAGTCGGCGCTGTCCCCTGAACGTGCACGTGACGCCGTACTCGTTCTCCAGCCCGAAAATGCGGCGGTCCATGACTGAACATTACGCCCGATGCCCTCAGCTGAAACCGGGTTCGACAGCACGGGTTGGATCATTTTGGTCAACTCCCACGACGCTTTCCGTACGCCCGGGAGCTGCGAGGACCCGTCGGGTGGCGAGCAGCACCAGGAGCGCGGCCGCTCCGCCGCCGCCCGCGACGGCGAAGCTCGCGGCGCTGCCGCCGAGTTCGACGGCGGGCCCGGCGACGGCCGTGCCGAGCGCGGTGCCGACGCCGAACGCGGTCACCAGCCAGGAGAACGCCTCGGTCACGGTGCCGCGCGGGGCGTGCCGGTCGACCACGATGAACGCGCAGGCGATACAGGGCGCGAGGAAGAGCCCGGATACCACGGCGAGCCCCACCATGGGCACGACACCGGGGACGAGCATCAACGGGAGATAGCCGACCGCGAGCAGCGCGACGAGCGAAATCAGCCGTTTCTCGGGAGTTCCCGCCCACTGGCGCGCCCCGTACACCAGACCGCCGAGCAGCGCCCCCAGCCCGTTGGCCGCCATCAGCCAGCCGTAGACCGCGTCGCGGCCGTGGTCGTCGGCGTAGGCCGCCGCCGCCACGATGATCGCGCCCAGCGCGAGGCCGACGAAGAAGAAGGCGCCGAGGAGCGCGAGCAACCCCGTGGAGCGCAGTGCGCCCAGCCAATGCGCCTCGCGCGGGGCCGAGCGCCAGGCGCGCGAGGGCCCCGAGAGCACCACCGAGAGCGCGCCGATCACCCCGAGCGCGTTGATCACGACCAGCGCGGTGGCGGGCGACCACAGGGCGATGCCGAGGGTGACCAGCAGCGGGCCGACCGTGAACATGACCTCCTGGGCTATCGCGTCCATGGCGTACGCCGTGTGCACTTGGTCCTGGCGGGTCAGGACGCTGGGCCACAGCGCCCGCAGCCCGCCCTCCAGCGGCGGCGTGCAGAACCCGGCCACCACCATCGCCGCGTACGCCACCGCGACCGGCTCGATGCCGCCGAACGCCAGCACGGCCATCCCCAGCGCGCTGACGACCGATGCCGGCAGCATCACCCGGGGCTGCCCGTGGAGGTCCACGGCCCGGCCGAGCAGCGGCTGTCCGGCCGCGGTGGCCAGGCCGTACACGGCGGTGAGCGCGCCCGCCAGCGAGTAGCTGCCGCCCTCCGCGCGGACGAACAGGACCACGGCGATGGCCGCGGTGGCGTTCGGCAGCCGTCCCGTCAGTGTCCCCACGAGCAGTCGCGCGGCGTGCCGCGTCCGGAGGATCTCCAGATATCCCGCCGCCATGGTCGCCTCTCGGTTGGATTAGTTGTACGTATAACGTCCGACGTCATACGTACCATGTCGACAACCCCCGGGTCCACCCCGGAGCAAGGACAGCCAGCCCCCCCCCACCCCGCCGGAGGACCCCGTGAAGACCCAGCCGACCAGCCGGGACGTCGCCCGCGCGGCCGGGGTCTCCCAGGCCACCGTCTCCCTCGTCCTCGGCGACAAGTGGCGCGGCCGGGTCTCCGAGAGGACCGCCGACCTGGTCCGCGAGGCCGCCCGCGACCTCGGCTACCGGCCCAACCTCGCCGCCCGCAGCCTCCGCCTCGGCCGCACCCGCACCGCGCTCCTCGTGGTGCCCGCCCTCACCAACGAGTTCTTCGCCCGCGTCTACACCGGCGCCGCCCGCGTCGCCGCCGAACACGGCTTCGGCGTCGTCCTCTACCCCTCCCCCGACGGCATCGGCCCCGCCCGGGACCCCTTCGACTCCGCCCGCGCCGCCCTCGACGGAGTCATCGCCTCCTCCATGGCCGCCGACGCCCTCGCCGCCATCCAGGGCACCGGCCTGCCCCTCGTCATGATCGACAGCGACCCCGCCGAAGCCGGCCCCGCCGCCCGCGTCAACCTCGACATCGCCGACGGGATACGACAGGTGACGGAGCATCTGCTCGGCCTCGGCCACCGCAGGTTCGCCCACCTCGCCTCCGCCGTGGACTCCTGGACCTTCCAGGTACGCGGCCGCGCCCTGGAGGACGCGCTGCGCCGAGCACCCGGCGCCGAGGTCGTGACCGTGCCCTCCGCGCTCACCGTCGACGCGGCCCGGCGGGCGGCCGAGGACGCCCTCACCCGGCCCGGCCCCCGCCCCACCGCGTTCGTCTGCGACGACGACATCCTGGCCGCCGGAGCCTGCAAGGCCGCCCGGCGCCTCGGTCTGCGCATCCCCGACGACCTCTCGGTGGCCGGATTCGACGACCTCGCCCTCGCCACCGCCCTGGAACCCGAACTCACCACCGTCCAGCTGCCCGCCGAGCAGGTGGGCGAGCGCGGCATGGCCGCGCTGCTCGCCGTCCTGGACGGCCGCGAGCCCGAGGCGGGTGACCTGCCGGTCGCGCTGATCGTCCGCGGCTCCACGGCCCCGCCGGCGGCCTGACACGGTCCGGAAGCGGAAAGGCCCGTGCCCCGCCGTGAGGAACGGCGGGGCACGGGCCTGTACGTGGACGTGGCCGAGGCGTCTACTCCTCGTCGTTGTCCGACGGCACCTCGGTCGGCTCGGCGCTCGCCTCTTCCGTCTGCAGGAGACGGGACAGCTGACGACCGACGATCCGCTTGAACTTGCGCTGCTGCGGCCGCGTCCGGTCGAGCACCGCGACCTCCAGACGCTCCGCGGGGATCTCCCGCTCGGCGCCATTGGCCTGGTTCGACAGGGCCTGCACGGCCAGCCTCAGCGCCTCCGCCAGCGACATGCCGTCCTGGTGGCGCTGATCCAGGAACGTGCTGATCTGCTCCGCGTTGCCGCCGACCGCGACCGAGCCGTGCTCGTCCACGATCGAGCCGTCGTGCGGCAGCCGGTAGATCTGGTCCTCCTCCGGCGTCGCCCCGACCTCGGCGACCACCAGCTCCACCTCGTACGGCTTCTCGCCGACGCTGGAGAAGATGGTGCCGAGCGTCTGCGCGTACACGTTCGCCAGGCCACGGGCCGTCACATCGTCACGGTCGTACGTGTATCCCCGCAGATCCGCGTAGCGCACGCCGCCGATGCGGAGGTTCTCGTACTCGTTGTACTTGCCGGCGGCCGCGAAGCCGATCCGGTCGTAGATCTCGCTGAACTTGTGCAGCGCACGGGACGGGTTCTCGCCGACGAACACGATGCCGTCGGCGTACTGCAGCACGACCAGGCTGCGGCCGCGCGCGATGCCCTTGCGGGCGTACTCGGCACGGTCGGCCATGGCCTGCTGGGGTGAGACATAGAACGGCGTCGACACCGGCTATCCGTCCCTTTCTGTCAGTGGCGGGGTCATCTCTGCGGCCTCAGAGCAGCGCGGCGCGCGGGCCGTCCGGCTGCTCCAGACGCCGCTCCAGGATCGAGCGGGCGATCTCGGAGGACTCCGCCTCGGTCAGTCGCCGGAAGCCCTCGTCGCTGATGACGGTGACGATCGGATAGATCCGGCGGGCGACATCGGGACCGCCGGTCGCCGAGTCGTCGTCCGCCGCGTCGTAGAGCGCCTGGACGACCAGGGTGGTGGCCTGCTGCTCGGTCAGGTCGTCGCGGTACAGCTTCTTCATCGAGCCGCGGGCGAAGATCGAACCGGAGCCGGTGGCGGCGAAGCCGTGCTCCTCGGAGCGGCCGCCGGTGACGTCGTACGAGAAGATGCGGCCCTTCTCGCGGTCCACGTCGTACCCCGCGAAGAGCGGGACCACGGCGAGGCCCTGCATGGCCATGCCGAGGTTGCCGCGGATCATGGTGGAGAGCCGGTTGGCCTTGCCCTCCAGGGAGAGGGTGGCGCCCTCGACCTTCTCGAAGTGCTCCAGCTCCAGTTGGAAGAGCTTGACCATCTCCACGGCGAGGCCCGCGGTACCGGCGATGCCCACCGCCGAGTACTCGTCCGCCGGGAAGACCTTCTCGATGTCGCGCTGGGCGATCATGTTGCCCATCGTCGCCCGCCGGTCACCGGCGAGCACCACGCCGCCGGGGAAGGTGGCGGCGACGATGGTCGTGCCGTGCGGCGCCTCCACGTGCCCCTGCACGGGCGGCAGGACACGCTTGCCGGGCAGCATCTCCGGCGAGTGCTCGGACAGGAAGTCCATGAACGAGGACGAGCCCGGCGTCAGGAAGGCAGCTGGTAGACGCCCTGTGCCACGAGTGTTGGCTTCCACGAGTTTCCCTCCAGGTAGGCGGCAGCCCGACGAACTGTGTCGGGATCGTCTCCCAACTTGCCGATGGCCGAATTGCAGTTGAAGCACAGTACGCCTCGGACCCTACCCGTCGTGTGGCAATGATCCACATGCACGGCGGGGGCGGAGAGGCAGATTACGCAGAGGCCCATCTGATCGGCGATCATCTGGTCGCGGTCGTCTTCGGTGATGCGGTATTGGCGTTTGAGGTGGCCCGCACGGCCTTGGACCTTCCGGCAGGCCTTGCATCGGGTGGAGAGGCCGTCCGAGGCGGTGGAGTTGCGGTGCCACTCGCTGTGCGGCTTGACCTCACCGCACTGCCGGCACAGCTTCCACCCTTCCAGCACATCGACCTTCTCCCGGACGTCCTTACCCTCGGCCGCCTGCCTGAGCCGATAGCGCTCTGCGCTGTACGCGGAGACGCACTCCCGGCATCTGGGTTGCAGACCATCGCCGCGGTTGCGGTCTTTCGCGAAACCGCCAAGCGGCAGGTCCCGACCGCAACCGCGACAGTGCTTGACCGCCCCGGGCATTCCCCTCCCTCACTAACCTTCGATTCGAAGGACGAAGGCCCTACTGCCCACCTTTTTGCACGAAGCTTCGCACGAAATCCTCTGCATTCTCCTCGAGGACATCGTCAATCTCATCCAGCACGGAGTCCACGTCGTCCGAGAGCTTCTCGTGGCGTTCCTTGAGGTCCTCCGAAGCCTGCGCGTCCTGGGTCTGCTCCTCGACCTCCTCGGTGGAACGCGTGGCCTTCTGCTGTCCGCCGCCGGTGTCCTTGGTCGCCATCTACCTCACCCCGCTCGGTTCGATGTCCTTGATCAGACCCTACAAGCAGGGCCCGACATCGGCCCCGCACTTCTTGGAACGTACGGGGCCTACCTCTGTGTTTCCCCCGCCGCAGGCGTTTCAGCCGCGCCTCAGCCGCCCGAGAGCACCCGGACCAGATCCTCGGCCGTGCGGCACCGGTCGAGCAGCTCCTTCACGTGATTACGCGTTCCGCGAAGCGGCTCCAGGGTCGGCACGCGCTGGAGCGAGTCACGGCCCGGCAGATCGAAGATCACCGAGTCCCAGGAGGCCGCGGCGACGTCGTCCGCGTACTGCTCCAGGCAGCGGCCGCGGAAGTACGCCCTGGTGTCCTCCGGGGGCTTCGTGCGGGCCCGGGAGACCGCGGACTCGTCGTGGAGCCGCTTCATCTTGCCGCGGGCCGCCAGGCGGTTGTAGAGGCCCTTCTCGGCCCGTACATCGGCGTACTGGAGGTCGACGAGGTGCAGCCGGGCCGCGTCCCAGTCCAGGCCGTCGCGCCGCCGGTAGCCCTCCATGAGCTCCCGCTTGGCGATCCAGTCCAGCTCGCCGGAGAGGCTCATCGGGTCGTTCTCCAGCCGGTTGAGCACGTCCTCCCAGCGGCCGAGGACGTCCTTGGTCTGGTCGTCGGCGTCGACGCCGAACCGCTCCTCCACGTATTTGCGCGCGAGCTCGAAGTACTCCATCTGCAGTTGTACGGCGGTGAGGGTGCGGCCGCTGCGCAGCGTGACCAGGTGGCGCAGTTCCGGGTCGTGGGAGACCTGGTGGAGGGTGCGGACCGGCTGGTCGACGGCCAGGTCGACGTTGATGAAGCCGTCCTCGATCATGGAGAGGACGAGGGCCGTCATACCGAGCTTGAGGTAGGTGGAGATCTCGGAGAGGTTGGCGTCGCCGATGATGACGTGCAGGCGGCGGTATTTCTCCGCGTCCGCGTGCGGCTCGTCGCGCGTGTTGATGATGGGGCGCTTGAGGGTGGTCTCCAGGCCCACCTCGACCTCGAAGTAGTCGGCGCGCTGGCTGATCTGGAAGCCGTGCTCGTGGCCGTCCTGGCCGATGCCGACGCGTCCGGCGCCGGTGATGACCTGGCGGGAGACGAAGAACGGGGTGAGGTGGCGCACGATGTCCGAGAACGGGGTCTCCCGCTTCATCAGGTAGTTCTCGTGCGTGCCGTAGGAAGCGCCCTTGTTGTCGGTGTTGTTCTTGTAGAGGTGGATCGGCTGGGCGCCGGGGAGCTGCGCCGCGCGTTCGGCGGCCTCGGCCATGATGCGCTCGCCCGCCTTGTCCCAGAGCACCGCGTCGAGCGGGTTGGTGACTTCGGGTGAGCTGTACTCGGGGTGGGCGTGGTCGACGTACAGCCGTGCCCCGTTGGTGAGGATGACGTTGGCGAGGCCGATGTCCTCGTCGGTGAGCTGGCTGGAGTCGGCGGCCTCGCGGGCGAGGTCGAAGCCGCGGGCGTCCCGCAGCGGGTTCTCCTCCTCGAAGTCCCAGCGTGCGCGGCGCGCCCGGTGCATCGCCGCCGCGTAGGCGTTGACGATCTGGGACGAGGTGAGCATGGCATTGGCATTGGGGTGGCCGGGGACGGAGATGCCGTACTCCGTCTCGATGCCCATTACTCGCCGTACGGTCATGCGGCCCTCCTTGCCCGGCGGCGCTCCCCTCCGGGAGCGGCGCTCAAGTACCGCTGTTTCTCCGGTGCGTGTGCGGTGCCCGTCCCCGCACTGCGCGACTCGGCGGTACGGAAGAGCCTAGAACGCCTTTGCGCTGGTGGGGAGATCAATTGCGTCATTGCTCTTGGTCTGTCTGTGGCCTGTTTTCGGCCGGAAAAGCAGTCGGCTGCGGATGCCCCGGTCGGGCACCCGCAGCCGCCCTGTGTGCTACAGGTACTGACCGGTGTTGGCCACGGTGTCGATGGAGCGTCCGGTGTCCGCGCCCTGCTTTCCGGTGACGAGGGTACGGATGAACACGATCCGTTCGCCCTTCTTTCCGGAGATGCGGGCCCAGTCGTCGGGGTTGGTGGTGTTGGGCAGGTCCTCGTTCTCCTTGAACTCGTCCACGCAGGCCTGGAGGAGGTGGGAGACGCGGATGCCCTTCTGGTTGTGGTCGAGGAAGGCCTTGATGGCCATCTTCTTGGCCCGGTCCACGATGTTCTGGATCATGGCGCCGGAGTTGAAGTCCTTGAAGTACAGGACTTCCTTGTCGCCGTTGGCGTACGTGACTTCCAGGAAGCGGTTCTCCTCGGACTCCGCGTACATCTGCTCGACGACGGACTGGATCATCGCGTGGGCCGCGACGTCCTTGGAGCCGCTGTGCTCGGCGAGGTCGTCGGCGTGCAGGGGCAGCGTCGCCGTGAGGTACTTGGCGAAGATGTCCTTGGCGGCCTCCGCGTCCGGACGCTCGATCTTGATCTTGACGTCGAGTCGGCCGGGCCGCAGGATCGCGGGGTCGATCATGTCCTCGCGGTTGGAGGCGCCGATGACGATGACGTTCTCCAGGCCCTCCACACCGTCGATCTCGGCGAGCAGCTGGGGGACGATGGTGTTCTCCACGTCCGAGCTGACGCCGGATCCGCGGGTGCGGAAGAGCGACTCCATCTCGTCGAAGAAGACGATGACGGGGGTGCCCTCGCTCGCCTTCTCCCGGGCTCGCTGGAAGACCAGGCGGATGTGCCGCTCGGTCTCTCCGACGTACTTGTTGAGGAGTTCGGGGCCCTTGATGTTGAGGAAGTAGCTCTTCCCCGCGGGCTGACCGGTGACCTCGGCGACCTTCTTGGCGAGCGAGTTGGCGACGGCCTTGGCGATGAGCGTCTTGCCGCAGCCGGGCGGGCCGTAGAGCAGGATGCCCTTGGGCGGCCGCAGTTCGTGCTCCTTGAAGAGGTCCGGGTAGAGGTACGGGAGCTCGACCGCGTCGCGGATCATCTCGATCTGGCCGCCGAGTCCGCCGATCTTGTCGTAGTCGACGTCAGGGACTTCCTCGAGGACCAGTTCCTCGACCTCGCTCTTGGGGACCACTTCGTACACGTAGCCGGAGCGGGGTTCGAGCAGGAGGGCGTCGCCGGGGCGGATGGTGGCGTCCAGCAGCGGCTCGGCGAGCCTGACCACCCGTTCCTCGTCGGTGTGCCCGATCACCAGGGCGCGTTCGCCGTCCTCGAGGATCTCCTTGAGGGTGACGATGTCCCCGGCGCGCTCGAACTCCATGGCCTCGACCACGTTGAGCGCTTCGTTGAGCATGACTTCCTGGCCGCGCCGGAGCTCGTCGAGCTCGACGCTGGGGCTGACGTTCACCCGGAGCTTGCGGCCCCCGGTGAAGATGTCGGCGGTGCCGTCCTCGTTGGCGTGCAGGAAGACACCGAAGCCGGCCGGCGGCTGTGCGAGCCGGTCGACCTCCTCCTTGAGGGCCACGATCTGGTCCCGGGCCTCGCGGAGCGTATTGGCGAGCCGCTCGTTCTGCGCGGACACGCCCGCCAGGTTGGTCTGCAGCTCGACGATCCGCTCTTCGAGAATCCTCGTATGACGCGGAGAGTCGGCGAGCTTGCGTCGCAGGACGGCGATTTCCTGCTCTAGATAGGCAACCTGGCCGGCTGGGTCCTCAGACCCCCGCCCCGGCCGGATGCCGCGGTTGATGTCGTCGTCGTGGGCTGCCACGGTCCTCACCTCCTCCAAGGGGAGCTGGACGCTTCCTGACCCTACCTGGGCGGGTGGTGATTGAAACCCCTAGATCACAAAGACTGCGGGGTGTGTCCGATCTTCACCCTTGCGCTCTCCCTCACGCCAGGGGAATACCCACCCATCAACATCGGAAAGCGGGCGGTTGTATCGTCGAGTCGGTCAACACCCGTCAGGACTGGTACCGATTGCTCGGCCGTTCCGTGAGGTGGGACACCCCCGTACGAACACAGCACCACGCAGGAACGGCAGGCGACATGAACGAGGCTCTTGAAGTCTGGATCGACCAGGACCTCTGCACCGGCGACGGGATCTGTGTCCAGTACGCGCCCGAGGTCTTCGAGCTGGACATCGACGGTCTGGCCTACGTGAAGAGCGCCGAGGACGAGCTGTTGCAGTCGCCGGGCGCCGTGACGCCGGTTCCGCTGCCGCTGCTCCAGGACATCGTGGACTCGGCGAAGGACTGCCCGGGCGACTGCATTCACGTACGACGGGTTTCGGACAGCGTCGAGGTCTACGGGCCGGACGCCGACTGAGACGGTACGTGACGAAGTCCGTACGCTACGTGACGGATCAGGTACCCAGCGCCTGGGACTGGGTGCTCCGGACGAACTTCCCGCCCTGCCAGCGCCACTTGGCCTTCTGCTCCTGATCGGGGCAGCAGCGCGGGACGTCCGATGAGGAGTAGCCGAGCAGGGTGGCCGTGACGGCCCCGTCCCGGACCGCGAGACCGGAGACGCCGAGTCTCTCCCGCGGGTCGGCCAGCGTCGCCACCAGGCGGGGCGGGGCACCCTTCAGGGCGGGCCGGGTCAGTACGTAGACGCCGCTCGGCGGGGTGCCCGAGCCGGCCCGGCAGTGGACCACGGCCACGGTCTCGGGGCTGCCGTCACCGTCGAGATCGCCGGTGGCCCGGGCCGCCACCTGGGTACCGACGGTGCCGCACTGGAGCGGGTAGACGACCGCCGCCGCGTCGGGTGCCGGGGCCGCTGCCGCGCGGGCTCCGGCGGCTCCTTGGGAGGCCTTGGCGGTGCCGGGCTGCAGCCAGCCGGCCAGCGCCACCACCGCGGCCATCGCGGCGGCCGTGGCCAGCCAGTGCACCGGGCGGGCGTGGGTGTGCGCGAGCTCGGGGACGGCGGCAGTCTGCACGCGGGAGGTCTCCTGTGAGGGGCGGTGCGGGTGGTGGGAGTGGCCAGCATCGTGCCACACGTCACAGCCGGGCGGAACAGTGGGGTCCGGAGGTTGTGCGCCCCTTTTGGCGCCGCCGTGCCCGTACGTCCATCCGCGCCTCCAACGCACAAGCGCCGCCGCCGAGTTCCCCGGAGTGTCCGGGAACTCGGCGGCGGCGCCGGTGCGTTGAGCTGACGGGCCCGTCAGCCCTTGTCAGTCCTTGTTGGGGCCCTCGTAGTCGTCTCCGTACGCGCCCTTGGCGGGGCGGCGGCGGCGCAGCGGGGGCTCGACGCCGTCCGCGAGGCGGCGGGCGGTGACGAGGAAGCCGGTGTGGCCGATCATCCGGTGGTCGGGGCGGACGGCGAGGCCCTCCACGTGCCAGTTGCGGATCATCGACTCCCACGGCTGCGGCTCGGCGAAGCAGCCGATCTCGCGGATGGCCTCGACGGTGCGCGAGAGCTGGGTGGTGGTGGCCACGTAGCAGCAGAGGATGCCGCCGGGCACCAGCGCCTTGGAGACGGCGTCCAGGCACTCCCAGGGGGCGAGCATGTCGAGGATGACGCGGTCGACGTCGGTGTCCGACAGGTTGTCCTGGAGGTCGCCGACGGTGAGCTGCCAGGCGGGGTGCGGTTCGCCGAAGTAGCGCTCCACGTTCTGCTGGGCGATCTCGGCGAAGTCCGCGCGGCGCTCGTAGGAGTGGAGCATGCCGTGGTCGCCGATGGCGCGCAGCAGGAAGGCGCTGAGCGAGCCGGAGCCCACGCCCGCCTCGACGACGCGCGCGCCGGCGAAGATGTCGGCGAAGGCCAGGATCTGCCCCGCGTCCTTGGGGTAGACCACGGCGGCGCCGCGGGGCATGGACAGGACGTAGTCGGGGAGCAGCGGGCGCAGCGCGAGGTACGCGACGTTCCCGGTGGTACGGACAACACTGCCCTCGGGAGCGCCGATCAGCTCGTCGTGCGGGAAGGAACCCTTGTGGGTGTGGAAGTTCTTCCCGGCTTCGAGCGTGAACGTGTAGTGGCGTCCCTTGGGGTCGGTGAGCTGGACCTGGTCCCCGACCTTGAAGGGCCCGCGACGGCGGGCGGCACCGGTCGGTTCGGACATACGAACAGGGTACCGGCCCTGTTGACCGCGGAGCGCCACGGCCTGCGCGCTCGCGGGACCGCCGGTGCCGCTACGGAGCAGCCGGTGCGGTTACGCGGTGGGGCGGGCCATCGCCGCCACGAAGGCCTTCTCGACGTCGGCCGCCGAGAGCACCCCGTAGATCTCGCCGGTCTCCTCGACCACCAGGTACTCGGTGGCGGGGGTGGCCCGGAGCCTGTCGAGGAGCGGCTCGCCCGCCAGCTCGGCGGGGACGCGCATGCCGTCGGTGAGGTCCTGGGCGAGCCCGCTGACCGCCACCCAGGGGCGGCGGTGCTCCGGTACGCCGACGATGGCGGCCTCGCGGACCAGGCCGGTGGGGTCGCCGTGGCCGTCGACGACGACCAGGGCGCGCGCCCCGGCCTCGTTGGCCCGGCGCAGCGCCTCGGAGAGCGGGGTGCTCGACTCGACGGGGAGGGCCCGGCGGGTGAGGTTGCGGGCGCGCAGCTCCGGCAGGTGCTCGCGCAGCCGGGCCATGCGCAGGCTGTTGCCCGCGCCGGTCCAGATGATCGCGGCGAGGATCGCGGCGAGCAGCGCGTCGGTGACGGTGTCCATGCCGTCGACCTCTTCGGGCGCGTTGCCCAGGACGCCGGTCTGGGTGAGCAGCGGGAGGCCGATGAGGACGGTGACGGCGAGGGCGCGGCCGACCCAGGCGGCGGCGACGGTGCCGCTCATGGGCCTGCCGGTGATCTTCCACACGACGGCGCGGAGCATCCGGCCGCCGTCCAGCGGCAGGCCGGGCAGCAGGTTGAAGCCCGCCACGATCAGGTTGGAGACCATCAGCCCGGCGAGCAGGACGCCGGGGACGGTGCCGGGCTCGACGGCCTGCATGCCGATGTAGAACAGCCCGGACAGGACGAGCGAGAGCAGCGGGCCGACGAAGGCGAGCACGAACTCGCGGCCCGGGGTCTCGGTCTCCTTCTCGATCTCGGAGACACCGCCGAAGAACTGGAGCTGGATGCGCCGCACGGGCAGCTTGAAGCGCAGCGCGGCGACGGTGTGGGCCAGTTCGTGGACCAGCACCGAGGCGTAGAAGGCGACCGCGAAGAAGAGCGAGACGAGGTAGCGGGCGGCGCCGAGCTCGGGCAGCACGCGGTCGAGCTGGCCGCCGAAGACCCAGGTGATGAGGGCCGCGACCAGGAACCAGCTGGGTGCGACGTAGACCGGCACGCCGAACGGGCGCCCCATGAGGAGGCCGCCGCCCGGCTCCCGTCCACGGGGCGACTTGCCGTTGCCGGGCGCGGCGCCGGGGCCGTCGTCTCCCGCGCCGGACTGCGGCCTTTTGCTGTCGCCGCTCTCGTCCACGGTGTCCCTTCGTCGGTGCTTCTGTCACGATCATGCAGTGTGAGGGGGCTCGTCGTCGATGGTATTCCGCTCGCTGTCAGTGGCGGGTCGTAGGGTCTGTGTCATGGATACGAGCACCGGAGGGGCCGCGGCGGCCCAGCGACCCGTGTCGTTGTCGCCGTCGCGCGCGAACGACTTCATGCAGTGCCCCTTGCTGTACCGGTTCCGGGTGATCGACAAGCTCCCCGAGAAGCCGAGCGAGGCGGCGACGCGCGGCACGCTGGTGCACGCGGTGCTGGAGCGCCTCTTCGACGACCCGGCGGCGGAGCGGACGGCTCCGCGCGCGAAGGCGATGATCCCCGGCCAGTGGGACCGGCTCCTGGAGTCGAAGCCGGAGCTGACGGAGCTGTTCGCCGAGGACACCGGCGGCGAGCGGCTGGCCAAGTGGCTCGGGGAGGCCGAGCGGCTGGTGGAGCGGTGGTTCTCGCTGGAGGATCCGACGCGTCTGGAGCCGGTGGAGCGGGAGTTCTTCGTCGAGACGGAGCTGGAGTCGGGGCTGCGGCTGCGCGGGGTGATCGACCGGGTCGACGTGGCACCGACCGGTGAGGTCCGGATCGTCGACTACAAGACGGGCAAGGCCCCGCGTCCGGAGTACGCGGAGGGCGCCCTGTTCCAGATGAAGTTCTACGCGCTGGTGGTGTGGCGGCTGAAGAACGTGCTGCCCCGCCGCCTCCAGCTGGTGTACCTGGGCAGCGGTGACGTGGTGACGTACGACCCGGTGGAGGCGGATCTGCAGCAGGTGGAGCGGAAGCTGCACGCGCTGTGGGAGGCGATCCGGCTGGCCACGGAGACGGGCGAATGGCGGCCGCGGCCGACCAAGCTGTGCGGCTGGTGCGACCACCAGGCGGTCTGTCCGGAATTCGGGGGGACTCCCCCGGTCTATCCATTGCAGGTGTTCCCGGCCGGATCGGCACAGGATGAGCAGGGCAGAATGGACCCGGTCCAGCAATCCTGATGAGGAGTTCCCGTGGCGATCCGCGTCCTACTGGTCGACGACCAGCCGCTGCTGCGCACCGGTTTCCGGATGATCCTGGAAGCCGAGCAGGACATCGCGGTGGTGGGCGAGGCCGGCGACGGTCTCCAGGCCCTCGACCAGGTGCGGGCGCTCCAGCCCGATGTGGTGCTGATGGACATCCGGATGCCCCGGATGGACGGTGTGGAGGCGACCCGGCAGATCAGCGGCCCGGGCAAGGACGGCCCGGCGAAGGTGCTGGTGCTGACCACGTTCGACCTCGACGAGTACGTGGTGGAGGCGCTGAAGGCGGGGGCCAGCGGCTTCCTGCTGAAGGACGCGCCCGCCAATGAGCTGGTGCAGGCGATCCGGGTGGTCGCGGCGGGCGAGGCGATGCTCGCCCCGTCGATCACCCGCCGACTGCTCGACAAGTACGCGGACCACCTGCCCTCGGGCGAGGAGCCGGTCCCGGACACGCTGCACACGCTGACCGACCGCGAGGTCGAGGTCCTGAAGCTGGTGGCGCGCGGGCTCTCCAACGCGGAGATCGCCGCGGATCTGTTCGTCAGCGAGACGACGGTGAAGACGCACGTCGGCCATGTGCTGACGAAGCTGGGGCTGCGCGACCGGGTCCAGGCGGCGGTGTACGCGTACGAGAGCGGGCTGGTGCGGCCCGGAGCGCAGTAGCCGGAGCGCGGTGAGAGGGGCCGGGCCCGCGACCCTCGGCCTGCGCCCCGTACCCCGGTCGTGGGGCTCCGCCCCGGGCCCCGGGCCCAGGGCTCAGGGCCCCGGGCCTCAAGCGCCGCACGGGCTGGATCTCCGCGGCGCCGGGCGGGCTGGATCTCCGCCCGCCCGGCGCCCGGCCGTCATGCCTTGCTGATCTCCCAGAACCGGAACACCGTCGACGGGTCCAGGGTCCACTCCAGGCCCGCCACACCCTCACGGGCCACCGCGTACTGCTTGCCCTGCCACAGCGGCAGGATCGGCAGGTCGGTGGCGACCAGGTCCTGGAGGCGGCTGAATTCGGCCTCGGTGGCCGAGCGCTCCTCCGTGGCGGCCGTCGACGGGATGATCTCGTCTGTGATCGCCTTGTTGACGTAGTGGTTGGCCAGGACGTTGCCCTTGCCGAAGAACGGCGAGGTGAAGTTGTCCGGGTCCGGGTAGTCGGGGATCCAGCCCTTCACGTACACGCCGTACTTGCCGGCCTCGATGTCCCTCTCGTACTGCTTGATCTCGACGGACTTCACGTCGGCGTCGAACAGCCCGCTCGCGTTGAGCTGCTTGGCGATGGCTCGCATCTCGTCGTCGGTGCCGGGGCCGAAGCGGATGGGCGTGGACCACAGGGTGAGCTTCACCTTGCCGGTGAGGCCCGCCTTGTGCAGGACCTGCTTGGCCTTCGCGGGCTGCGGGCTGCCGCCGTACATGTCGA
The DNA here is from genome assembly GCF_040639555.1 of Streptomyces sp. NPDC023838. NCBI lineage: Bacteria > Bacillati > Actinomycetota > Actinomycetes > Kitasatosporales > Streptomycetaceae > Streptomyces > Streptomyces sp. NPDC023838. Next base: position 266,970 of record NZ_JBFAAD010000002.1, read on the forward strand.
ACAGCGAGGTGCTGTGGGCGGTGATGCCGGAGGGGACGATCGAATACAGCGGCGTCGCGGTCGACTTGTAGACGTCGCGCACCAGCGCCTCGCGGTCGACGAGGTAGGCGATGGCCTTGCGGACGGCGGGCTTGCCGGCGACCGGGTCGTTCATGTTGAAGACCAGGTGCTGGACCTCGGCGCCGGTGCCCTCGACGACCTTGACGCCCTTCTTGTCGGCCACGCTGGCGGCCTGGAGGTCGGCGATGTCCTTGGCGGTGAGGCCTCGGTAGGCGAGGTCGATGTCGCCGTCGCGCAGCGCCTGGGCCAGCTCCTTCTGCTTGCCGTGGAAGAGCTTCATGGTCATGCCGGAGTTCTTGACCTTGGCGCTGCCCTGGTAGCTGGAGTTGACGGAGAAGCTCACCTGCTTGTCGCCGAACGCGTCGAGCTTGTAGACGCCCGAGCCGACCGCCTTGCCGTCGGTGCGCAGCTTGTTCGCCGCGTACGTCTCCTGGTCGACGATCGAGCCGGCGCCGGAGGCGATCTTGCTGGGGAAGGTGGCGTCCGGCACCTTGAGGTGGAAGACGACGGTCTGCGCGTCCGGGGTGTCGATCTTGCCCAGGGTGGAGAGCAGCGGCGCGGGCCCGTTGGCGTCGTTGATGCGCAGCACCCGCTCGAACGAGAACTTGACGTCCTCGGAGGTCAGCGCATGGCCGTTGGAGAACTTCAGGCCGGAGCGCAGGGTGCAGCGGAAGACCTGGGAGCCGCCCTTGTCGAAGGAGCAGCGCTCGGCCGCCTCGGGCTGCGGGGTGGAGCTTCCCTTGGGGAAGCTGAGCAGCGACTGGAAGACGTTGTTGAACAGCAGCCAGGAGCCCGGGTCGTAGCCGGAGGCCGGGTCGGTGGCCAGGATGTCGTCCGACATCCCCATGACCACCGACGCGCCGCTCCCGGAGGAGGATCCGTCCTCCGAGCCGCAGCCGCTGAGGAGACCGGCTGCCAGTCCCGCGGCGAGCGGGGCAGTCAGCCATCGGTTCCGTATCTTCACGTGCAAGTGCCTCACAGTCTTTGCTCGGCCGCGCCCGGCGGGGCTCACCCCGCGGGACGCGGCCTCACTGAAATTGCTTGCCGGCACGTGAAAATCGCGGCCGGGTCCTGCGTTACTTCACACCGCGTCCCAGCTCCCAGAGCTGGAGGTCGGCGGAGGAGTTGAGCGCCCACTCGGTGCCCGTGATCTCGCTGCGGGCGGCGACGTACTGCTTGCCCTGCCACAGCGGGAGTACGGGGACGTCGTTGGCGACGATGTCCTGGATCTTCTCGAACGGCTTGGAGGCCTGGTTGCGGTCGGCCGCCACGCGGGACTCCGGGATCAGGGTGTTGCGCACCTCGAGGTTGGAGTACGGCGAGTTGAGGAAGTTGTCGCGGCCGAGGAACGGTGCGACGTAGTTGTCCGGGTCCGGGAAGTCGGGGAACCAGCCGAGGCCGTAGACGGCGTACTCGCCGGCCTTCTGGGCCGGGCGGTACTTGGGCCAGTCGGTCGCCTTGAGCGTGGTGGCGAACAGGCCGGTGGCGTTCAGCTGGTCCCGCAGGATCGAGAACTCCTTGGCGGTGCCCGGGCCGTAGTGGTCGCTCGTGTAGTTGAGCGTCAGCTTGACCGGGGTGGAGACCCCGGCGGCCTTCAGGATGCCCGCGGCCTTCTGCTTGCTGGGCTCGCCGTACTTGTTGAAGAACGAGTTGGTGTGCCCGGCGATCGAGGTCGGAATGAGCGAGTAGAGCGGCTCGGCGGTCGCCCCGTACACCTTGGAGGCCAGCGCGCCGCGGTCCACGACGGCGGCCATCGCCTGGCGGACGGCCTTGTTCTTCACCGACGGGTCGTTGGTGTTGAAGCCCAGGTAGCGGATTTCCAGGCCGGGCATCTCGACCAGGTTGACGTTCTTCGGCGGGGTGACCGAGTACTTCTGGATCTGCTCCGGCGACATGGAGCGCGTCATCATGTCGATCTTGCCGGACTCGAGCTCGGCGCCCATGGAGTCGGCGTCGGCGAACGAGCGCAGCTCGATCTTGTCGTTGTTGACCTTCAAGTCCCCCTTGTAGTTGGGGTTCTTGCTGAAGACGGCCTTGACGACCTTGTCGCCCTTGTATTCGGCCTTGAGGGTGTACGGGCCGGAGCCGTCGACCTCGAAGCCGTCGCGCAGCTTCTTCGGCTGGTACTTGTCCTTCTGCACGATCGCGGCGGCGGGCGTCGCGAGCTTGTACGGGAAGGTGGCGTCCGGGGTCTTCAGATGGAAGATGATCTCGTCGTCGCCCTTGGTCTCCATCGTGTCGATGTTCTCGAGGAGCGCGACGGGACCGTTGCCGTCCTTGATGTTCAGGACGCGCTGGATGGAGTAGTGGACGTCGGCCGCGGTCAGCTTGGAGCCGTCGGCGAACTTCATGTCGCTGCGCAGCTTGCAGCGGTAGCTCTCGTTCTCCTTGTCGGTGAACGAGCAGCTGGAGGCCGCGTCCGGGACCGGCTGACCGCCGCCGCGCGGGACGTGGACCAGCATCTGGACGGTCTGGCGCAGCACGTTCCAGGCGCCGGTGTCGTACGCGTAGGCCGGGTCGAAGGGAGCGGGCGCGTCCTTGGTGACCACGAACTGGTCCGTGGTGCCCACGACGATGGCCTTGCCGCCGTCGCCCCCACTTCCCGCGCCGCCACATGCGGCGAGTACGGGGGCGAGCAGGCCCACTACGGCCGGCAGCACCAAAGTCTTGCGGTTCATCCTGGACGTTCTCCCTATGTGTCCGGCACTGGGGTACAGCGGTGTACGGAAGACTCCGCCGCGGCCGCCCGGTCGGGGCGGGGAGGCGATCGGGCCGGTACGTACGATCGGACCTGCGCGCCCGGCGGCTTGGTGGGTGCCGGGGCAGTTGAGGGTGCGGCGAAGTTCTCGCGACGAGATTAGTGGGCTTGCCGGTAAAGCCCGTACTGGGCCTGCTCCATTCACACGCCACGCGGTGGCCGGAAATAGCGGCCCGCCGATATCGCGGCGGCGGAATCTTTCGTGCAGGAGATCACCAAACAGGACAGAAGGGCACCTCCGGAGTGCCCGGAGGTGCCCTTGACAGGGGTCACTGACGGCAGATCAGGTGACGAACGTCACCCACGTGACGCGCTTTGGCTCATCGTGAATTCAACTGCCGAGATGGCCGCCCGGGGCCTCTTGCGAGGTCACGGATAATGCACGGCCGGATGCGATGAGTTTGCGCCGCATTCAGGTGGCACGCTGTGTGAACGGATCAGTTCATCCGCGTGATCAGGGTCCGCAGAAAAGCCAGGTCGACCTGTTCGAGGGAATCCACGACGACCCGGCCCGCGGCGGCCGCGATGGGCGCGACGGACGGCACCGCCACCACCCGGCAGCCGGCCGCCTCGGCGGCCGCCACGCCGGTCGCGGTGTCCTCGACGACCGCGCATCTGGTGGGGTCCGCGCCGAGCCCGGCGGCGGCGAACAGATACGGCTCGGGGTGCGGCTTGGTGCGGCCGACCTCGTCCCCGGCGACGGTGAGCGCGAAGTGGCGCGCGCCCACCGAGTGCAGGACCCGGTCGATGATGCGCCGGTGGGAGGCCGAGACCAGGGCGGTCGGCACCGAGTGCTCGGCGAGCTCGCCGAGGAGGCGGGCGGCTCCCGGCATCAGCGGGACCCCGCGGCTGATGCGCGCCTCGAAGCGGTCGTTGAGCAGCACCGTGAGCTCGGGGACGGTGATGTCGGCGCCGGTGGCCTCGATGAGGAACCCGGCGCTGCGGGTCATGGGCCCGCCCACCACGACATCGCGCCAGCGCTCGTCGAGCGGATGGCCGAGGGCGGCGAAGACCTCCACCTCCGCGTCCCACCAGAACCCCTCGGTGTCGACCAGGGTGCCGTCCATGTCGAGGAAGACGGCTTCGAGCGCGGAGCCTTCGGCCGTACCGGTTACGGGCGCGGGAACCGTGGTGGTCATCCGGGCACACCTCCTGAAGGGACGAGAAGGCCGGTTCCCAGGGTGGGAACCGGCCTGCACTGGACCGACAAGTGTACGTCCGGGTGCGGCGGAACGCTCGTGGGTTTCCCGGCGGCCCGCTCGCAGCCGGCCGGAGCCCCGCTATCGGGCGTTGAAGTACTTCGCCTCCGGGTGGTGGATCACGATGGCGTCCGTGGACTGCTCGGGGTGGAGCTGGAACTCCTCGGAGAGGTGGACGCCGATCCGCTCGGGCTGCAGCAGCTCGGCGATCTTGGCGCGGTCCTCCAGGTCGGGGCAGGCCCCGTAGCCGAGCGAGAAGCGCGCGCCGCGGTACTTGAGCGCGAACATGTCCTCCACGTCGGACGGGTCCTCCCCGGCGAAGCCCAGCTCGCTGCGCACGCGCGCGTGCCAGTACTCGGCCAGAGCCTCGGCCAACTGCACGGACAGGCCATGCAGTTCGAGGTAGTCGCGGTAGGAGTTGGCCTCGAAGAGCTCGGCCGTGGCCTCGCCGATCTTCGAGCCGACCGTGACCACCTGGAGCCCGACCACGTCGGTCTCGCCGGACTCCTCCGGGCGGAAGAAGTCCGCCAGGCACAGCCGGCGGCCGCGGCGCTGGCGCGGGAAGGTGAAGCGGGTGCGCTCCGAGCCGTCCTCGTTCAGGATGATCAGGTCGTCGCCCTTGGAGACGCACGGGAAGTAGCCGTGGACCACGGCCGCCTCCAGCAGGTTCCTGGTGTGCAGCTGCTCCAGCCAGCCGCGCAGCCGCGGGCGGCCCTCGCTCTCCACCAGCTCCTCGTAGCTCGGCCCGTCGCCCGCCCGGTTCTGCTTGAGGCCCCACTGCCCCTTGAAGAGGGCGCCCTCATCGAGCCAGGAGGCGTACTCCTTGAGGCCGATGCCCTTGATCACCCGGGTGCCCCAGAACGGCGGCTCGGGGATCGGGTTGTCGACGGCCACGTCCGAGCGGACCGAGCCCTCGGGCTCCTCCGCCTCGGGCAGGGCCGCCGCGCGCTTGGGCACCCGGCGCTGCTTGAGCTCGGGCAGGGTCGCGCCGGGCACCCCGCGCTTGACCGCGACGAGCGCGTCCATCAGGCGCAGGCCCTCGAACGCGTCGCGGGCGTAGCGGACTTCGCCCTCGTAGATCTCGTGCAGGTCCTGCTCGACGTACGCGCGCGTGAGGGCCGCGCCGCCCAGGATCACCGGGTAGTCGGCGGCCATCTTGCGCTGGTTGAGCTCCTCCAGGTTCTCCTTCATGATCACGGTCGACTTCACCAGGAGGCCGGACATGCCGATGACGTCCGCCCTGTGCTCCTCGGCGGCCTCCAGGATCGCGGAGACGGGCTGCTTGATGCCGAGGTTGACGACGTTGTAGCCGTTGTTGGAGAGGATGATGTCGACGAGGTTCTTGCCGATGTCGTGGACGTCGCCGCGCACGGTGGCGAGCACGATGGTGCCCTTGCCCTCCGCGTCGGACTTCTCCATGTGCGGCTCCAGATGGGCCACGGCCGTCTTCATGACCTCGGCGGACTGCAGGACGAACGGCAGCTGCATCTGGCCGGAGCCGAAGAGCTCACCGACGACCTTCATGCCCTCCAGGAGGGTGTCGTTGACGATGTCGAGGGCGGGGCGGGTCTGGAGTGCCTCGTCGAGGTCGGTGTCCAGGCCGTTCTTCTCGCCGTCGATGATCCGGCGCTTGAGGCGCTCCTCCAGCGGCAGGGCGAGGAGCTCCTCGGCCTTGCCCGCCTTCATCGACTTGGTGCTGACACCCTCGAAGAGCTCCATGAGCCTCTGGAGCGGGTCGTACCCCTCGGCGCGCCGGTCGTAGATCAGGTCGAGCGCGACCTTGACCTGCTCCTCCTCCAGGCGCGCGATCGGCAGGATCTTGGAGGCGTGCACGATCGCGGAGTCCAGGCCCGCCTTGACACACTCGTCGAGGAAGACGGAGTTCAGCACGACCCGGGCGGCCGGGTTGAGGCCGAAGGAGATGTTGGACAGGCCCAGCGTGGTCTGGACGTCCGGGCGGCGGCGCTTGAGCTCGCGGATCGCCTCGATGGTGGCGATGCCGTCCTTGCGGGACTCCTCCTGGCCGGTGCAGATGGTGAAGGTCAGCGCGTCGATGAGGATGTCGGACTCGCGCACGCCCCAGTTGCCGGTGAGGTCGTCGATGAGCCGCTCGGCGATGGCGACCTTGTTCTCGACGGTACGGGCCTGGCCCTCCTCGTCGATGGTCAGCGCGATCAGCGCCGCGCCGTGCTCCACGGCCAGCTCGGTGACCTTGGCGAACCGCGACTCGGGCCCGTCGCCGTCCTCGTAGTTGACGGAGTTGATGACCGCGCGCCCGCCGAGCTTCTCCAGACCGGCCTTCAGGACGTCGACCTCGGTGGAGTCGAGGACGATCGGCAGGGTGGAGGCGGTGGCGAAGCGGCCGGCCAGCTCCTCCATGTCGGCGACGCCGTCGCGGCCCACGTAGTCGACGCAGAGGTCGAGCATGTGGGCGCCCTCGCGGATCTGGTCGCGGGCCATCTCCACGCAGTCGTCCCAGCGGCCCTCCAGCATGGCCTCGCGGAACTTCTTGGATCCGTTGGCGTTGGTGCGCTCGCCGATCGCCATGTACGAGGTGTCCTGGCGGAACGGCACGCTCTGGTAGAGCGAGGCGGCGCCCGGCTCGGGGCGCGGGTGGCGCTCGGTGGGGGCGACGCCCCGGACCCGCTCGACGACCTGGCGCAGGTGCTCGGGCGTGGTGCCGCAGCAGCCGCCGACCAGGGAGAGGCCGTACTCGCGCACGAACGTCTGCTGGGCGTCGGCGAGCTCCGGCGCGGAGAGCGGATAGTGCGCGCCGTCCTTGCCGAGGACGGGCAGTCCGGCGTTGGGCATGCAGGACAGCGGCACCCGGGAGTTGCGGGCGAGGTAGCGCAGGTGCTCGCTCATCTCGGCGGGGCCGGTGGCGCAGTTGAGGCCGATCATGTCGATGCCGAGCGGCTCAAGAGCGGTGAGCGCGGCGCCGATCTCGGAGCCGAGCAGCATGGTGCCGGTGGTCTCGACGGTGACCGAGCAGATGATCGGCACCCGGTAGCCGGCCACGTCCAGGGCGCGCTGGGCGCCGAGGATGGCGGCCTTGGTCTGGAGCAGGTCCTGCGTGGTCTCCACCAGGAGCGCGTCGGCACCGCCCGCGAGCATGCCCTCGGCGTTCTGCTGGTAGGCGTCGCGCAGCGTGGTGTACGGGGCGTGGCCGAGGGTGGGCAGCTTGGTGCCGGGGCCCATGGAGCCGAGCACCCAGCGCTGCTGTCCGGTGGAGGCGGTGAACTCGTCGGCCACCTCGCGGGCGATCCGGGCGCCCGCCTCGGACAGCTCGTACACCCGCTCGGGGATGTCGTACTCACCGAGGGCCGAGAAGTTCGCGCCGAAGGTGTTGGTCTCGACGCAGTCGACGCCGACCGCGAAGTACTCCTGGTGCACCGAGCGCACGATGTCGGGCCGGGTGATGTTGAGGATCTCGTTGCAGCCCTCGAGGTCCTGGAAGTCCTCCAGGGTCGGGTCCTGGGCCTGGAGCATGGTGCCCATGGCTCCGTCGGCCACCACCACGCGGGTGGCGAGCGCTTCGCGGAGCGCGTCGGCGCGGGTCCGGCTGTCAGCGGAAGGGGTAGGCAACGAGGCCATGGATGTGCTCCCTGGAGTGCGACGGCTGTCGGCTTTGCGGCGTCCTCGGGGAGGCCGCACCCGGTCAGGGTAACCGGGAGCGGGCCGCGTGGGCACTGGTGTCCCACGGGGCGGACTGAGCGGGGGGCCGCCCGGGTGACCACCGGGTGGCTCTGGTGCGTCTGTCATCTGAACTGGCCGGATGGCGGCGGGGTGCGTCCATCACGGTGACACGGGGTCGACAACGGCCGATACTGTTCAGCATTGTCGAACTCAACGTTCCGAAGTGGGAGGAAGCGCGATGGCGCGGAACATCCAGTCGCTCGAAAGGGCGGCCGCCATGCTGCGGCTGCTCGCGGGCGGCGAGCGGCGGCTCGGCCTGTCCGAGGTGGCCTCCGCGCTCGGCCTGGCCAAGGGCACCGCGCACGGCATCCTGCGCACCCTCCAGGCGGAGGGGTTCGTCGAGCAGGACCCGGCCTCCGGCCGCTACCAGCTCGGCGCGGAGCTGCTGCGCCTGGGCAACAGCTATCTGGACGTCCACGAGCTGCGGGCGCGCGCCCTGGTGTGGACGGACGACCTGGCCCGCTCCAGCGGCGAGAGCGTGTACGTGGGCGTCCTGCACCAGCAGGGCGTGCTGATCATGCACCACGTCTTCCGGCCCGACGACAGCCGCCAGGTCCTTGAGGTCGGGGCGATGCAGCCGCTGCACTCCACCGCGCTCGGCAAGGTCCTCTCGGCCTTCGACCCGGTGGCGCACAACGAGGCGGTGGACGGCGAGCGCACCACGTTCACGCCCCGCACGGTGACCGACGCCACCGGCTTCGAGGAGGTGCTCGAGCTGGCCCGGGCGCGCGGCTGGGCCAGCGACATGGAGGAGACCTGGGACGGGGTGGCCTCGGTGGCCGCGCCCATCTTCGACCGGCGGCGGATGCCGGTGGGCGCGGTCGGGGTGACCGGCGCCGTGGAGCGCGTCTGCAAGGAGGGCGAGATCCGCTCCGAGCTGGTGGCGGCGGTGCGCGACTGCGCCCGCTCGGTCTCGCGCGATCTGGGCGCCGGCCGCTTCTGATCCGGTCGCGGGCCCGTCATGGCCCGCTCCTCGGCCCCTCGTGGCCCCGCCGCCCGCCCTCTGCGCGGGCCTGACCAGCCACTTCCCGGCCCGTTCTGATCGTTTCCGATGCTGGCCGGAAGTTTTCGATCAATATGGCCGGAACATACCTGCTGGTAACGATCGGGATACCGGCCACAGAACCCTTGACGTCGACTTAACGCCGGAGCAACACTGCCGTTCATCGGTCGGCATTGTCGAACACCTAACGGCAATACGAGTTAGAGTGTGACAACGCCAAGGGCCGCCAAGCCCTCGACGTGAGGGCGCGGACCACCGGAGTTACCCGGGGTTCGCCTTCCCCTGGACGAAGGACAAAGGAGTCGCGGGTGTCCAGCTCCGACATCTTCACCGGCGAGATCATTGGTACCGCCGTACTCATCCTGCTCGGCGGTGGCGTGTGCGCCGCCGTCACTCTGAAGAGCTCCAAGGCACGCAACGCGGGCTGGCTCGCCATCACCTTCGGGTGGGGCTTCGCGGTGCTCACCGGCGCTTACATCTCCGCCCCGCTCTCGGGTGCGCACCTCAACCCGGCGGTGACGCTCGGCCTCGCCATCGAGGGCGGCACCGAGTGGAGCGACGTGCCCACCTACCTCGCGGGGCAGCTGCTCGGCGCGATGATCGGCGCCACGCTGGTCTGGCTGGCCTACTACGGCCAGTTCCAGGCGCACCTCACGGACCCGGAGATCGTCGGCAAGCCCGTCGACGAGGCCGCCAAGCCGATCGAGGGTCCGCACAACGGTGCCGCCAAGGCGGGCCCGGTGCTCGGGATCTTCTCCACCGGACCCGAGATCCGCAACGCCATACAGAACCTCACCACCGAGATCATCGGTACGGCCGTGCTGGTCCTGGCGATCCTCACGCAGGGCCTCAACGGCGACGGCAAGGGCCTCGGCGTCATCGGTGTCCTGATCACCTCCCTGGTCGTCGTCGGCCTCGGCCTCTCGCTCGGCGGCCCCACGGGCTACGCCATCAACCCGTTCCGCGACCTGGGTCCGCGCATCGTGCACTCGCTGCTGCCGCTGCCCAACAAGGGCGGTTCGGACTGGGCCTACGCCTGGGTGCCGGTCGTCGGCCCGCTGGCCGGTGCCGCCCTCGCGGGCGGTCTGTACAACCTCGCCTTCGCCTGAGCCGTTGAGCCTTTGAGCCGCAGAGACCTTCAGACCTCCAGGAGAACCCCGTGAGCGACACCCACACCACCGCCTCGCACGGCCACGGCCCGTTCATCGCGGCCATCGACCAGGGCACCACGTCGTCCCGCTGCATCGTCTTCGACAAGGACGGCCGGATCGTCTCGGTCGACCAGAAGGAACACGAGCAGATCTTCCCGAAGCCGGGCTGGGTCGAGCACGACGCCGCCGAGATCTGGACCAACGTCCAGGAAGTCGTGGCGGGCGCCATCGACAAGGCGGGCATCACCGCCGCCGACGTCAAGGCGATCGGCATCACCAACCAGCGCGAGACCACGCTGCTGTGGGACAAGAACACCGGCGAGCCCGTGCACAACGCGCTCGTGTGGCAGGACACCCGCACTGACGCGCTCTGCAAGGAGCTCGGCCGCAACGTCGGCCAGGACCGCTTCCGCCGCGAGACGGGCCTGCCCCTCGCGTCGTACTTCGCCGGTCCCAAGGTCCGCTGGCTGCTCGACAACGTCGAGGGCCTGCGCGAGCGCGCCGAGCGCGGCGACATCCTCTTCGGCACCATGGACTCCTGGGTCATCTGGAACCTGACCGGCGGTGTCGACGGCGGTGTGCACGTCACGGACGTCACCAACGCCTCGCGCACGCTGCTCATGAACCTCCACGAGATGGCCTGGGACGAGAAGATCCTCCAGTCCATGGGCATCCCGGCGGCCGTGCTGCCCGAGATCCGCTCCTCCGCCGAGGTGTACGGGCACGCCAAGGGCGGCGTCCTGGACGGCATCCCGGTCGCCTCCGCGCTCGGCGACCAGCAGGCGGCCCTGTTCGGCCAGACCTGCTTCTCGGAGGGCGAGGCCAAGTCCACGTACGGCACCGGCACCTTCATGCTGATGAACACCGGTGACAAGCCCGTCAACTCCTACAACGGCCTGCTGACCACCGTCGGCTACCAGATCGGCGACCAGAAGCCGGTCTACGCCCTCGAGGGCTCGATCGCCGTCACCGGCTCGCTCGTCCAGTGGATGCGCGACCAGATGGGCATGATCAAGACCGCGGCCGAGATCGAGACGCTCGCGTCGAGCGTCGAGGACAACGGCGGCGCGTACTTCGTGCCGGCCTTCTCCGGTCTCTTCGCCCCGTACTGGCGCTCCGACGCCCGCGGTGTGATCGCCGGTCTCACCCGGTACGTCACCAAGGCGCACATCGCGCGCGCCGTCCTCGAGGCCACCGCCTGGCAGACCCGCGAGATCACCGACGCCATGACCAAGGACTCCGGCGTCGAGCTGACCGCGCTCAAGGTCGACGGCGGCATGACCTCCAACAACCTGCTGATGCAGACCCTCTCGGACTTCCTGGACGCGCCGGTGGTGCGTCCGATGGTCGCCGAGACCACCTGCCTCGGCGCCGCCTACGCCGCCGGTCTGGCCGTCGGCTTCTGGCCGGACACCGACGCGCTGCGCGCCAACTGGCGCCGGGCGGCGGAATGGACCCCTCGCATGGACGCCGACCAGCGTGACAGCGAGTACAAGAACTGGCTCAAGGCCGTTGAGCGGACCATGGGCTGGATCGAGGACGAGGAGTAATTCGACATGACCACCCTGCAGAGCGTCCCTGCCCTGGGGACGCACCCGGCCTCCGGCTCCACCCAGAGCCGCGCCGAAACTCGGGAGCAGCTTTCCAAGGCGACGTACGACCTCCTGGTGATCGGCGGCGGCATCCTGGGCATCTCCACCGCCTGGCACGCCGCGCAGTCCGGGCTGCGGGTGGCCCTGGTGGACGCCGGCGACTTCGCCGGCGCCACCTCCTCGGCCTCCTCCAAGCTCCTTCACGGCGGTCTGCGCTACCTGCAGACCGGCGCGGTGAAGCTGGTGGCCGAGAACCACTTCGAGCGGCGTGCGGTGTCCCGTCAGGTGGCACCGCACCTCGCCAACCCGCTCACCTTCTACCTGCCCGTCTACAAGGGCGGCCCGCACGGCGCGGCCAAGCTCGGCGCGGGCGTCTTCGCCTACTCGGCGCTGTCCGCCTTCGGTGACGGCGTCGGCCACCTGCTCTCCCCCTCCAAGGCCGCGCAGGACGTGCCGGAGCTGCGCACGGACAACCTGAAGGCCGTGGCCGTGTACGGCGACGACCAGATGAACGACGCGCGCATGGCGCTGATGACGGTCCGCGCCGCCGTGGACGCGGGCGCCGCGGTGCTCAACCACGCCGAGGTCACCGGGCTGCGCTTCACCAAGGGCCGGGTCACCGGTGCCGATCTGCGCGACCGGCTCTCCGGCGACGAGTTCGGCGTCAACGCCCGTCTGGTGCTCAACGCGACCGGCCCGTGGGTGGACCACCTGCGCAAGATGGAGGACCCGGACGCGGCCCCCTCCATCCGGCTGTCCAAGGGCGCGCACCTGGTCCTCAAGCGCACCTCCCCCTGGAAGGCCGCGCTGGCGACGCCGATCGACAAGTACCGCATCACCTTCGCCCTGCCGTGGGAGGACATGCTCCTGCTCGGCACCACGGACGAGGAGTTCGAGGGCGACCCGGCGGACGTCGCGGTCACCGAGAAGGACACCGCCCAGATCCTGGACGAGGCCGCGTTCTCCATCCGCGACCAGCAGCTGTCGCGCGATCTGATCACGTACTCCTTCGCGGGTCTGCGTGTCCTTCCGGGCGGTCCCGGCGACACCTCCAAGGCCAAGCGCGAGACGGTCGTCACCGAGGGCCGCGGCGGCATGCTGTCGGTCGCCGGCGGCAAGTGGACGACCTTCCGCCACATCGGCCGTACGGTGATGAAGAAGCTGGAGCAGCTGCCGGGCCGTCCGCTCGGTGACGATTTCGAGCCCATCTCCGAACTGCCCGGCAAGCTGCCGCTGCCCGGCATAGCCAACCCGCGCGCCGTCGCCCACCGCCTGATGGTGGACGGCCCGGCGCCCGGCCCGCGCATGGCGGCCGACACCGCCAAGCACCTCGCCACGCACTACGGCTCGCTCTCCTTCGACATCGCGCGCCTGGCCAACGAGGACGCGGCGCTGGCCGAGCGGATCCACCCGGACGCGCCGGAGATCTGGGCGCAGGTCGTCTACGCGCGCGACCACGAGTGGGCCGAGACGGCCGACGACGTGCTGCGCCGCCGCACCACGCTGACGATCCGGGGCCTGGCCACGGACGAGATCCGCGGCAAGGTCGACGACCTTCTCGGCAAGAAGAACTGACGTATAGTCAATCCGACCAGTCAGCGCCGGAAGGGGCGGTTCCCACGGGGGGAGCCGCCCCTTTCGGCATACCGGGACGCATGGCCACGCGGGCACGCATAATGGGGTCCGATTCATCGGATGTATATCCCGCAGGGAGGTCGCCCCATGGCAGTCACCGACGAGGCCATCGAGAAGATCAAGGAAATGATCGTCTCCGGTGCGCTGCGCCCCGGCGACCGGCTGCCCAAGGAGAGCGAACTCGCCGCCGAGCTCGGCCTGTCCAGGAACTCGCTGCGCGAGGCGGTCCGCGCGCTCTCCCTGATCCGCATCCTGGACGTGCGCCAGGGCGACGGTACGTACGTCACCAGCCTGGATCCCCAGCTGCTCCTGGAGGCGATGAGCTTCGTCGTGGACTTCCACCGGGACGACACGGTGCTGGAGTTCCTGGCGGTGCGGCGGATCCTGGAGCCGGCGGCGACGGCGATGGCGGCGGCCCGGATCGAGGACGCGGAACTGGACGCGCTGGCGTCCCAGTTGGACGCGCTGGGCCCGGACCCCTCGGTGGAGGAGCTGGTCGCCTGCGACCTGGAGTTCCACCGCGGGATCGTGCAGAGCGCCGGGAACTCGGTGCTCTGCTCCCTCCTGGACAGCCTCTCCGGCCCCACCACCCGGGCCCGGGTGTGGCGCGGCCTGACCCAGGAGGACGCGGTGGCCCGCACCCTCCACGAGCACCGCGCCATCCTCGCCGCCCTGCGCGACCGGGACGCGGAGGCGGCGCGGTCCTGGGCGACGGTCCACATCGCCAGCGTGGAGCAGTGGCTGCGGTCGACGCTGTAGCGGTGCCCGGGGTTTGTCTGCGGGTGGTGCGTGGCTGGTCGCGCAGTTCCCCGCGCCCCTAAAAGCGCCCCTCCGGGGCGCCCAGGGGATTGCCGCGCAGCGGCATTCTTAGGGGCGCGGGGAACTGCGCGAGCAACCCACCACCACCCGCAGACAAACCCCGGGCCCCCACTCAGTCCTGCTTCTCCCCGCTCGCGAAGCGCGAGATCACCAGCGCGACGATGATGATCGCCCCGTTCAGGAACTGGTTCCACAGCGCCGGGACCCCGCCCAGGGTCATGACGTTGACCACCAGTTGCAGCGTCAGCACACCCGTGAGCGCGCCGAACAGCGTGCCCCGGCCGCCCTTCAGGCTGATCCCGCCGATCACCGCCGCCGCGAACACCTGGAAGATCCAGCCGTTGCCCTGGGTGGCGGCCACCGAGCCGTAGTGGCCGGTGTAGAGGATCCCGGCGAACGCGGCGAGCAGGCCGCCGAGCGCCAGGACCGCCCAGGTGATCCGGTCCACCCGGATCCCGGCCGCCCGCGCCGCCTCCGGGTTGCCCCCGATGGCGTACAGCGCCCGCCCGTGCCGCAGCCAGGCGAGCGCGGCGCCGCCGACGGCGAAGAGGGTCAGACAGATCCAGACGGCGGCCGGGACGCCCAGCCAGTCGGTCTTGCCGAGGTAGCGGAACGACTCCGGCACATCGGTGATCGACTTGCCCTCGGTGATGCCGACGTGGAGGCCGCGCAGCATCGTCAGCATGCCGAGGGTGGCGATGAACCCGTTGACGTTCAGCTTCAGCATCAGGAAGCCGTTGACCGCGCCGATCGCCAGGCCCACCAGGAGGCAGAGCGGGATCGCCGTCCAGGTGGGCAGCAGACCGAGCCCCGCGAACCGGCCGCCCTCCGACGGCAGCACCAGCCACATCGCGATCACCGGCGCGATGCCGATGGTGGACTCCAGGGAGAGGTCCATCCGGCCGCAGATCAGGATCAGCGCCTGGCCCAGCACCAGCAGGCTCAGCTCGGAGGACTGCTGGATCACGCTGATCAGGTTGTCCGAGGTGAGGAAGACCGGCGAGACGATGAAGCCGATCACCATCAGCACCAGGATCACCGGGACCAGCGAGAAGTCGCTCCAGCGCACATGCGCGAGCCGCCGCCGCGCGGACGCGCCGCCCGTCGTCCCGGCGGGCGCCGTGGTCACCGTCTCGGTCATGGCCGCTCCCCCACACCTTCCATGGCGGCGACCAGTTCCCGGTCGCTCCATCCGCTGTCGTATTCGGCGACGACCCGCCCGTGGAACAGCGCGAGCACCCGGTCGCACACCCGCAGGTCGTCGAGTTCGTCGGAGACGATCACGGCGGCGTTCCCCTCGTCGGCGACGCGGCGCACCACCGCGAGCAGCGCCTCCTTGGACTTCACGTCGACCCCGGCCGTGGGGCGCACCGCGACCAGCGCCACCGGCCCGCGGGCCAGCGCCCGCGCCACCACGACCTTCTGCTGGTTGCCGCCGGAGAGCCCGGACACCGGCTGCCCGGGCCCCCTGGTCCTGATGTCGAGCGAGTCGATCATCGACTGGGCGAACTCCCTGGTACGGGAGGGCAGTACGGTCCCCCACGGCCCGAGCTGGTCGGTGACGGTGAGCGTGGCGTTCTCCGCGACCGAGCGCTGCGGCACCAGGCCCTGGCGGTGCCGGTCCTCGGGGATGTAGCCGATGCCCGCGTCCAGCGCGTGCGGCACGCTGCCCGGCTTCACCGGCCGCCCGCGCACCGCGATCCGCCCCGCGCTCGCCCGGCGCATCCCGGCCAGCGTCTCGCCGAGCGCTGTGTTCCCGCTGGCGGCGGCCCCGGCGAGGCCCAGCACCTCGCCAGGGCGTACGGCGAGGTCGACCGGCTCGAACGCGCCGTCCAGGGCGAGCCCTTCGGCCGTCAGGACCGGGGCCGCGTCCTCACGCACCGTACGGGCGCCCCGGTGCCGCGAGGCCGTGCCGCCCGCCTCGCCCGTCATCGCCGCCACCAGGTCGTCCTTGGCGAGCTCGGCCACCGGCGCGGTCAGTACGTGGCGGGCGTCGCGGTAGACGGTGACGGCGGTGCACAGCTCGTACACCTCCTGGAGGTGGTGCGAGATGAACAGGAACGCCACCCCCTGGCCCTGGAGCTCGCGCAGCCTGGTGAACAGCCGCTCGATGCCGCGCGCGTCCAGCTGGGCGGTCGGCTCGTCCAGGACGATCAGGCGGGCGCCGAAGGAGAGGGCTCGGGCGATCTCCACGAACTGGCGCTGCTCCACGGTCAGTTCGCGGGCCCGCATGTCCGGGTCGACGTTCACGCCGTACGTGGCGAGCAGGTCCGCCGCGCGGCGCCGCAGCCGTCCCCAGCGGATGGGTCCGCCCTCGAACCGGTTGAGGAAGAGGTTCTCCGCGACGGTGAGGTCCGGGACGACCATGGACCGCTGGTAGACGCACGCCACCGTGGACTGCCAGGCCGCCCGGTCGCCGAAGGCGGGCGCGGGCACCCCGCCGAAGGCCACCGTGCCGGCGTCCTGCCGGTGCAGTCCGGTGACCACGCCGACCAGCGTGGACTTGCCCGCGCCGTTGCGGCCGACGAGCGCGTGGGACTCGCCGGGCCGCACGGTCAGCGCGACCGAGTCGAGCGCCAGGGTCGGCCCGAAGCGCTTGACGATCCCCCGGGCGTCCAGGGCGGGCTCGGCGCTCACGGTCAGCCCTTCTTCTGGAGCTGGTTGGCCCACAGCGCCGGGTCGCCCGCGTTCGCCTTGGTCACCAGGGGTGCCGGGAGCTGGTCCTCGTACCCGCCGGGGATCTTGATGATGGTCGAGCCGTGGTCGGTCGGGCCCTCCTTGAAGGTCTTCCCGTCCAGGGCCGCCTTGGCGTAGTACAGCGCGTACTTGGCGTAGAGGTCGGCGGGCTGGGAGACCGTGGCGTCGATCTTCCCGGCCTTGATGGCGTCGAGCTCGTCGGGGATGCCGTCGTTGGAGACGATGGTGATGTGGCCGGCGGCGCCCGGCGGTTTCAGGAGGTGCTTCTGCTCCAGGAGGGCGAGCGTGGGCTGGAGGAAGGCACCGCCCGCCTGCATGTAGATGCCGTTCAGGTCGGGGTGGGCGGCGAGGGTCGACTGGAGCTTCGCGGAGGCGACGTCGCCCTTCCATTCGGTGGCCAGCTCGAAGACCTGGATGCCGGGGTAGTCCTTGTCCATGCAGGCCTTGAACGCCTGGGAGCGGTCGCGGCCGTTGATGGAGGACAGATCGCCCTGGAACTCGGCGACCTTGCCCTTCCCCTTGAGCTGCTCACCCAGGAACTTGCAGGCCTTCTCGCCGTACGCCTTGTTGTCGGCCCGTACGACCATGTAGACGTCGCCCTTGTCGGGGCGGGTGTCGACGCTGACCACCGGGATCTTCTTGCTGTGCAGGGTCTCCAGGGTGGAGGCGACGGCGCCGGTGTCCTGCGGGGCCATGATCACGGCCTTGGCGCCCCGGTCCATGAAGGCGGTGACGTTGGCGACGAGCTTGCCGATGTCGTTCTGCGAGTTGGTGAGCGGCAGCGCCGAGACCTCGCCCGCCTTGGTGCCCTGCTGGATGTACTGCTGGTAGGAGTTCCAGAAGTCGCTGTCGCTGCGCGGCAGGTCGATGCCGACCTTCTTGTCCCCGGTGCCGCCGCCGGAGTCGCGGTTGCAGCCCGCCAGTGCCCCGGCCGCCAGAAGTACGCAGCAGACGGCGGCAGTTGAGTTACGCACTCTCATCGTGGTGTCCTTCGCGGTTCGCGGCTCAGGTGGTGGGGCGCGGGCGCAGTCCCTGCATGCCGCCGTCGACGGCCAGGGCGGTACCGGTGACGCAGGAGGCGGCCGGGCTCGCCAGATACACGATGGCGGCGGCCACCTCGTCGGCGGTGACCAGGCGGCCCATGGGCTGGCGGGCCCGCAGCGCCGCCCGTTCGGCCTCGGGGTCCTCGGCCCCGGCGAGCAGCCGGGCCACCCACGGGGTGTCCGCCGTGCCGGGGTTGACGCAGTTCACCCGGATGCCCTCGGCCACGTGGTCGGCGGCCATGGCGAGGGTGAGGGAGAGCACGGCACCCTTGGCCGCGCTGTAGAGGGCGCGCTGGGGCAGGCCCGCGGTGGCGGCGATGGAGCAGGTGTGGGTGACGGAGACGTGGCCGGGCCGGTCCCGGGCCGCGCGGCGCAGCTGCGGCAGGGCGTGGCGGGCGACCCGGACCATGCCGAGGACGTTGACGTCCAGGACGCGGTGCCACTCGGCGTCGTCGTTGTCCTCCACGGTGCCGGTGGCGCCGGTTCCGGCGTTGGAGACGAGGGTGTGCAGGGCGCCGAACTCCCGCGCCGCCCGGGCCACCGCCTCCCGTACGCCCGTGTCGTCGGTGACGTCGGCCTCCAGGGCGAGGGTGCCGGGCGGGGCGCCCTTGACGTCCCGGTCGAGTACGGCGACCCGGGCGCCCCGGGCGAGAAGCAGCCCGGCGGTGGCCGCGCCGATCCCGGAGGCGCCGCCGGTGACCAGTGCGGCCATCCCGGTGAAGTCCTGAGGTGCGGCGCCGGGTGCGGTGAACTCCCGCGGGGTACTCATGAGATGACCTCCTGGGCCGGGCGGCGGGCCAGCCACGCCGGTCCGTCGGGGTAGCGGTAGGCGGCGATCGACTCGGGGCGCATCCGGGCCGAGAAGCCCGGCGCGCGGGGTGCGCGGTAGCGGCCGCCCTCGATGACGGCCGGGTCGGTGAAGTGCTCGTGGAGGTGGTCGACGTACTCGATGACGCGGTCCTCGCGGGTGCCGGAGACGGCCACGTAGTCGAACATCGCCAGGTGCTGGACGAGTTCGCACAGGCCGACCCCGCCCGCGTGCGGGCAGACGGGGACGCCGTACTTGGCGGCGAGCAGCAGGATCGCCAGGTTCTCGTTGACGCCGGAGACCCGGGCCGCGTCGATCTGTACGAAGTCGACCGCGCCGGCCTGCAGGAGCTGCTTGAACACGACCCGGTTGGCGACGTGTTCGCCGGTGGCCACCTTCACCGGCTGCCCGGCGCGCACGGCGGCGTGGCCGAGGATGTCGTCGGGGCTGGTGGGCTCCTCGATCCAGTGCGGGGCGTACGGGGCGAGCGCGGCCATCCAGCGCAGCGCGTCCGGCACGTCCCAGCGCTGGTTGGCGTCGACGGCGATGCGGATGCCGGGGCCGACCGCCGCGCGGGCCAGCCGCAGCCGCCGTACGTCGTCGTCGAGGTCGGCGCCGACCTTCAGCTTGATCTGCGCGAAGCCGTCCGCGACCGCCTCCTTGGCGAGCCGGACCAGCTTGGCGTCGTCGTAGCCGAGCCAGCCGGGCGAGGTGGTGTAGGCGGGATAGCCCTCGGCGCGCAGCAGCCGGGCCCGTTCGGCGCGGCCCGGCTCGGCGGCGCGCAGCAGGGCGAGCGCCTCCTGCCGGGTCAGCACGTCCGTGAGGTAGCGGAAGTCGACGAGGGAGACCAGCTCCTCGGGGGTCATCGTGGCCAGGAACTCCCAGACGGGCAGCCCGGCGGCGGTCGCGGCCAGGTCCCAGGCGGCGTTGACGACGGCGCCGGCCGCCATGTGCATGACGCCCTTCTCCGGGCCGAGCCAGCGCAACTGCGAGTCATGGGTGAGGTCGTGGTGCAGGGCCGCGAGATCGGCGGCGCTCCTCGGCGCCGGGCGGCCCACCACGTACGGCCGCAGCGCCTCGATGGCGGCGGCGGTCACCTCGTTGCCCCGGCCGATGGTGAAGACGAAGCCGTGCCCCTCGGTGCCGGCCGGGCCGTCGGTGCGCAGCACCACATAGGCGGCCGAGTAGTCCGGGTCGGGGTTCATCGCGTCCGAGCCGTCGAGCTGCTCCGACGTGGGGAAACGGATGTCGTATACGTCGAACCCGGTGACACTCGGCCTCATGCACGCCCCCCTGTGGCTGAGTCCTGTCTGAAGAACTCTTGCGACGAACTCCTGCTCGAACGTCCGACCTCTCGCGGTCATCCGATGTATTCCGGATGTATAGCGCCGGTCGACCGCCACAGTCCAGGGTCCGGACGGAAATTTCCCACCGGATTCCTCCCACAGCTCGGATGAATCACGGGCACGGTCGTGCTCTGCCCCGGCTGCTGCCTGTTCATGCGGGGATCACTCCGGCGGGGAGCGTGCCGTGCACGGGGGCTGCGGCGGGGTAGTGCTGAAGCCGTAAGGTTGGGGCGTACGCAAGAGAACTTCGGAGGGAGGCACTGGGTGATCGAGCTGGAGGGAGTTCCCGAGCTGGTCGACCCGGTCATGATCGCCGCGTTCGAGGGCTGGAACGACGCGGGCGACTCCGCCTCCTCAGCCGTCGCTCACCTGGAGCGCGAGTGGAAGGGCGAGGTGTTCGCCGCCCTCGACGCGGAGGACTACTACGACTTCCAGGTCAACCGGCCGACCGTGTTCCTGGAGGGCGGGGTCCGCAGGATCACCTGGCCCACCACCCGGCTCTCGGTCGTCCGGGTCGGCGGCGACAAGCCGCGCGATCTGGTCCTGGTGCGCGGGATCGAACCGTCGATGCGCTGGCGCTCGTACTGCAACGAGATCCTCGGCTTCGCGCACGAGCTGGGCGTGGAGATGGTGGTGATCCTGGGCGCGCTGCTCGGCGACACCCCGCACACCCGCCCGGTGCCGGTCAGCGGGGTCACCTCCGACCCGGACCTGGCCCGCACGATGGACCTGGAGGAGACCCGCTACGAGGGTCCGACCGGCATCGTCGGCATCCTCCAGGAGGCGTGCACCCACGCGGGCGTCCCGGCGGTCAGTCTCTGGGCGGCGGTGCCCCACTATGTGTCGCAGCCGCCGAACCCGAAGGCCACGCTCGCTCTGCTGAACCGCCTGGAAGACCTCATCGACCTGCGCATCCCGCTGGGCGAGCTGGCCGAGGACGCCCGGGCGTGGCAGCTCGGGGTCGACCAGCTGGCGGCCGAGGACAGCGAAGTGGCCGAGTACGTCCAGACCCTGGAGGAGGCGCGGGACACCGCGGACCTGCCCGAGGCGTCCGGCGAGGCGATCGCCCGCGAGTTCGAGCGGTACTTGCGGCGCCGCGACGGCGGACCCGGACCGGGGCAGCCGTCCGGCGGACACGCCACGGACGGGGGCGAGTCGACGTCGTATCTGCGCGACACCAGCAGCGGGCGGACCCGGCCGCCCAAGCCCTCGCGGGAGGAGCCGGACGATCCGAGCGAGGGCCCGGAGTCCTCGGAGGACTGAACGCCCCGGCGACCGGACGGATGTGGTGCTGCACCACTTCCGGCCGGATTGCACGGGTTGCCCAACCTCCCTTTGTCCCAAACACAGTTGGCCGTACGGGGTGGACGAGTCGGCGCCGTGATAGCAGGGTGTGCCGAGCAGGGACGCGCGCGAACCTGATCCGACACGGCATCAGATGGGAGCGGGAGCGGCCATGACCGACCAGGCACTCCCGGGCCAGGGCCCCGGAACGGCGGGCCCCGGACCCGATGGAGCTGGATTCACCTACCAGGGCGCCGAACCGGAGCTGATCGTCGTCGCCCGGGCCGACGCCCGGCTGCGCGTCGACGGGCAGAGCGTCCGCTCCGACTCCGGGGCGGACACCACGGCGCTCACCTTGTTCCTCGCCGACCAACAGCTGGCGCTGGAGCCGCTCTTCGGCCGGGACACACAGCCCGACCTCGCGCTCTTCCACCGCGTACGCGGTGCGGCGGACCGGGCCGAGGAGATCGCCGCCCGGCTGGCCGCGCTGCCCGGCATCGAGACCGCCTATGTGAAGCCGGGCGCCGTCCCGGCCGACTACACCGGTCCCGGCGACGACGCGGTGCGGCGGCTCAAGGAGGGCGCGCCCCTCACCCCCGACTTCACCGGCCGCCAAGGCTACTTGCGGGCCGCGCCCGAGGGCGTCGACGCGTACTGGGCCTGGCAGCGGCCGGGCGGCTCCGGCCGGGGCGTAAGCGTCATCGACGTCGGGGGCGCCTGGCAGCTGGGCCACGAGGACCTCGCGGACACGCTCGCCGGGATCGTCGTCGGCGCCCCGCTCCAGGACCTGGCGTGGCGCAACCACGGCACCGCGGTCCTCGGGGTGATCGGCGGCGACCGCGGCGACAAGGGCATCACCGGCATCGCCCCGGAGGCGGTCACCGCGGCGGCCTCGGTCCACTCCGTCGGCACGGCCGCGGCGATCCACGCCGCCGCCGAACGGCTGGCTCCCGGTGACGGGTGCTGGTCGCCCTGCACCGGCCGGGGCCGCGGTTCGCCTACGAACACCGCGACGACCAGGCCGGGTTCCTCCCGCTGGAGTGGTGGCCGGACGACTTCGCGGCGATCCGGCGGGCGACGGCCAGGGGCGTCCTGGTGGTGGCGGCCGCGGGCAACGGCGGGGAGAGCCTGGACGACGCGCTGTACGAGCGGCGCCCCGAGGCGTTCCCCCCGACCTGGCGCAACCCCTTCAACCCCGCCAACCCGTCCTCCGGCGCGGTCCTGGTGGGCGCGGGCGCCCCGCCGCCCGGCACCCACGGGCGCGACCACGGCCCGGACCGCTCGCGGCTCGCGTTCTCCAACTACGGGGCGCGGATCGACGCCCAGGGCTGGGGCCGGGAGGCCACCACGACCGGCGGGTTCTGGGACCGGCCGGGTGAACTCCAGGGCGGCGCCGAGGAGATCGCCTGGTACACCGACGCGTTCTCCGGCACCTCGGCGGCCGCGCCCGTGGTGACCGGCGCCCTCGTCTGCCTCCAGGGGATCCTGAAGGCGGCCGGTCTGGCGCCGATGACGCCCGAGCGAGCCCGCGAGATTCTGCGGACCACCGGCTCGCCGCAGCAGGACGCGCCGGGGCGGCCCGCCTCCCAGCGCATCGGCGGCCGGCCCGACATCAAGGCCGCGGTGACCCGGCTGATGCCGTCGACGGTCGGCACCGGCCAGGCCGAGCGGTACTGGGACGAGCTCATGCCGTACCCCCCTGAACTCCCTCCCAGGCTCCGGCTGTTCGTCGCCGGGGCGTGGCGCAACCTCAACGACCCGGCGCCGGAGCTGCGACGGGCGGTGCACGCCGCCTTCGCCCAGGGACGGCCCGACGTACGCGTCTGGTTCTCGGACGACGAGGTCGTGGGCCTCGTCGTCGCGGGCTGACACGGGCTGACCCGGTCCGCTTCCACCGTCGGCCCACACATCCGTCCAGCCGGCCATCCCTCCAGCCAGCCAGCCATGACCGACCCCGCATCGACACAGGGAAGGTGACACCCGTATGAGCACCACCCCGCAGATGAGTCAGCAGCAGTACGGTCAGCAGCAGCCCTTCCAGCAGGGCCAGCAGGGCTTCCCTCAGCAGCAGGGCCAACCGCAGGGCCGGCAGGGCTTCCCCCAGCAGCACGGCTATCCGCAAGGCCGGCAGCAGAGCCCGAGCACCTCGCCGCCGCAGGTCCAGCAGCAGCTCCAGCAGGTCGGCCAGCAGCAGCCCTTCCAGCAGCTGCTCCAGCAGCTGGGCGGGGACACGCAGCAGAGCCACCCGCAGGGCCGGCAGAGCCAGCAGCCGCTCGTGCTGCCGAGTGCGGTCGAGGCCGCCTCGATGACCAGCGGCGTCGCCACCAAGTTCTGGGACGTGGTGGCCCCGCTGCCCGGTCAGCCGCCGATCCTCTACCTCTACATCGACGGTGACTGGCACCCGCTGGCGAACCCGACCCAGGTCACGCATGACGCGGTCCAGCAGGCGTTCGCGTTCGGCCAGGAGGTCATCGGGTTCCTCGACACCAGGACGGGCGCGGTCCAGGCCGTCGTGGTGAACCGGAAGTAGCGCCGAGGGCCCCGCACACGAAAAGGCGCCGGGTGGGCAGTGCCCACCCGGCGCCGTGCTGTGCTGTGCTGTGCCGGCAGGTGGCGCTAGAGGGCCACGCCGAGCAGCGCGTCGACGGCGCGCGAGACCACGCCGGGCGCGCCCTCGTCCGTACCGCCCTCGCTCTGCTGGAGAGCGGCCCACCGGTCCACGGCCTGGAGCGCCGCCGGGGCGTCGAGGTCGTTGCAGAGGGCGTCGCGGATCTCCTCGACCAGCGCGTCCGCGGACGGCCCGTCGGGGCGCGAGACGGCCGCGCGCCAGCGCTCCAGCCGCTCCACGGCGTCCTGGAGGACCTGGTCGGTCCACTCCCAGTCGGCCCGGTAGTGGTGCGAGAGCAGGGAGAGCCGGATCGCCGCCGGGTCCACGCCGTCGCGGCGCAGCTTGGAGACGAAGACCAGGTTGCCCCGGGACTTCGACATCTTCTCGCCGTCGAGCGCGACCATGCCGGCGTGGACGTACGCCTTGGCCATCGGGAACTCGCCGGTGAGCACCTGGGCGTGCGAGGCGCCCATCTCGTGGTGCGGGAAGGCGAGGTCGGAGCCGCCGCCCTGCACTTCGAAGCCCATGCCGAAGTGGTCGAGGGCGATGGCGACGCACTCGATGTGCCAGCCGGGCCGGCCGCGGCCCAGGCTCGCGCCGTCCCAGCTCGGCTCACCCTCGCGGGCGGCCATCCAGAGCATCGGGTCGAGCGGGTTCTTCTTACCGGGGCGCTCGGGGTCGCCGCCGCGCTCGGCGGAGAGATGCCGCATGGCCTCGGCGTCGAGGCGGGAGACCTGCCCGAAGTGGGCGTCGCTCTCCACGGAGAAGTAGATGTCCCCGTCGAGTTCGTAGGCGGCGCCCGCGTCCCGCAGCCGCTCGACGAGCGGCACGATGCCGGGTATCGCCTCGACGGCTCCGATGTAGTGCTTCGGGGGAAGCATCCGCAGGGCGGTCATGTCCTCGCGGAAGAGCGCGGTCTCACGCTCGGCGAGCGCGGTCCAGTCGAGTCCGTCGCGGATGGCCCGCTCCAGGAGCGGATCGTCGACGTCGGTGACGTTCTGGACGTAGTGGACCTGCCGCTTGGTGTCGAGCCACACGCGCTGAACGAGGTCGAACGCGTTGTAGGTCGCCGCGTGACCCATGTGGGTGGCGTCGTACGGGGTGATGCCGCAGACGTAGATACGGGCGACGGGACCGGGGTCGAGGGTGACCAGACCGCCGGTCGCGGTGTCGTGGATCCGGAGGTCGCGGCCCTTGCCGGGCAGGGCGGGGACCTCAGAAGCGGGCCAGGCATACATGTCATGAGCGTAACCGGACGCACGCTCCATATTCGAACCGGATGGACGCTCTTGGCCGAATACTGGGTCTTGCGCGCACCCGGCCCGGCGTGCATGGATCCCGCTTGTCCTGTTACGTCACCGGTACGTGACTACACCGGCGGCCAGGGAATCGGCGGCCACTCGCCCGACGGGCTGCGGTGCACCCCGTCCGCCAGCAGTCCCGCGACCCGGTCGCGGAGCGCCTCCAGCTCGGCGGCGGTGATCAGCTCGGCCAGTCGGGTGGCCAGCGGCTCGCCGGGGGCCAGCGCGGCCGCGAGCCGGGTCAGCGCTGCCACCGCCTCCCCGGTCAGCGGCTCGCCCGCCCACCCCCACAGCAGCGTGCGCAGCTTGTCGTCGACGTTGAAGGTGACCCCGTGGTCGATGCCGTAGAGGCGGCCGCCCTCGGCGGGCAGCAGATGGCCGCCCTTGCGGTCGCCGTTGTTGATCACGGCGTCGAGCACGGCGAGCCGCCGCAGCCGCTCGTCGTCGGCGTGCACCAGGAGCGCCGTGCGGCCCTCCCCCACGTCCGCGAGCCCGACCGACTTCCAGCCCTCGCCCGGCTCCTCGCCGTCGACGAGCGCGAGCAGCGCGCCCTCGCCCTGGTCGGGATCCCCCGCGTCCTCGGCGAGCTCCTCGATCCACAGTTGGACCATGCCCTCGCCGTACGGCCCGTCGCGCAGCACGGTCGGCGGCACCAGGTCCCAGCCGAGCGCGGCGCTGACCTCGTACGCGGCGACCTCGCGCTGGGCGAGCGTGCCGTCGGGGAAGTCCCACAGCGGGCGCTCCCCGGCCACCGGCTTGTAGACGCAGTGGGCGCTCTCCCCCTCGTACGCGACGGAGCAGTAGAGCACCGCGTTGGACGCCTCGCGGATCCGGCCGCGCACGGTGAGCTCGCCCTTGGTGAGCAGCTCCACCGCCGTCAGGCTCCCCGTCGGTATCCGTTCTGGCGCGGGCATACGTGTCCTTCCGGGTCGAGCGGCAGGCTGCACAGCGGGCACGGCGGGCGGCCCGCGTTGACCACGTCCAGGGCGCGCTTGGCGAAGGCGCGGGCCTGGGCGCCGGTGAGGCGCACCCGCAGCATCGGCGGGCCGTTCTCGTCGTCCTGGAGCAGCCGCTCCTCGGCCTCGGCGAGGTCCTCCTCGGAGTCGGCGTCGAGCTCGACCAGGGCTTGCGCCTCGATGACCATGCGCTGTTCCTCGCCGTCCCAGGCGAGCGCCATGGTGCCGACCCGGAACTCCTCCTCCACGGGGGAGTCGAGCGGCGCGGTGTCGGTGACGTCGGCGGGGGCGACGGCCGGGACGGGCGCGTTGCCGCCGGTGCGCCGCACGACCTCGTCCAGGAGTTCGTCGATCCGTTCGGCGAGGGCCGCGACCTGGGTCTTCTCCAGGGCGACGCTGGTGGTACGGCTGCCCGATGACGCCTGGAGGAAGAACGTACGGCGCCCGGGCAGCCCGACCGTACCGGCCACGAAGCGGTCCGGTGGGTCGTAGAAGAACACCTGACGGGACACGTCCTGGTCTCCCTATGTCGGATTGAGCGATGGGTGCGGGCCCGCCGGGGCGGAGCGCGGTGTTTTCGGCCCGTCCACCCTACTGCGCCCGGCGATCACGGTGCTCCCGCGCCACCCCCTACTACGGCCCGGCCGTCATAGGGGTCGGACGGAGGCGCCGCGTCCCCCGCTGCCCTGGGCTCCCTCGGCGCCAGCGAACCGACGTCCCCGGTCTCTCCCAGGCGCATCAGGAACGGGCGCAGCCGGGTGTAACGGATCGCGGTCAGGGAACACGGTTCCACCGAGATCCGCTGAAAGAGGTCCAGATGCATTCCGAGGGCGTCGGCGACGACCGACTTGATGATGTCCCCGTGCGAGCACATGACGAACACGGCGTCGGGGCCGTGCTCGGCCTCCACGCGCGCGTCCCACTCGCGCACCGCCTCGACGGCCCGCCGCTGCATGGCAGGCATCGACTCGCCGCCCGGGAAGGCTGCGGCCGACGGGTGCTGCTGCACCACCTCCATCAGCGGGTCCTCGGAGAGCTCGGCGAGCTTGCGGCCCGACCAGTCTCCGTAGTCGCACTCGCTGATGCGCTCGTCGGTGTGGAGCGCGAGGTCGGGCCGCGCGTCGAGCAGCGGCCGCAGGGTCTCCTGGCAGCGCTCCAGCGGGCTGGAGACGGCGGCGGCGAGCGGCAGTCCGGCGAGCCGGGCGGGCAGCTCGGCGGCCTGGGCGGCGCCGCGCTCGTCGAGCAGCACACCGGGTGTGCGCCCGGCCAGCACGCCCGAGGTATTGGCGGTGGAGCGTCCGTGACGTACGAGGATCAGCGTGGCCATGTCCGTCAGCGTAGGCCGAGGGCCCTGAGCGGGTGCGGGCGGTACGGGTTCACGGAAGAATGCGCGCCGTGATCGTCGACTGCGCCATCTACCGGGACGGCCGCCGCACCGAGGGCCCGCCGGACTACTCCGACGCGCTGGAAGAGGCCAGGTCGGCCGGGGACGCCTTTGTGTGGCTGGGCCTGTACGAGCCCACCGAGGACGAGTTCGAGCTGGTCAGCAGCGAGTTCGGGCTGCACGCGCTGGCGGTCGAGGATGCGCTGATGGCTCACCAGCGGCCCAAGCTGGAGGTGTACGACGACTCACTGTTCGTGGTGCTCAAGCCGGTGACGTACGAGCCGGAGAGCGACACCGTCAGCACCGGCGAGCTGATGGTGTTCATCGGCGACTCGTTCGTGGTGACGGTCCGGCACGGCGAGGGCTCGCCGCTGCACGACGTGCGCATGCGTCTGGAGGCCGAGCCCGAACTGCTGCGGCACGGCCCGACGACCGTCCTGTACGCGGTGAGCGACGCCGTCGTCGACCACTACGTGGAAGTGGCCGCCGAGCTCCAGACGGACCTGGAGGAGCTGGAGGCCGAGGTGTTCGCGCCGGCCGGCCGCGAGGGCAAGGGGCGGGCGCAGACCAGTGGGGGCACGGTCGCGTCCAGGATCTACACCTTCAAGCGGCAGGTGCTCGAGTTCCGCCGGGCGACCGGCCCGCTGGCGGAGCCGATGCAGCGGCTCGCCGGGGCCGGGGTGCCGTTCGTGCACGGTCAGGCGCAGCCGTTCTTCCGGGATGTCAGCGACCACCTCACCCGCGCCAACGAAGGCGTGGACAGCCTGGACCGGCTGCTCTCCGACATCCTCTCCGCGCATCTCGCGCAGATGGGCGTGCGGCAGAACGACGACATGCGCAAGATCTCCGCGTGGGCGGCGATGGCGGCGGTGCCGACGATGGTCGCGGGGATCTACGGCATGAACTTCGAGCACATGCCGGAGCTGGGGTACGTATGGGCGTATCCGGCGGTCCTGGTGCTCATGGCGGCGCTCGAAGTGCTGCTGTACCGCACGTTCAAGCGCCGCGGTTGGCTCTAGGGCCTGTCCGGGACCGGTCACGCGAACTCGGGCGCCGGTGTGGCCGGTCCGCCCAGCGCGTCGCGGTGCTCGGGCATCGACAGGGAGACCATCCGCCGCCAGCCGCCGGCCCGTTCGTAGGCGTACATGCCGTGGATCCCGGCCGCCAGCGCCGCCGACTTGGCCTTCGGCCAGCCGAGGATGCGGCCCATGTGCGCCATCACGGCGAGGCTGACGTCCCGGTAGACGCGGATCTCGGCCAGCGCGCACTCGCGCAGCACGCGCTGGATGGTGCGGCCGTGCCCGGCGTACGCGAGGCGCAGCAGCTCCTCGTGGCAGTAGGCGAGGTGGTTGACCTCGTCGTGGCTGATCATCCGGATCGCCCGGCCGACCTCGGGGTGGTCCCCGAAGCAGCGGACCAGCATCACCATCTGGTCGGCGGCCCGCTGTTCGGTGACCCGGCTGTGCGAGAGGTACGTGATGATGTCCTGCTCGGTGAGCGGCTGCTCCGCGCGCAGCCGTTCGTGGGCGAGACCGATGCCGTGGCGCTCCAGGAGCATCGTGTAGTCGGTCTCGGCCGGCACCGGGACCGGGGTGAGGCCGCGCTTCTTGAGCAGCGCGTTGAAGATCCGCCCGTGCTTGTCCTCGTCCGCGCCGTGCCGGGCGATCTTGGGGCCGAGGTCGCGCTGCTCCGGGGGGACGAGCGCGGAGATACGGCCGTTCTCCCAGCCGCCCTGGGTCTCGCCGCTGGCCGCGATCGAGCAGAAGAGCCGGAACGACTCGTCGTTGTCGAGGATCTCCTGGAACAGGCTCTTCGCCGAAAGCATCGCCGTACCTCCGCATGACTTCCGTACAGACATCTGCAAAGAGCAAGTCAAAGGCGGCGGACAGAACGGGGCAACAGGGGTGCCTCCGCGCTGGACCGAACGGAGGAACGCGCGGGGGCGCGTCCGCCCGTAACCCATCCGGTGCACGGCGCGTTGTTCCGGGTGACGGCCGTGGCGGGGAAGACCCCCCGAGCCCCCACCACGGCCGCAGGCTTTCTCGTACGGCTGTTACGGCCGGTTCCGCTACGCCAGACCGGCGAGCTCCAGCGCCTCGGTGCCCGCGCGCAGGGCGGCGACGCGCTCGTCGAGCGTGAAGCCGGCCGGGGCGAGGGTGAGGGTGGTGACCCCGGCGGCGGCATAGGCCCGCATCCGGTCGGCGATGCGCTCCACCGAGCCGAGCAGCGTGGTGGAGTCGATGAGCTGCTGCGGGATGGCGGCGGCCGCGCCCGCCTTGTCGCCGGAGAGGTACTTGTCCTGGATCTCGGCGGCCTCCTTCTCGTACCCCATGCGCTGCGCGAGCTGGTTGTAGAAGTTCTGCTTGCGGCTGCCCATGCCGCCGACGTAGAGCGCGGTGTACGGGCGGAACATGTCGGCCAGCGCGCCGACGTCGCTGTCGGCACCGAGCGCCAGCGGCAGCGTCGGGCAGACGTCGAAGCCCTCCAGGGTCTTGCCCGCCTTCTCGCGGCCCGCCCGGATGTGGCGGATCGCGGTGTCCTCCAGGTGGTCGGCGGAGGGGAAGATCAGCAGGGCGCCGTCGGCGATCTCGCCGGTCTGCTCCAGGTTCTTGGGGCCGATCGCGGCGATGTAGAGCGGGATGTGCTCGCGTTCGGGGTGCACGGTGAGCTTGAGCGCCTTGCCGGGGCCGTCCGGCAGCGGCAGCGTCCAGTGCTCGCCCTCGTAGCTGAGCCGCTCGCGGGTCATCGCCCGGCGGACGATCTCGACGTACTCACGGGTACGGGCGAGGGGCTTGTCGAACTTGACGCCGTACCAGCCCTCGGAGACCTGCGGGCCCGAGACGCCGAGGCCGAGGCGGAAGCGGCCGCCGGAGAGCGAGTCGAGGGTGGCGGCGGTCATCGCCGTCATCGCGGGCTGGCGGGCCGGGATCTGGAGGATGGCGGAGCCGACGTCGATGCGCTCGGTCTGGGCGGCGACCCAGGCCAGGACGGTGGGCGCGTCCGAGCCGTAGGCCTCGGCGGCCCAGCAGACGTCGTAGCCGAGCCGGTCGGCCTCCTGGGCGACGGCGAGGTTGTCGCCGTCCATTCCGGCGCCCCAGTAGCCGAGGTTGATCCCGAGCCGCATGACGGTCCCCTTACTGATCAGTAACGTCCCTGTTCCGGGGACTCTAGCGCGCGGGCGGACGGCGCGGCAGGGTCAGTTGTCCACAGGCCCTCACCGGGCGGCGCCCCGGCCAGTAATCTCAGCGCCCATGGAGCAGAGGCACCTGGGCCGTACGGGCCTGCGCGTATCCCGGATCGGGCTCGGCACCCTCACCTGGGGCCGGGACACCGACGAGCACGACGCCGCCGATCTGTTGAAGGCCTTCTGGGAGGCCGGCGGCACGCTGGTCGACACGGCGGACGTGTACGGGGGCGGGGACGCGGAATATCTGCTCGGGCAGCTGGTGGAGCGGCTGGTGCCGCGCCGCGATCTGGTCATCGCGACCAAGGCGGGCAGCGTGCCCGACCCGGACCGGCGCTTCGACGGCTCGCGCGGCCATCTGCTCGCCGCGCTCGACGAGTCGCTGGAACGTCTCGGCACGGATTACGTGGACATCTGGCAGGTCCACGCCTTCGACCCGCGGACCCCGCTCGACGAGACGCTCCAGGCCCTGGACATCGCGGTGAGCAGCGGCCGCGTGCGGTACGCGGGCGTGTCCAACTTCTGCGGCTGGCAGCTCGCCAAGGCCGCGACCTGGCAGCTCGCCGCGCCGGGCGCGCGCACCCGGGTCGCCAGTACGCAGATGGAGTACTCGCTGCTCCAGCGGGGCGTGGAGCGGGAGGTGCTGCCGGCCGCGCTCGACCTCGGCATCGGGCTGTTGCCGTCCTCGCCGCTGGGGCGCGGGGTGCTGACGGGGAAGTACCGCAACGGCACCCCGGCGGACTCACGCGGGGCGTCGGAGACGCTGGCGCCGTTCGTCGCGCCGTATCTGGACGAGGCGGCCGGCCGGATCGTGGACGCGGTGGCGATAGCCGCGGACGGCCTCGCGGCGACGCCGCTGCAGGTCGCGCTCGCGTGGGTGCGGGACCGGCCCGGAGTGGCCGCCCCGATCGTCGGCGCGCGCAACGCGCAGCAGCTCACGGCGGCATTGTCAGTGGAGGCGCTTAGTCTTCCAGACGAGATCTGCCGGGCGCTGGACGATGTGTCAGCGCCCGTGCACCGCTATCCCGACCAGGACTGGAGCACCTTGTGACCGCGCTTCCCCCCGGAACCGAAGGCGCCGCGGGCGCCGAGAGCGGTGTGGCCGAGGCCGACGCACCGGCCGAGCCCACCGACGCGGAGGCCGGGGCCGTGCCGGAGGCCGGCGCCGACGCCGACGCGGCGGGGGCGGGGGCGGAGGGAAGCGGCACGGGTTCGGACGGCGAGGGCTCGGCAGAGGGCGAGGCCAAGGCCGAGGGTGGCGACGGCCCCGCCGAGGGCGACGAGGGGGACAGCCCGGCCGAGGTCGCCGAAGGTGCGCCCGAGCCGTCCGACGCCCAGGCGTCCGAGGCCCAGCAGTCCGAGGCCCAGCCGTCCGAGGACCAGGCATCCGACGCTCAGCCGTCCGAGGCCCAGTTGTCCGAGGCCCAGCCGTCCGAGGCCCAGCAGTCCGAGGCCCAGCCGTCCGAGGACCAGGCATCCGACGCTCAGCCGTCCGAGGCCCAGTTGTCCGAGGCCCAGCAGTCCGAGGACCAGGCATCCGACGCTCAGCCGTCCGAGGCCCAGTTGTCCGAGGCCCAGGCCGAGCTCGCCGCGCAGCGGGAGTTGCGGGCCCGGATCGAGGCGCGGAAGGCCGAGAAGGAGGGGCCCGTCGCGGCGGGGACCAAGCTCAGCGGGCAGGCCGCCGACCTGCTCGCGGCCGTCCGGGCGGTCGAGAGCGGCGAGAAGCCCGGGGAGTCGTTCTTCGCCTCCGCCCCGGCCCCGCGCCGCCCCGCCCCGGTACCGGCCGCCCCCGCGCCCGCACGGACCCAGGCGCCGCAGCCCGCGCGCGTGGCCGCCGGGCCGGAGGCGCTGGCCGCGGTGCGGGCCGTGCTGAGCGGCGGCGGCGCGCCCGACTCGCTGGCCCCGCGGGTCACGGACGCCCTGGGCGAGCAGGCGGCCGACGTGCTGCGGTCCGACCCCTGGCAGCTGCTCGCCGTGCCCGGGGTCCGCCCCGAGCAGGCCGACGGCTTCGCCCGGGCGCTGCTCGGCGCGGAGTGCGGGCCGGACGACCCGCGCCGGGCGGCCGCGCTGGTCGCCTGGACCCTGGAGCGCGCGTCGGTCCAGGGCCACACCGCGCTGCCGATCGCGGGGGTGAAGGCGGCGCTGGCCGAGCGTTCGGTGCCGGACCCGGACCAGGCCGTGCGGCACGCGATCACCGAGGGCGTGGTGCTGGTCTTCGAGGACGGGGTGGCCGCGCTGGACGGCGAGGCGGCGGGCGCCGAGGAGGACGTCCAGGAGGACGAGGCGGCGGACGAGAGTGCCCCCGTCGAGGTGCTGCTCGGCCTCGACCGGTACGCGCTGGCGGAGGAGAGCCTCGCCGACGGCCTGGCCCGGCTCGCCAACGCCCCGGTGAAGGACGACGGCTCGGACTGGGCGGGCGCCGTGGCGGCCGCCCCCTCGCCGTCCGCCGCCGAGCTGATCGGGGCGGTGGCGGGCAGCGGCCTGGTCACCCACTCCGGCGGCGAGGCCGCCCGCGCCGAGTCGGCGGCCGTGGTCACCGCCGCACACGACCTCGGCCTGCGGGCGGCCGCCGCCGCGCACACCCGGGACGGCCGGCGCCGGCTCGCCGGGGCGGTGGGGGCCGAGCGCGCGTTCACCGTGGCCGCGCTGCTCTCCGGGGCCGAGGGTCCGGGCCGGGACGAGGACGGGGCGCTCGCCCTGGACGTCCTGGTGGTGCAGGACGCCCCGCAGCTCGACGTGGAGAGCGCGGCGATGCTGGTCGAGTCGCTGCCGGACGGCTGCCGTCTGGTGCTCGGCGGGGACCCGGAGGTGCTGGGTTCGGCGGGCGCGGGCCGGGTCTTCGCCGATGTGCTGGCGGCCCGGGCGTTCCCGCACGTGGCGTCGCGCACCCCGGACCCCGGCCCGATCGGCGAGCTGGTCTCGGGGATCGGCGCCGGTGAGCTCGCCCAGGTCGAGGCGCCGGGCAAGGAGGTCGTGATCGTCCCGGTGCGGGACGCGGGCGAGGCGGTGCACCGCTGCGTCCAGCTGGTCGCGGACTCGGTGCCGCGCGCGATCGGCGTGCCGGCCGAGCAGACCCAGGTGATCACGGTCGGCCATGGCGGCTCGGCGGGTACGAGGGCGCTCAACGCGGCCCTGAAGGAGCGGCTCAACCCGGGCCCCGGCCGGTTCGCGGGCTTCGACCCGGGCGACCGCGTGGCGTACGCGGAGGCGCCCGGGCGCACGACCGTCGGCGTGGTCGGCTCGGCGGGCCCCGACGGGCTGCACCTCGACTGCGGCGGCGAGCAGCTCGTCGTACCGAAGGAGCGGGTCGAGTCGGCGCTGCGGCACGGCTGGGCCCTGACCGCCCACCAGGCGGCCGGGACGCGCTGGCCGGCCGTCGTGGCGGTGCTGCCCGGGGACGCGGCGCAGGTGCTCAGCCGGTCGTGGGTCTACACCGCCTTCGGCCGCGCCGAGCGCCATCTGTCCGTGGTCCACGGGGTGGACCAGGCACTGCCGCGAGCCGTGGCCGAGGTGCCCGCCCCGGCGCGTACGACCCGCCTCACGCCCCTTCTGAAGGCCCTGCTGCGGACGCCCGAGGCGGAGTAGCCCCGGCGACCCGCCGATACGCGACAGCCTCCGCGCCCGGACGGGTACGGAGGCTGTCGGCAAGGCGTGGCGTCGGGAAGACGACAGAACCGGGGAGACGTCACACCGGCGGAGACGTCAGGACAGGGCAGGCGTCACACCGGCGGAGAATCTGAACAAGGCGGGCATCAGCAGCACGGGTGAGCGTCACGGCGCCCCCGGCAGGTCGTCCTCGTCGCCCAGCTCCTCCTCGTCGAAGACCGCGCTGACGTCGAACCGGCAGACCACCCGCTGCGGATCCGCGTGGTCGAACGGCGTGCTCAGCCACTCCCCCGGCTCCGGCAGCTCGTCCGCCGCCGACACCCACAGCGTGGAGTCGCCCTCCTCCAGGCCGAACTCCTTGTGCCGGGAAGCGATCTCGTCCGGTTCGTACTCCCCGAAGAGCACCCCGAGCGCCGCGTGCACGCTCGTGCCGACCACGGCGGCCGCCCGGTCCTCCTCGGCCGACTCGTCGGCCTCCGGGTCCAGGTCCGCGATGCGCTGGGCCTGGGCAAGCAGCCGCTGGGGCTCCACCACGGCGTAGTCGCGGCGGATCAGGACGCTCAGCGCGTTCGGCTCCTCCGGGCCCGTGTAGGGCGGCAGGGAGTCGTCGGCGCCCGGGATCTCGAAGGGGGTGACCTCGTCGTACCGGTCGTAGAGCCGCTCGTCGTACGCCTCGGCAGCGGCCGCCAGGGCGTTGAACGCGTCGTACACGGCCGGATCGTCGTCCCCGGTGCGGCGTTCCACCGCCTCCAGGTGGCGGTCCAGCGCGGCTTTGACCGCGTCGGCGGCGGCACGTACCTCGGCAGCGGAGGGCTGCGCAGCATCAGACATAGTGCAGACGCTATCCGTACCGGGGCTCTGCCCGCACAATAGATGCGATGCCGGAATACGAATTTGTCGACGTGTACGTCCCTCGCTGGGTCTCCCGCAAGGACGCCACACGCCTGCTGACCGACCACGCCGAGTACGGACACTGGGAGTTGGAGCGACTGAGTCTGCTGCGTGACGGCAGCCGCAGGGTGCGGCTGCGCAGGCGGATCATCCGCCAGCTGCGCGCCACGTGGTGACGGACATCGTGGAGGAAAACGGATCGGGCCCGGCGGTCGCGGGGCCCGATCCGTTCTGTCTGGTTCCTGCCGCTCTGGTGGGCGGCTCCGCTTACGCGCCGGAGCGGGCCCGGCGGTAGAGCGTGGTTCCGGCGAGCAGCAGACCCGCGCCGGCCGGGAGGGCGATGCCCAGCGCGTCCGACCCGGTGTGGGCCAGGGCGCCCGCTGCCTGCGGGGCCGTCACGGCCTGGGTGCCCGGGCCCTGCGGAGCGGCCGGGGTGCCCGGAGCACCCGGGGTGTGCGGGTGCTGGACCGGCTTGGTCCGGTGGATCGGCTTGACCCCGTTCCCGGGCTTGCCCGGGTGGTGCGGGGTGCCGGGGCGGTGGGTGCCGGGGTGCTCGCCCTCGCACGGCTCACCGGGCTTGCCGGGGTGGCCGGGGTGACCGGGGTGACCGGGCTTGCCGGGGTGGTGCGGGGTCCCGGCGTGGTGGCCCCCCTCGGACACATTGGCGCAGTCGTTGCCGAAGACGGGGTTGAGGGCCCCGATCACGGTGACGCCGTTGCCGCAGGCGTTGACCGGAACGTCGACGGGCGCCTGGACGCTGTTGCCGGAGGCGACGCCGGGTGAGTTGCTCGCGTGGCCATGGGCCGTGGCACCGCCGCCGCCGTGGTGCGAACCGCCCTTGTTGACACAGCTGTTGCCCATCGCCGGGTTGAGCAGCCCGATGATGTTGACGGTGTTGCCGCACGCGTTGACCGGCACGTGCACCGGCGCCTGGACCGCGTTGCCGGACGCGACGCCCGGGGAGCCGGTCGCGGAGCCGTTCGCGTGCGAGTCGGCGTGTGCGTAGCCACTGCCCATGGCGATGACGCCGGTGGCGGCGGCCATGGTGATCAGGCCTTTTCTGGTGACCTGTCGCATAGGTTGTTCCCTGCCTTCTACCTTCCGGATGCTCCCGGACACCGTTGCGCCCGGGAGTGGGTGCCTGGCGGCCCCGGAGTGCGCGCCGCGCACTCCGGGGCCCCCGGGCTCAGACCCTCACGGGTTCAGGCTCGACGTCACTTGTTGACGCAGTAGTTGCCGAAGGCGGGGTTCAGCAGCCCGACCACCGAAATCGTGTTGCCACAGGCGTTCACCGGCACGTGGACCGGGGCCTGGACGACATTGCCGGAAGCGAAGCCGGGGGAGTTCACCGCGGCACCCTGGGCACCCGCGTCGGCGACGGCGAGGCCCGCGCCCGCGAGAACCAGACCACCGGTGACAGCCGCAGCAGCGACGACCTTCTTGATCATTACTTCCTCCTTGTTGGCAAAGGTGCGATCCCAGCCGCGGACCGCACACCCTGTAACGAGGGGGAAGTTATGGGGCTACGAGCTTATGAACGTATTCACTCTTCTCAGTCAACTACGCACGCCTGGGCGATTGTTGACGTGTCGTTTCACCAAAGCGGGCCCCTGTGAGGTCCACGGACACCGGGCGGGCCCGGCGCCCGAGGACCTCCCCAGCTCAGGACGCGTCGATGAACCGGTCGAGGACCCGTACGCCGAACTTCAGACCGTCCACCGGCACCCGCTCGTCCACGCCGTGGAACATCCCGGCGAAGTCCAGCTCCGGCGGCAGCTTCAGCGGCGCGAAGCCGAAGCAGCGGATCCCGAGGTCCGCGAAGGACTTGGCGTCGGTGCCCGCCGAGAGCATGTACGGCACGGCGCGCGCGATCGGGTCCTCGGCCACCAGGGCCGACTGCATGGCGTCGACCAGCGCCCCGTCGAAGGTGGTCTCCAGCGCCTTGTCGGCGTGCACGTCCTCGCGCCGGACCCGGGGGCCCAGGATGCGGTCGAGGTCGGCCAGGAACTCCTCCTCGTACCCCGGCAGGAAGCGGCCGTCGACGTGCGCGGTCGCCTGCCCCGGGATCACGTTGACCTTGTAGCCGGCGCCCAGCTGGGTCGGGTTGGCGGTGTTCTGGAGCGAGGCGCCGATGAGCTTGGCGATGCCGCCGAGCTTGGCCAGCGTCTCGTCCATGTTCTCCGGGTCGAGCTCGGTGCCCAGCGCGTCGCCGAGCTCGTCGAGGAAGTGCCGCAGGGTCTTGGTGACGCGCACCGGGAACTTGTGCCGCCCGAGCCGCCCGACCGCCTCGGAGAGCTCGGTGATGGCGTTGTCCTTGTGAATCATCGAACCGTGGCCGGCGCTGCCGTCCACGGTCAGCTTCATCCAGTGCATGCCCTTCTGGGCGGTCTCCACGAGGTAGAGCCGCAGGTTCTCGTTGACGGTGAACGAGAAGCCGCCGACCTCGCTGATCGCCTCCGTGACGCCCTCGAACAGGTCGGGGTGCTTGTCGACGAGGTAGCGGGCCCCGTAGGTGCCGCCCGCCTCCTCGTCGGCGAGGAAGGCCAGCACGATGTCGCGCGGGGGCTTGCGGCCGCTGCGCAGCCGGTCCCGTACGACCGCGAGGGTCATCGCGTCCATGTCCTTCATGTCGACCGCGCCGCGCCCCCAGACGCAGTCGTCCGCGATCTCGCCCGAGAACGGGTGGTGCGTCCAGTCGTCGGCGTTGGCCGGGACGACGTCGGTGTGGCCGTGGATGAGCAGCGCGGGCCGCGACGGGTCCTCGCCCTGGATCCGGGCCACGGTGGAGGCCCGGCCGGTGTGCGACTCGAAGATCTTCGGTTCGAGCCCCACCTCCGCGAGCTTCTCGGCCACGTACTCGGCCGCCGCCCGCTCGCCCGGACCGGAGTGGTCCCCGTAGTTGCTGGTGTCGATCCTGATCAGATCGCGACAGAGGTCGACGACCTCGTCCTCGCCGGTCACGCCCCGTGCCGCCTTCGACTCGCTCACGCTGCTTCCTCCCGCTGCCGCTGCCGCTCCGTTGAGTCCACCTCATCCTCCCCCGCGCCCCCCGCCCACCCAAGGGCGGCTTCCCGTCGACATACGACGTTCACGCAGGCCACGGGGGTGATCGAGCACCCCCAGATGTTTGCTATTGTTTTCCACGTCGGAACGGGCACGGCCCGCGAGACAGACACCTTGTCCGGGTGGCGGAATGGCAGACGCGCTAGCTTGAGGTGCTAGTGCCCTTTATCGGGCGTGGGGGTTCAAGTCCCCCCTCGGACACCACTTGAAAACCCCAGCTGAGCTGGGGTTTTCTTGTTTTTGTGAGACATCGACCCAAGATCCCCGCCGCCCCGCTCCCCCAGCGCGACGGCATCGACCCGGTGCGGGTGCGGCTGCCCGCCGACCCGGGCGGGGCCTGGGGGACGGTCCGGGAGCATCTGGTCGAGCGGTTCGGCGGGGCGATCGGGGCCGAGCGCGTGGAGGCGATGGTGCGCGGCGGGCGGTTCCTGACCGTCGACGGGCCCGTGGACGACCGGCTCGCGTACCGGCCGGGCATGTACGTCTGGTTCCACCGGGACTTCGCGCCCGAGGTGCCCGTGCCGTTCGGGATCGGGATCGTCCACCGCGACGAGCGGATCGTGATCGCGGACAAGCCGCACTTCCTGGCCACCACGCCCCGGGGGCGGCACATCACCGAGACCGCCGTCGCCCGGCTGCGGCGCGAGCTCGGCCTGCCGGCCCTCCAGCCCGCGCACCGCCTCGACCGGCTGACCGCCGGTCTCGCGCTGTTCGTCGTGCGGCCGGAGGACCGGGGCGCGTACCAGAACCTGTTCGGTGAGCGGCGGGTGCGCAAGGAGTACGAGGCCGTCGCCCCGTACGACGCGCGCGTGGCGCTGCCGGTGACCGTGCGCAGCCGCATCGTCAAGGAGCGCGGGGTGATCGCCGCGCGCGAGGAGGCGGGCGAGCCGAACGCCGAGAGCCGGATCGAGCTGGTCGAGCGCCGAGGCGGCCTCGGCCGCTACCGGCTGCTCCCGGCGACCGGGCGCACCCATCAGCTGCGGGTGCACATGAACGGCCTCGGGCTGCCGATCCTCGACGACCCGGTGTATCCGGTGGTGGCCGAGGAGCCGGAGCCGGACGACTTCACCCGCCCGCTGCAACTGCTGGCGAAGGTGCTGGAGTTCACGGATCCGGTGGACGGGCGGGAGCGGAGGTTCGAGAGCGGGCTTCGACTCGCCGCCTGGCCGCCAGCCGAGGCTGATTCATCGGACCAATAGTGGCTTCCGGGACGGAAATTCGGGTCTTGGGGGTGCCGGGAGCCGCTATACATCTGATAAATATGCGGGCATGCGCCTCACCGAGTTGGGCGGCAGCGGCTGCCTCGTCAGTGCGCTGTCCTTCGGCGCGGCAGGGCTCGGCAACCTCCTGGGCGAGGTCGACGACGCCACCGCCCGGGACGCGTTGGACGCCGCCTGGGACGTCGGCGTCCGCTACTTCGACACGGCCCCGCACTACGGCCTCGGCCTCTCCGAGCGCCGCCTCGGCGCGGCGCTGCGGGACCGCCCCCGGGACGCGTACACCGTGTCCACCAAGGTCGGCCGCGTCCTGGAGCCGGTGGCCGGGCCGTACGGCGACGACCTCGCGGAGGGGTTCGCGGTGCCCGCGACCCACCGCCGCCGCTGGGACTTCAGCGCGGACGGGGTGCGCCGCAGCATCGAGGACAGCCTCGGGCGCCTCGGCCTGGACCGGATCGACGTCGTCTTCCTGCACGACCCCGACGACCACGCCGAACAGGCCCTGGACGAGGCTTATCCGGCCCTTGAACGGCTGCGCGCGGAAGGCGTCGTACGGGCCATAGGGGCCGGGATGAACCAGGCCGGGCCGCTGGCCCGGTTCGTCCGGGAGACGGACGTGGACGCGGTGCTGTGCGCCGGGCGGTACTCGCTGCTCGACCAGCGGGCGGGCGACGAGCTGCTGCCCGAGGCGGCCGCGCGCGGCAAGAGCGTGGTGGTCGGCGGGGTCTTCAACTCGGGGCTGCTCGCCGATCCCCGGCCGGGCGCCCCCTACGACTACGCGGCCGCGCCCCCGGACCTCGTGGAGCGGGCGCTGCGGATCAAGGCGGTCTGCGAGTCGCACGGGGTACCGCTGCGGGCCGCCGCGCTCGCCTTCCCGCTGCGGCACCCGGCGGTGGCGAGCGTGCTGGTGGGGGCGCGTTCGGCGGCCGAGGTCCGGGACGCGGCCGAACAGTTCGGGCAGTCGGTTCCGCAGGCGCTGTGGGAGGAGCTGGGCGTATGAGGGTGGCGCTGCACACGAGGGTCCGGGTCGACCGGGTCGAGGCGTACGAGGCCGCGCACCAGGAGGTGCCACAGGAGCTGACGGCGGCGATCCGGGCCGCCGGGGTCACGGAGTGGACGATCTGGCGCAGCGGCACCGAGCTGTTCCATCTGATCGAGTGCGCCGACTACGCGCGGCTGCTGGCCGAGCTGGAGGAGCTGCCGGTGAACATCGCCTGGCAGGCCCGGATGGCCGAGCTGCTCGATGTCGTCCACGACTACTCCGACGGGGGCGCGGACGCCTCCCTGCCGGTGGTGTGGAAGCTGTGACGCCCCACCGGGAGACGGAGGCGCTGGTCGTCGACGCGCACCACCACGTGTGGGACCTCTCCGTCCGCGACCAGGAGTGGCTCACCGGGCCCCGACTCGCCCCGCTGCGGCGCACGTTCACCCTCGACGAGCTGCGCCCGCGGGCGCGGGCCGCCGGGGTGACGGCCACCGTGCTGGTGCAGACCGTCACCGTGGCCGAGGAGACCCCAG
Organism: Streptomyces sp. NPDC023838; assembly: GCF_040639555.1. NCBI lineage: Bacteria > Bacillati > Actinomycetota > Actinomycetes > Kitasatosporales > Streptomycetaceae > Streptomyces > Streptomyces sp. NPDC023838. The sequence goes on from NZ_JBFAAD010000002.1 coordinate 307,789, forward strand.
AGTTCCTGGCGCTCGCCGAGGACGACCCCCTCGTACGCGGAGTGGTCGGCTGGACCGATCTCACCGCGCCCGGGGTCGCCGACGAGCTGGCACGGCTGCGGGAACTGCCGGGCGGGGAGCGGCTGGTGGGGATCCGCCACCAGGTGCAGGGCGAGCGCGACCCCGAGTGGCTGCTGCGGCCGGACGTGGCCCGGGGGCTCGCGGCGGTCGCGGACGCGGGGCTCGCGTACGACCTGGTGGTCCTCCCCCACCAGCTGCCCGCCTGCGTCCGGGCCGCCGAGCGCCACCCCGGCCTCGCCTTCGTCCTCGACCACCTGGGCAAGCCGCCGGTCGCCTCGGGCGGCACCGATCCATGGGGTTCGGCGGTCCGCGCGCTCGCCGCGCTCCCGAACACCGTCTGCAAGCTGTCGGGCCTGGTCACGGAGGCGGACCCGGAGCGCTGGAGCGTGTCCGGGCTGCGGCCGTACGCGGACACGGTCCTGGAGGCGTTCGGGCCGGGGCGGCTGATGTACGGCTCGGACTGGCCGGTGTGCCTGCTCGCCGCCTCGTACCGCGAAGTCCTCGACACGGCACGCGCGTTGACCGAGGACCTGGGTCCGCACGAGCGGGCCCAGGTCTTCGGCGGCACGGCGGACCGCGTCTACCGGCTCGGGCTCAGTGGCCGCGCTTGACCCACTCGCCCAGGTGGGGTGCCTCGGCGCCGATGGTGGTGGAGTCGCCGTGGCCGGTCCGTACCACCGTCTCGGGCGGCAGGGTGAGCAGCCGCTCGCGGATCGAGTCGACGATCGTCGGGAAGTGCGAGAAGGACCGGCCGGTCGCGCCCGGGCCCCCGGCGAACAGGGTGTCGCCGGTGAACACCGTGCCCAGCCCGGGCGCGTGCAGGCACACCGCGCCCGGGGCGTGGCCGGGCGTGTGGAGCACGGTCAGCGCGGTGCCCGCGACCGTGACGGTCTGCCCGTCGGCCAGTTCGCCGTCAGGGGTGCGGTCGGGGTGGGTGAGCTTCCACAGCGGCAGGTCGTCGGGGTGCAGCAGCACCGGCGCCCCGGTGGCCTCGGCGAGCTCCGGAGCGGCGTCGATGTGGTCGTTGTGGGCGTGGGTGCAGACGATCGCGCGCAGGGTACGGCCGCCCAGCGCGGCCAGGATCGCGGATACGTCGTGGGCTGCGTCGATGACCACCGCCTCCTCGTCGTCGCCGACGATCCAGACGTTGTTGTCGACGTCCCAGACGCCGCCGTCCAGCGCGAACGTGCCAGACGTGACCAGGTGCTCGATGCGGGCGGCCATCAGAACGCCACCACCGAGCGCAGCACGTCGCCCTCGTGCATGCGCTCGAAGGCCTTCTCGACCTCGTCGAGCGCGATGGTCTCGGTGACGAAGGCGGCGAGGTCGATCCGGCCCTGCTGGTGCAGGTCGATCAGCATCGGGAAGTCCCGCGAGGGCAGGCAGTCGCCGTACCAGGACGACTTGAGGGCGCCGCCGCGTCCGAAGACGTCGATCAGCGGCAGCTCCAGCTTCATGTCCGGGGTGGGCACGCCGACGAGGACCACGGTTCCGGCCAGGTCGCGGGCGTAGAAGGCCTGCTTGTAGGTCTCGGGGCGGCCGACCGCCTCGATGACCACGTCGGCGCCGAAGCCACCGGTCAGCGCGCGGACGGCCTCGACGGCGTCCTCGCTGCGCGAGTTGACGGTGTGGGTGGCGCCCATGGTCATGGCGGTGGCCAGCTTGCGGTCGTCGATGTCGACGGCGACGATCCGGGCCGCGCCCGCGAGCCGGGCGCCCACGATCGCCGCGTCCCCGACCCCGCCGCAGCCGATGACGGCGACCGAGTCGCCACGGCCGACGTTGCCGGTGTTGAGGGCGGCGCCGATGCCCGCCATGACGCCGCAGCCGAGGAGCCCGGCGACGGCCGGGGAGACCGACGGGTCGACCTTGGTGCACTGTCCGGCCGCGACCAGCGTCTTCTCGGCGAAGGCGCCGATGCCGAGCGCGGGAGAGAGCTCGGTGCCGTCGGTGAGGCTCATCTTCTGCTGGGCGTTGTGGGTGTTGAAGCAGTACTGCGGGCGGCCGCGCAGACAGGAGCGGCACTGGCCGCACACCGCGCGCCAGTTGAGGATCACGAAGTCGCCGGGGGCCACGTCGCTCACCCCGGCGCCGACCGACTCGACCACACCGGCGGCCTCGTGGCCGAGCAGGAAGGGGAAGTCGTCGTTGATCCCGCCCTGCTTGTAGTGCAGGTCGGTGTGGCAGACCCCGCACGCCTGGACCTTCACCACGGCCTCGCCGGGCCCCGGGTCCGGCACCACGATCGTCTCCACCCGTACGGGCTCGTTCTTCCCCGGCGCGATGACCCCTCGGACCTGCTGCGGCATGCGTGAACTTCCTTTCTCGCACCGCCGGTACGCGCGGACGCGTACGGGCGGAAATGTGTACGGGCCCGACCTCCGCACGTTACCCGGCGCATGGCGAAGGGCGGCACCCCGCGCCGGGATGCCGCCCTTCTCGTATGTACGCGGTGCTACTTGGCCGCGAGCTCCGTGACCCGCTTGCGGACCAGGAACCAGCCGCCGACCAGCATGCCCAGGATGACGGGCAGGCAGTAGACGGTGGTGCGGCCGACGCCGCCGCCGTACCACATCAGATACAGCACGGTGGCGAGGAAGGCCAGCGTGATGATCTGGGTGTACGGGGCCCAGGGCAGCCGGTAGGAGGGGCGGGTGAGCAGGCCCTCCTGGGAGCGGCGCCAGAACAGCAGCGAGCAGATCATGATCATCGCCCAGGTGCCGAGGATGCCGATCGAGGCGAAGTTCAGCACGATCTCGAAGGCGTCGTCGGGCATCAGCTTGTTCAGGGCGACACCGGCGGCGCCGAAGCCGGCGGTCAGCAGGACACCGCCGTAGGGCACCTGGCCCTTGTTCATCCGGGCGGTGAACTTGGGCGCGGAGCCCGCGACGGCCATCGAGCGCAGGATCCGGCCGGTGGAGTAGAGGCCCGAGTTGAGGCTGGAGAGCGCGGCGGTCAGCACCACCAGGTTCATCACGCCGGCCGCGCCCGGCACGCCGAGCTTGTCCAGGACGGTGACGAAGGGGCTCTGGCCGCCGGAGTACTGGGTGTACGGCAGGAGCAGCGCGAGCAGGACGACCGAGCCGACGTAGAAGATGCCAACGCGCCACATGATCGAGTTGATCGCCTTGGGCAGGATCTTCTGCGGGTTCTCGGTCTCGCCCGCCGCGACGCCGCAGAGCTCGACCGAGGCGTACGCGAAGACCACGCCCTGGACGACCAGGAGCATCGGCAGCATGCCCATCGGGAAGATGCCGCCGTGGTCGGTGATGTTGGCCAGGCCCGGGGTGTTGCCGTCGACGCTGTGCTGGGTGGCGACCAGGTAGATGCCCACCAGCATGAACGCGACCAGGGCCGCGACCTTGATGATCGCGAACCAGAACTCCATCTCGCCGAAGTACTTCACCGAGATCAGGTTGGCGGTGAGGACCACGGCCAGGGCGATCAGGGCGAGCACCCACTGCGGGATGTCGCTGAACATGGCCCAGAAGTGGGCGTAGGTCGCGGCCGCCGTGATGTCGGCGACGGCGGTGGTCGACCAGTTCAGGAAGTACAGCCAGCCCGCCGTGTAGGCGCCCTTCTCGCCCATGAACTCACGGGCGTACGAGACGAAGGCGCCGGAGGAGGGCCGGTAGAGCACGAGCTCGCCGAGGGCCCGTACGACGAAGAAAGCGAAGACGCCGCAGACCGCGTAGGCGATCGCGAGCGAGGGGCCGGCACCCGCCATCCGGCCGCCGGCGCCGAGGAACAGGCCGGTGCCTATCGCGCCGCCGATGGCGATCATGTTGATGTGGCGGGACTTGAGGTCCTTGCTGTAACCGGCGTCACCGGCGTCGATGTGGGGGGTGCCCTGCGTCGGCGCGGGCGCCGACGTCTCGGCCGCAGGCATGGTGCGGTCACTCATGTAGGTGTATCGCCTTCGTGAGGGGTCATGCGGTCGTGCGATACCGGGCTGTGCCGGTGCCGTCCCGGATGTGGCCGGTGGCGCGGGGAGAGCTCTGTGGGGTCACCCGCGGCGTGGCTGATTCGGGACATCGTCGCGGCTCGACGGGGCATTTGGCAGTGGCCAATGTCACGTACGGGCAGAACTGTGATGAATCTGAGCTAAATCTGAGCTTTACGGGGCGAGTACGTCCAATTCCTTGAGGGCGCCGACGGCGATCTCGCGGGTGAGTCTCTCGGCCCGTTCCGCGTCCCGCTCGCGGACCGCCTCGGCCACCTGGACGTGCAGGGTGACGGCCGCCGGATCGGGGTCCTCGAACATCACCCGGTGGTGGGTTCTGCCCGTCAGCACCTCGGCGACGACGTCGCCGAGCCGGGCGAACATCTCGTTGCCCGAGGCGTTGAGGACGATCCGGTGGAAGGCCACGTCGTGGATGAGGTAGCCCTCCAGCTGGCGGCCGCGCGAGGTGGCGACCATGCCGAGCGCCTGCTCGGTGAGGGCGGCGCACTGCTCGGGGGTGGCGTGGTGGGCGGCGAGCCCGGCGGCGACCGGCTCGACGGCCGAGCGCAGCACGGTCAGCGAGCGCAGCTGGCGCGGCCGATCGGATCCGGCCAGCCGCCAGCGGATGACCTGGGGGTCGTACACGTTCCACTGCTCGGTGGCGCGGACGGTCACGCCGACCCGGCGCCGGGACTCGACCAGCTGCATGGATTCCAGCACCCGGATCGCTTCGCGGATCACGGTGCGCGAGACGTCGAAGCGCTGGGCGAGCTCGTCGCCGCGCAGCACGCTGCCGGGCGGGTACTCGCCTGCGGTGATCGCGCGGCCGAGGGTGTCGAGCACCTGTGCGTGCAGTCCCTGGGCCTGTGTGGTCATGGGCAAAGCGTACGGGGCGGTGCGCACCGGGCAGGACGGGCACGCAGGGCGGCCCCTCAGAAAAGTATTACTTATTCATCACAGGGTCTTGAATACGTCGCACCTTTTGGGTTTCAGTAGCGCGACGGACGGATGGCCGGAAACGGCCCCCGCCCGGACCACATCGATGTCGACGAAGACAGCGAGGCACCGCTATGAGCACCCCCCACGTCGTCGTGGTGATGGGCGTGGCCGGCACCGGCAAGACCACCATCGGCCCCCTGGTCGCCGCCGCCCTCGGCGTTCCGTACGCCGAGGGCGACGACTTCCACCCGGCGGCCAACGTCGCCAAGATGTCGGCCGGCGTCCCGCTCCAGGACGACGACCGGTGGCCCTGGCTGGACGCGATCGGGCAGTGGGCGCACGGCCGGGCCGGCCTCGGCGGGGTGGTCAGCAGCTCCGCGCTCAAGCGGGCCTACCGCGACCGGCTGCGGGCGGCCGCCCCCGGCCTCGTCTTCCTGCACCTGACCGGCGACCGGGAGCTCATCGAGCACCGGATGAGCGAGCGCCGGGGCCACTTCATGCCCACCGCGCTGCTCGACTCGCAGTTCGCCACGCTCCAGCCGCTCCAGCCGGACGAGGCCGGCGTGGCCGTCGACGTCGCGGGCACCCCCGAAGACATCACCGACCGGGCCGTCGCCGCGCTGCGCCGGCTCGCCCACTGATTCGCCAGTTCTCGCCCACTGATTCGCCAGTTAAGGACCACACCGTGACCAGTCTCAGCGTCGAGATCCTGGCGGCGGGCGCGGCCGAGCCGATCACCTCGGCGGGCAACGCCCGGTTGGGGATCGCCGTGCTCGCCGGCATCGCCGTCATCGTCCTGCTCATCACCAGGTTCAAGCTGCACGCCTTCCTCGCCCTGACCATCGGCTCGCTGGCGCTGGGCGCCTTCGCGGGGGCGCCGCTGGACAAGGCCATCACCAGCTTCACCACGGGCCTGGGCAACACCGTCGCCGGGGTCGGGGTGCTCATCGCGCTGGGCGCGATACTCGGCAAGCTGCTCGCCGACTCGGGCGGCGCGGACCAGATCGTCGACACGATCCTGGCGAGGGCCGGCAAGTCCGGCGGGCGCGCGATGCCGTGGGCGATGGTGGTCATCGCCTCGATCATCGGCCTGCCGCTCTTCTTCGAGGTCGGGATCGTGCTGCTGATCCCGGTGGTGCTGCTCGTCGCCAAGCGCGGCAACTACTCGCTGATGCGGATCGGGATCCCGGCGCTCGCCGGTCTCTCGGTGATGCACGGGCTGATCCCGCCGCACCCGGGCCCGCTGGTGGCCATCGACGCCGTCGGCGCCAACCTGGGCGTCACGCTGGCCCTGGGCGTCCTGGTGGCCATCCCCACGGTGATCATCGCCGGGCCGGTCTTCTCCAGGTACGCGGCGCGCTGGGTCGACATCCCGGCGCCCGACCGCATGGTTCCAGCCCGCCCCTCCGAGGACCTGGAGAAGCGCCCGAGCTTCGTCGCGACCGTGTCGACCGTGCTCCTGCCGGTCGTGCTGATGCTGGCGAAGGCGCTGGTCGACATCGTGGTCGACGACCCGAAGAACCACCTCCAGCGGGTCACCGACGTGATCGGCTCCCCGCTGATCGCGCTGCTCGCGGCCGTGCTGGTGGCCATCTTCACGCTGGGCCGGGCCGCCGGGTTCAGCAAGGAGCGGATCTCCACGACGGTCGAGAAGTCGCTCGCCCCGATCGCGGGCATCCTCATGATCGTGGGCGCGGGCGGCGGCTTCAAGCAGACGCTGATCGATGTGGGCGTGGGGCAGATGATCCTGGACGTCTCCAAGGACTGGTCCATCCCGGCCCTGCTGCTCGCCTGGCTGATCGCGGTCGCGATCCGGCTGGCGACCGGCTCCGCCACGGTGGCGACGATCTCCGCGGCGGGGCTGGTGGCGCCGCTGGCCGCCGACATGTCGACCGGGCACACGGCCCTGCTGGTCCTCGCGGTCGGCGCGGGCTCGCTCTTCTTCAGCCACGTGAACGACGCGGGATTCTGGCTGGTGAAGGAGTACTTCGGGATGGACGTCGGCCAGACGGTCAAGACGTGGTCGGTGATGGAGACGATCATCTCTGTGGTGGCGCTGGGGTTCGTGCTGCTGCTGTCACTGGTGATCTAGGCGACGACCGCGCTCCCGATCGCCCTCCACCTCGCCCAGCTCGTCCAGCTCGTCCAGCTCGTCCAGCTCCTCCAGCTCCTCCAGCTCCTCCAGCCACAGCCCGTGCTCCCGCCGGGCCCATGAGCGCCCCACCGACCCGGTGCGCATGCCACGGCGTGCCTCCGGGTCGAGGAGCGCCATGGTCACATGACCCGTCAGTACGATCCCGACGGCCAGCGCCAGCCAGTCGTGGACGAACGTCGAGCCGATGCGTACCGGCAGCGGCGCCAGACGCGTGAACCACATGAACACACCGGTGCCCATCAGGACGAGCGCGGCCCCGGTGATCCACCCCGCGTAGACCTTCTGCCCGGCGTTGAACTTGCCCGCCGTACGCGGGCGTTCGTCCCGGGTGAGCGCCGAGCGCAGCCAGCGGCGGTCGTGCGGCCCGAACCGGTTGAGGCGGCGCAGATCGGCGCGGAAGCCCCGGGAGGCAAGCCCCGCCAGGACCGGTACGGGCAGCAGCACGCCCGAGTACTCGTGCACCGTCACCACCAGCTCCCGGCGCCCCACCGCCTCGGCCAGCTGCGGCAGATAGAGGACGGCGGCCGACAGCACGCACACGCCGAACACCAGCGCGTTGGTCCGGTGCACCCAGCGCTCGGCGCGGGTGAACCTCCTTACGCGCGCGGCCTGTTCAGCTCGTGGGGTGGTCGTCGCGTCCGTTGGACCGGCCGACCCAGGCATCCGTGTCATAGCCCCGCTCCTCCCAGAATCCCCGCCGCACCTTGCCCGTCACGGTGATCCCGGAGAGCCATTTCGCCGACTTGTAGAAGTACATGGGCGCCACATAGAGGCGGACCGGGCCGCCGTGCGCGTGCGACACGGGCTTGTCCTGCATGCTCAGGGCCACCAGCACGTCGTCACGGCGGGCCTGTTCGAGCGTGAGGCTCTCGGTGTACGTGCCGTCGAAGCAGGTGAAGCGGACCGCCCCGGCGCCCGGGCGCACCCCGGCCGCGTCGAGGAGCCGGGAAAGGCGTACCCCCGCGAACGGTGTGCCGGGCACCCGCCAGCCCGTCACGCACTGCACGTCCCGCACCAGCCGCGTCTGGGGCAGCGCCCGCAGCGTGTCCAGGGTGTAGGTGGCCGGGCGGTCGACCAGGCCGTCGACGGTGAGCCGGTAGTCGGCGGCGCGCTTGTGCGGTACGGAGGCGGCGACCGAGTAGTAGCGGAAGCCGCCGCCGTTGGGCAGCAGGCCGGTCAGGCCGGTGGGGTCCTTGCCGGCGGCGGCGCCGAGGAAGGACTCCAGGCCGCGCTGGAGGACCGGGGCGGCGGCGACGCCGGCGACGCCGAGGCCGAGCATGCCGAGCACGATCCGGCGGCCCACCGGGGCGCTCTCGGCGGCGGACGGTTCGGGTGGATCGGGTGGTTCGGGTTTCACCCCCCGATTCGAGCACCGGCGGCCCCCGGACACCAGGGGCCGCGGCACACCGTCATCGTTTGGTCAGAGTTCACGCACGCTCGAACTGGGCCTACGCCTGGGCGCGTCCCGCCGCCTTCTCCAGCTTCTCCAGCTGGAAGGCTTCGTTGCCCTGGCCGATCCGAGCGTGCGCCTCGGGCCGCACGGCCCGTACGACGAGGCCGTACGCCACGCCCGCCGCCAGGGCGAGCGCGATGATCGAGGGCAGGAGCCAGCTGAGCGAGGAGTCCGGGCCCGCGCCGACGAGGACGTCGAAGTCCTTGACCGTGTAGACCGCGATGACGACGAGCGCGACCCCGGCGATGCCCGAGGCGAGCAGCCGCCACAGCTGGGCCGCGGCCGCTCCCCTGCGGACGAAGAAGGCGATGACCGCGAAGCAGGCGGCGGCCATCAGCACGATCACGCCGAGGGCGCCCACGTTGCCCATCCAGGTGAACAGGTGCAGCACGGCGGCGGTCGGGTCGCCGGTGGGCTTGTCGTCGGTGACGGCGAAGGCGACGACGACCACGAGCGAGATCACGCTCTGGAGCAGCGAGCCGGTGCCGGGGGCGCCGCTGGTGTGGTTGGTCCGGCCGAACGCCGCGGGCAGCAGGCCCTCGCGGCCCATGGCGAAGACGTACCGGGCGACGACGTTGTGGAAGCTGAGCAGCGCGGCGAACATCCCGGTGACGAAGAGGACGTGCAGCACGTCGGTGAAAGTGGTGCCGAGCCGGTCCTCGGTGAGCCCGAACAGCAGCCCGGGCCCGTCCTTGCGGGCCGCGTCGACGATGCCCGCGGGGCCGGTGGCGACGGTGAGCGCCCACGAGCTGAGCGCGAAGAACACGGCGGTGAAGCCGACGGCCAGGAACATCACGCGCGAGACGACCAGATGCGGGCGGCTGGTCTCCTCCGCGTACACCGGCGCCTGCTCGAAGCCGGTGAAGGCGGCGATGCAGAAGCACAGGGCGGTGCCGATGCCCGCGCCGGAGAGCGTGGACGGGTTGAAGGCGTGCAGCGACAGGCCTTCCTTGGCCGGGTCGGCGACGGCGGCGAAGTCGAAGACGACGACCAGGGCGACCTCGATGACGAGCAGCACGCCGAGGACCTTGGCGTTGAGGTCGATCTTCAGCCAGGCGAGCGCGCCGACCACGGCGACCGCCGCCAGCGCCGGGATCCACCAGGCGAGTTCGGTGTCGAGGTAGGTGGCGCAGAGGCTGGAGACCTCGAAGCCGAACATGCCGTAGATGCCGACCTGGAGGGCGCTGTAGGCGACGAGCGCCACGAAGGCGGCGCCGGAACCGGCGGTGGGGCCGAGGCCCCTGGCTATGTACGCGTAGAACGCGCCGGCGTTGTGGACGTGGCGGCTCATCTCGGCGTACCCGAAGCTGAACAGGACCAGGACGGCGCCGAGGATGAGGAAGAGCAGGGGCTGGCCGACGATGCCCATCACGCCGTACGTGGTGGGCATGACACCGGCGACCACCATCAGCGGGGCGCTCGCGGCGAGCACCGAGAGCAGCAGCCCGGAGGTGCCGAGCCGGTCGGCGCGCAGGGCTCTCTCCTGCCCCTTGTACGTACGGATCTGTCTGGTGTCGCTCGACATGGCGGGGGTGCCCTTTCGGTGGACGCGGGGGTGATGCCGGTGTGCCGTGGTGCCGGTGTGCCGGGTGGGGCTAGGCGGTGCCGAGTGCGGCGCTGCGGGCGGCCTGGAAGGCGCGGTACGGGTCCCGGTCCGGGTACGACCAGGGGGCGGGGGTGAAGTGCCGGCCGATGCGGTGGAAGAGGGCGGCGGCCTCGGCGGGGCGGCCCTCGCAGTGCTTGGCGTGGGCGAGGAAGTTGAGGTCGACGCCGGCCCGGGGGTGGTCCTCGCGCTCCCACTCCAGCCACCAGTCGAACGCGGACTTGATCACCTGGCGGGCACGGCGGCCGGTCCAGTGCTCCGAGTCGACGGGGTCGCCCGGGGCCGCGCCCTCGGCCGCGAGCACCCGGTAGCGCTCGGCGTGGGCGACCAGAGGGAGCAGGGCGAGCGGGGAGTCGGCGGGGGCGCGGGCCACGGAGGCGGCGGCGAACGCGTACACCTCGTGCATGGGGTCGGCGCCGTCGCCCGGACGGCGCTCGGCGAGCCGGGCGGCCATCAGGTGGTGGGCGTGGTGGTGGTCCGGGTGCCGGGAGCACACCTCGGTGAAGATCTGCTCGGTCTCGTTGTCCGAGCCGAGGCGGCGGGAGAGGGCGAGCAGGGCGAGCCAGGGGGTCGGGTCGGCGGGGGCGAGGCGGGCGGCCTCCAGGCAGGCGTCGCGGGCACGGTCCAGCTGGCCCCGGTCGCGCTTTCCGTTGAGGCAGCGGGAGACGAGGGCGCAGGCGTAGAGGGCGGCGGCGTCGGCGCTGTCCGGCTCGGCGAGCAGCCACTCGCGGGCCCAGCCGGCGGAGGTGGCGGGCTCGCCCAGGACGGTGAGGCGGTGGCCGCGGCGGTCCCAGTCGTCGCCGGTCGCGGCCAGCAGCGAGCGGACCCTGGTCCACCGGCCCTGCGCCAACTGGGCGCGGACGGCGACGAGTTCGGCGTCGTCGAGCGCCGGGTCGAAGGCTCGTCCGCCGCGTTTGCGGGGGCGGCCGAGCGGGGGCGGGGGCGGCATCCGCGTACTTCCCGGGGGGTGGTTGGTGTTTGCGGGTGTGGCTGGTGGGGTTGGCGGGGTTGGTGGTTCGGTGACAGGGTGATCGCGGACAGCAAAGCGGTACCCAATGCTCCACGTCAAGGTCGGGTGGGCGTGCTTCGGGGTTCAACATGGGGGGTGGCCCGGGGGGTTGGCCCCCACCCCACCCCTTCCCTAAACCCTCCGGGGGCGGGGGCCGCCAGGACGACTCGCCCGGGGCTGCGCCCCTGCGCCCCACTCCGGGGCTTCGCCCCTGGACCCCTCTTCGCCTGCGGGCCGCATGTGGCTGGTCGCGCAGTTCCCCGCGCCCCTTAAATGCCGCTGCGCGGCATCGGCGGAGCGGCCCAGCCGCGCGGGGGCGCAAACAACCGAATCTTGCAGGGCACGGGAACCTGCGCACCCAGCCACCGCCACCCGCACCCGCCCGACGCGACCGGCCCCCCAAGGGGCGCGGGGAACCGCGCGCCCAGCCCAAGCGGACCCGCAGACAAAACAAGGGTCCAGCCCCCCAAGGGGCGCGGGGAACTGCGCGACCAGCCCAAGCGGACCCGCACCCGACCAACGGCCGACCTTCAGGGGCGCGGGGAACTGCGCGACCAGCCCAAGCGGACCCGCACCCGACCAACGGCCGACCTTCAGGGGCGCGGGGAACTGCGCGCCCAGCCACACGCGGCCCGCAGACAAAGCAGGAGTCCAGACCCCCAAGGGGCGCGGGGAACTGCGCGACCAGCCACACGCGGCCCGCACCCAACCAACGGCCGGCCTTCAGGGGCGCGGGGAACTGCGGGGCCGGCCGCCGACAACCCGCACGCGGCCGACGCGCAACCGGCCCCGTCGGCCCGCGGGCGAACACGAGGGCCGCGGCGGAGCCCCCGGTGGTGGCCGGGGTGGCAGCGGGGCCAAAAGGGGGCCGAGGCGGGGTGCTCGGGAGGCGGCAGGGCGCCTGGGGCGCTATCGTCGAGCAAGTTCACAAACCCCGGCCGCACTTGAAGGTGTCCCACGTGTCGGTTCTCGTCCTCGCTCTCGCCGTGGGCGCGGCCTGCTGTCTGGGCTTCGGGTTCGTGCTCCAGCAGAACGCCGCCCAGCACGCCCCGCTGAGCGACTTCCTCTCGCCGCGGCTGCTGCTCGACCTCGTACGGGTGCCCCGGTGGCTGGCGGGCATGGGGCTGATGGTCGCGGGCATGGTGCTGGGTGCGCTGGCACTGGGCCAGGGCGAGGTCTCCCAGGTGGAGCCCCTCCTCGCCACCAATCTCTTCTTCGCGATGGCCCTGTCCCGCTGGCAGACCAAGCAGTCCCTGGGCCGCCAGGGCTGGGCGGGGATCACCCTGCTCGCGGGCGGGGTGACCGCCTTCATGGTGGCGGGCCAGCCGCGCGGCGGTGACGACGTCGCCGGGCCCCTGCGGCACTGGCTGATCACCGGCATCGTCGTCGGGATCGCGCTCGTCCTCACCGTGTTCGCCAAGCGGTCCCGCCTCAGCGCCGGCCCCACCCTCCTCGCCGTCGCCGCCGGGTGCCTCTACGGCCTCCAGGACGCCCTCACCCGGGTCAGCGGCGAACGGTTCAGGGCCGACGGCTTCGCCCACATGCTGACGGGCTGGCAGCCGTACGGCGTGGTGGCGCTCGGCGTGAGCGGCCTGATCCTGGTGCAGAGCGCCTTCGAGACCGCCCCGCTGCGGATGTCGCTGCCCGCCCTCACCGCCGCCCAGCCGCTCGCCGGGATCGCCTGCGGCATCGGCTTCCTGGGCGACCAGCTGCGTACCGACGCGGGGGCGCTCGCCTGGGAGGCGTGCGGACTCGCCGCCATCGTGGCCGGAATCATCCTGCTCGGGCTGCACCCGGCGATGCCGTCCGGCACCGGCCCGAAGGAACCCGTCCGCGACCTTCAGCCGCACTGAGCCCGGTGGTTGGATGGGCCGTATGAGCTCCCCTCCGCCCTCCCCCGCCGACGAGATCCTCGACATCGTCGACGAGCACGACCGGGTCGTGGGCCGGGCGCCCCGCGGCGAGGCCTACGCCCGCGGTCTGCGCCACCGCTGCGTCTTCGTCCTCGCCCGCGACGCCGAGGACCGGGTCTTCGTCCACCGGCGCACCCCGGTCAAACTGGTCTTCCCCTCGCTGTACGACATGTTCGTCGGCGGTGTCGTCGGGGCGGGCGAGAGCTACGACGACGCCGCCCTGCGCGAGGCCGAGGAGGAGCTGGGCGTGTCGGGGCTGCCCCGGCCCGTACCGCTGTTCAGGTTCCTCTACGAGGGCGGGGCGGACGGGCGGCAGACGTGGTGGTCGGCCGTGTACGAGGTGCGCTGCACGCTGCCCGTGCACCCGCAGGTCGAGGAGGTCGCCTGGCACGACTTCCTGCCCGAGGCCGAGGTGGAGCGGCGGCTGGACACCTGGGAGTGGGTGCCGGACGGGCTCGACGCGTACCGGCGGCTGCGCGCGCACCGGGACGGGTGATCCCCTGCGGGTAGTGTGCAAAGGTGATCAGCATCGCGCAGACCCTGCGGCTGTGGTTCGCACCCGAGCGCATCGGCGAGGAGGGCGAGACGCCGGACTACCGGTTCTCGCTGGCCAACGAGCGTACGTTCCTGGCCTGGATCCGGACCTCGCTGGCCCTGGTCGGCGGCGGTTTCGCGGTCGACCAGTTCCTGCCGGACCTGCGCTGGGGCGTACGGGTCGGGCTCGCGCTGGCGCTGCTGGCGGCCGGGGTGCTGTGCGCGCTGCGGGCCGTGAACCACTGGGTGCGGTGCGAGCGGGCGATGCGGCGCGGCGAGGACCTGCCCGTCTCGCGCTTCCCCACCCTGCTGAGCGTGACGGTGGCGGTGGTCGCCGTCGTCATGGTGGTGGTCGTCGTCTTCGGCTGGGCCGGGTGACGGGCGCGCCCGACCGGGACCCCGGCCTCCAGCCCGAGCGGACCCGGCTCGCCTGGCGGCGTACGACGCTGTCCTGCACGGTGGCTGCCGTGCTCGCGGCCAAGCAGGCCCTGCACGGCGGCCGGACGCCCGTCGCCCTGGTGGCGGCGGCCCTGAGCGGCCTGGTCTGGCTGGGCTTCCTCGCCGTGGCCCACCACCGCATCCAGTCCCTGACCCGCTCGGCCCGCCCCGGAGTGCTGCGGGCCCGCGAGGCGGTCGCGGCGCTGGCGTGCGTGGCGGCGCTGGCGCTGTTCGCGGTGGCGATGCTGCTCTGACCGCCGCGCCCCCTGACCGCCGCGCGCCCCCCTGAAGCGGCCCGGCTCGCCGCACGGGATGCGCGGCAGCATCTGGACGACATACCGACTGGTCGGTAGCGTGTCTGTGACACGATCGCCGTCCCCGGAGGTACCCCGCCATGAGCACAGTCCCGCCAGGCCTCGACCCGGAGCGGCTGCGCGCCCACCTCGACCGCGCGCGGCCGGGGCTCGTGAACGGACCGCTCAGCGCCCGGCTCGTCGAGGGCGGCCGGTCGAACCTGACGTACATCGTGACGGACGGCAGCGGCCAGTGGGTGGTCCGCAGGCCCCCGCTGGGTCATGTTCTGGCCACCGCTCACGACATGAAGCGCGAGCACCGGGTGATCAGCGCCCTGCACCCGACGTCGGTCCCGGTGCCGGAGCCGCTGCTCCTGTGCGAGGACGACTCGGTCCTCGGCGCGCCGTTCTACGTCATGGAGTACGTGGCCGGGACCCCGTACCGCACGGCGGAGCAGCTGGCTCCGCTGGGGCCGGAGCGGACCCGGGCCGCGATCCTCGCCCTGGTGGACACGCTGGTCGAGCTGCACGCGGTGGACCCCGAGGCGGTCGGCCTCGGCGACTTCGGGCGCCCGGAGGGCTTCCTCGACCGCCAGTTGCGGCGCTGGGGCAAGCAGCTCGACGCCTCCCGCAACCGCGAGCTGGCCGGGATCGACGAGCTGCACGCGGCGCTCGGCCGTGAGCTCCCCGTCTCCCCCGCCCCCACGGTCATCCACGGCGACTACCGGCTCGACAACGTCCTCGTCGGGGACGACGACGAGATCAAGGCGGTCCTCGACTGGGAGATGTCGACCCTCGGGGACCCGCTGACCGACCTCGGGCTGCTCGTCATGTACAGCGCCGAGCTGACGGTGAAGGACTCTCCGGTCTCCACCACCGCCGGGGCCGCCGGACACCCCACCCCGGCCGAGCTGATCGAGCGGTACGCCACCCGTTCGGGCCGCGACACCTCGGCCATCTCCTGGTACACGGCGTTCGCCTGGTTCAAACTCGCCGTGATCCTGGAGGGCATCCACTACCGCTACACCCTGGGCCAGACCGTCGGCGCGGGCTTCGACCGCATCGGGGACCTGGTGCCGGTCTTCATCGACCACGGCCTCACCACCCTCCAGTCACCGCAGGAAGGCTGAACTCCCGCCATGGACTTCGCATTCGACGCACGGACCCAAGAGCTGCGCGCCAAGCTGCTCACCTTCATGGAGCAGTACGTCTACCCGGCCGAGACCACCGCGCACGAGCAGCGCCTCCAGCTGAAGTCGCCGTGGGACACGCCCGCCGTGGTGGCGGAGCTGAAGGCCGAGGCCCGCAGCCAGGGGCTGTGGAACCTCTTCCTGCCGGACGCCGAGCACGGCGCCGGGCTCACCAACCTCCAGTACGCGCCGCTCGCCGAGATCACCGGCCGCTCCCCGCACCTGGCGCCGACCGCCCTGAACTGCGCGGCGCCGGACACCGGGAACATGGAGGTGCTCGCCCAGTTCGGCTCGGACGAGCAGCAAAAGCAGTGGCTGGAGCCGCTGCTGGCCGGGGAGATCCGCTCGGCGTTCGCGATGACCGAGCCGGAGGTCGCCTCCTCGGACGCCACCAACATCGAGACCCGGATCGCCAAGGAGGGTGACGAGTACGTCATCACCGGCCGCAAGTGGTACATCTCCGGCGCGATGAACCCCGACTGCAAGATCTTCATCGTGATGGGCAAGACCGACCCGGACAACGAGGACGTCCGCCGCCAGCAGTCGATGGTGCTGGTTCCGCGCGACACCCCGGGCGTCGAGGTCCGCCGCGCCATGCAGGTGTACGGGTACGAGGACCACTCGCACGGCGGCCACGCCGAGGTCTTCTTCCACGGCGCGCGGGTGCCCGTGGAGAACCTGGTGGGCGAGGAGGGCGGCGGCTTCGCCATCGCCCAGGCCCGCCTCGGGCCCGGCCGGATCCACCACTGCATGCGGCTGATCGGGATGGCCGAGCGGGCCATCGAGCTGATGTGCCGGCGCGCGGCGGCCCGGACGGCGTTCGGCAAGCCGATCGCCCAGCAGGGCGTGGTGCAGGAGTGGATCGCGGACGCGCGCGTGGCGGTGGAGCAGCTGCGGCTGCTGGTCCTGAAGACCGCCTGGCTGATGGACACCGTGGGCAACCGCGGCGCCCACACCGAGATCCAGGCCATCAAGATCGCCACGCCCCGGACGGTCCTCGACATCATCGACAAGGCCGTCCAGGTGCACGGCGCGGGCGGGGTGAGCCAGGACTTCCCGCTGGCCGACCTGTGGGCGGCGGCGCGGACCCTGCGTATCGCGGACGGCCCCGACGAGGTCCACCAGCGCTCGCTGGCCCGCCGGGAGCTGAAGAAGTACCTGTAGCCCCGGTCAGGGGCGCAGGGCCCGCAGCAGCAGGTCGGCGAGGTGGTCGGCGACCTGCTGCGGGGTGAGCGGGCCGTCCGGCCGGTACCAGGTGGACAGGTGGTGGACCGACCCGAAGTGGTAGTCCACCACCAGGTCGGCCGGGGTGGCCGTGGAGAACACCCCGGCAGCCTGGCCCTCTTCGATCAGGGCCCGGAACCGCTCGTGGTAGCGCCGCCGCTCGACCCGTACCTGCTTGTTCTTCTCGGGGCTGAGGTGGTGCATCGAGCGGAAGAAGATGGACGCGTCGTCGAGGTTCTCGATGGTGGTGACCACCACGTCGGCGGCCGCGTCGCGCAGTCGCCGCTCGATGGGCGCGTCCGCGTCGGCGAAGGCGTCGAGCCGCTCCTGCTGGAGGCGCAGCACGCGCGCGTAGACCTCCTGGAGCAGGTCCTCCTTGGAGCCGAAGTAGTGGTAGAGCGCCCCCTTGGTGACGCCCGCCGCCTCGACGATCTCCTGGACCGAGGTCCTGTCGTACCCGTTCTCGGCGAAGAGGCGGGTGGCGGCGGCCAGCAGCCTCTGGGGGACGGGGGTGCCGCTCCCGTCCGTCGTCCTGGCCATGCCGTCGCCGCCTCTCTCCTGGTCCACCCGTTGGTTTCACGCCGTTCTAGTGGCGGGAACGCAGTTCCCGCCTGAGGATCTTCCCACTCGCCGTCTTGGGAAGCTCCGCGAGCACCTCGACCTGCCGGGGATATTTGTACGCCGCCAGCCGCTCCTCGCAGTACGCGGAGAGCTCGGCGGGCGTGGCCTCGGCGCCGGGGCGCAGGCTCACGTACGCCTTGACGTTCTCGCCCCGGTACGGGTCGGGGACGCCGACGACGGCCGCCTCGCGCACCGCCGGATGGCCGTAGAGCACGTCCTCGACCTCGCGCGGCCACACCTTGAAGCCGGACGCGTTGATCATGTCCTTCTTGCGGTCGACGACGTACAGCCAGCCGTCCCGGTCCATGAACCCGATGTCGCCGGTGCGCAGTTCGCCGTCCGGGAAGGTCTCGGCGGTGGCCTCGGGGCGGCGCCAGTAGCCGGGCACGACCTGCGGGCCGCGCACCACGATCTCGCCCTGCTCGCCGAAGTCCACCTCCTCGCCCTCCTCGTCGACGATCCGTACGACCGTCTCCGGGCCGGGCAGGCCGACCGAGAGCGTGCCCGAGACCGGGTCGACCGGGGCCTCCCGCTCCGGCGGCACCGAGGCGCACGGGGCGGTGCACTCGGTCAGTCCGTAGCCGTTGCGCAGATACGGGCCGAAGGCCGCCCGGAACTTCTCCACGAGCGCGGGCGGTACCGGCGCGCCGCCCGAGGAGATCACCCGGAAGGAGTCGAAGTGCTCGCGGGTGACGCCCGGGGCGGCCGCCAGGGCCATGAACGCGGTGGAGGGGCCCACGGTGTAGGCGGGGCGGTGCTCGGCGAAGGCGTCGAGCACCACGCCCGGGTGGAAGCGGTAGGCCAGGATGAGCGTGCCCGCGTTGGCGACGCACGCGGCGAGCTGGCAGACCATGCCGGTGATGTGGAAGAGCGGGGCCAGCGCGAAGTAGCCCGCGCCCTCGGGGACCGGGTGGCCGGTGCGCTGGCGCTCGGCGTTGTAGGTGATGCCCGCGTGGGTGTTCATGGCGCCCTTGGGGGGGCCGCTGGTGCCCGAGGTGTAGCTGATCAGCGCCGTGGCGTCGGGGGCGGGTTCGCGCCCGCCCGGGGCGGGCAGGCCCTGCCGGGCGACGGCCAGCAGGTCGTCGGTGTCGGCGGGGCGCGGCAGCCGCTCGAAGGCGAGCACGCGCGCGTCGTCGCGGCTCTGCAGGTCGAGCTCGCAGGCGGTGAGCGCGATCCGGACCGGCGAGGCGGCCGCGGTGTCCCGCAGATACGCCTCCCACGCCCGGTCGGAGCAGATCAGCGCGGCGGCCTCGGCGTCGGCCAGGACGTGCCCGACCTCGGCCGACTTGTACATCGGGTTGAGCGGGACGACGGTCGCGCCCGCCTTCCAGGCCCCGAGCAGCGCGATCACGAAGTGCGGGGTGTTCTGGAGCATGATCGCGACCCGGTCGCCGCTCTGGAGGCCCCGGGCGGCGAGGTGGCCGGCCACGGAGTCGGAGAGCGCGTCGGTCTCGCGGTAGCTGAGCCGCCCGTCGAAGTAGGCGAGCGCGGTGCGCTCGGGGGCGCGCAGGACGGCGGCGCGGAAGGCGTGCACGACGCTCGGGGGCGGGCTGACCGGGGCCCGCTGGGCCTCGGTGAGCTGCCCGAGCCAGGGCTTGGCCGCGTACAGGGAGGTCATGCGCCGTTCGCCTCCCACTTCTGCTGAAGGTGGTTCATGGAGGTGAGCCAGCGGTCCGGATCGCCGGCCCGCGCGCCGTAGAAGCCGGCGACCTCCGGGTGCGGCAGCACCAGGAACCGCTCCTCGGCCATCGCCTCGAAGAGCGCGTCGGCGACGGCCGCGGGCTCGATAGCGGTCGGCGCCAGCACCAGGTCCCCGGCCGAGCCGGTGGCGGCCAGCATGTCGGTGCGCACGCCCTGCGGGCAGATCGCGTGGACCCGCACGCCCCGGTGGCGGTAGGTGAGCGAGAGCCACTCCGCGAAGGCGAGGGCGCCGTGCTTGGTGACGCTGTACGGGGCCGCGCCGATCATGGTGAGCAGCCCGGCCGCCGACACGGTCGACACGAACCGGCCACCGCCGCGCTCCAGCCACTCGGGCAGCAGCTCGCGGGCGGCTCGGACATGGGCCATCACATTGACGTCCCAGGCGGCCGCCCAGACGTCCTCGGGCGCGGCCTCGGAACCGCCCGACCCCAGGCCCGCGTTGGCGCAGTAGACGTCGATCGCCTGGCCCAGCGCCTCGCGGGCGAGCGGGACGACGCCGGAGGCGTCGCCCGGGACGGCGATCGCGCCGATCTCCTCGGCGGTCCTGCGGGCCTTGGCCTCGTCGAGGTCGTTGACCACGACCCGGGCGCCTTCCGCCGCGAATCTGCGCGCGAGCGCGGCGCCGATGCCGCCGCCCGCCCCGGTGACCACCACTGCCGCGCCCTGGACGTCCTGGACCGAACCCATCGAGAATCCGCCTCTCCACATGCCGACTGATGAGCAGACTAACCAGTCGGTATGTGCGGATGGAAGGGGCCCGCCACGTACGGACGGAAGGGGCCGCGGCGAACCGTCCCGTGCGGCTCGTTCCCCCTCGCGCGCCCGCGCGCTAGCGTGCGTGGCCAGGACACCGCGAGCGGCCCGGGAGGTACGCCGATGAGCCTGTCCAGACGGGGCCTGCTGGCGGGGACGGGCACAGTGGCGGTGGCGGGCGCGATGGTCACCGGAGCGGCCGCCTCCCCCGCCCCCGCCCACCACTCCCGCGGGCCCGTCCGCACCGGCTTCGACCGGCTGGCCGCCGGCGGCTACCGGGCGCTGGAGGGCCACCGGGTCGGCGTGGTCACCAACCCGACCGGCATCACCCCGGACGTCCGGCACATCGTGGACGTCATGCACGCCGACCCGCGCGTGAACCTGACGGCGGTGTTCGGGCCCGAGCACGGCTTCCGGGGCACGGCGCAGGCGGGCGGCTCCGAGGGGCGCTACGACGACCCGGCGACCGGGCTGCCGGTGTACGACACGTACGGCGTGAGCGGGCCGGCGCTCGCCGCCGTCTTCACCGCGTCGGGCGTGGACACGGTGGTCTTCGACATCCAGGACGTGGGCGCGCGCTTCTACACGTACATCTGGACGCTCTACGACTGCATGGAGGCGGCCGCCCTCGCCGGGAAGCGGTTCCTGGTCCTGGACCGGCCGAACCCGGTGACCGGCCGGGCGGCGAGCGGGCCCGTCCTGGACAAGGCGTTCGCGACGTTCGTCGGGCGCGAGCCGATCGCCCAGGCGCACGGGATGACGGTGGGCGAGCTGGCCGCGCTCTTCGACGCCGAGTTCCTGGGCGGGCGCGTCCGGGTGGAGACCGTACGGATGACGGGCTGGCGGCGTGACGGCTTCTTCGACGCCACGGGGCTGCCGTGGGTGCCGCCGAGCCCCAACATGCCGACCCCGGACACGGCGCTCGTCTACGCGGGCACCTGCGTGTTCGAGGGCACCAACCTCTCCGAGGGGCGCGGCACCACGCGCCCGTTCGAGCTGCTCGGCGCCGAGGGGATCGACGGGCGGTGGGCGGCCGCCGCCAACGCCCTGGAGCTGCCCGGGGTCCGCCTCCGCGAGGCGTACTTCACGCCCACCTTCTCCAAGTTCCCGGGCAAGACCGTCGGCGGCGTCCAGCTCCACGTCCACGACCGCGAGTCGTACGACCCGGTGCGCACCGGTGTCGCTCTGCTGGTGACGGCGAAGAAGGTGTGGAGCGGCTTCGCCTGGCGGCCGGACCACTGGATCGACAAGCTCACCGGTTCGGCGTCGGTCCGCACCCTGATCGACGCCGGCGCGGACACCGACGACGTGGCGAGCGCCTGGCAGGACCGGCTCAGGGCGTTCCGCGCGACGCGGGCGCGGTATCTGCTGTACCGGTGAGGGTGAGGGGACGGGGGAAAACCCCCCAGGGCGGACGGTGGCTGGCGGGATGGGCCCGGCCCGCGCCCGGCCGACAGGCTGGGCCCATGCATCTGTTCCACGACACACACCACCGCCCGCGCCAGGCCTTACTCCTGCTGATCGGTCTGACGTTCGCCGTGTTCACGGCGGCCGTCCCGGGAGCACGGGCGGCCGAACCACCGTCTCCGGAAAGGCAGTTGGCGCGCTCGGCCGAGCCCCTCGACGACCTGCGCCCGCTCGGCCGCATGGTCGGCGCGGCCGACATCGTGGGTCTGGGCGAGGCGACGCACAACTCGCACGAGTTCTTCGCGACCAAGCAGCGCGTGTTCCAGTACCTCGTCGAGAAGAAGGGCTTCACCACCTTCGCGCTGGAGACGGCCTGGTCCTCCGGGATGCGCGTCAACGCCTATGTGCTGCGCGGCGAGGGCGACCCCGAGCGGATCGTGCGCGAGGAGTTCCAGAGCTCGTACACGATGTGGCAGACCCGGGAGTACCTGGACCTGATCCGCTGGATGCGCGGCTACAACCTGCACCACAGCCGCAAGGTCCAGTTCATGGGCGACGACATGGGGTACGCGGGCCCGGAGCTCTTCGACGAGGTGACCGCGTACACCGCGAAGCGCTACCCCGCGCTGCTGCCCCGGATCACCGCCCTCTACAAGGACTCCCGGCCCACCGCGGGCGTCGGCGACACCATGAGCGGCAGGCTCAAGCTCCCCCTCGCCGAGCGCAGGCGCCAGTGCGACGAGGTGCGCCGGGCCTACGACCTGCTGCTGCGCCAGCGCCCCGGACCCGACCGGGCGGAGCACGCCTGGATCCTCCAGTACGCGCGCACCATCGCCCAGACCGGCGCCATGTGGGCGTTCGACTTCTTCGACGACGCCCAGCTCAAGGAGTCCCGGCTCTACCGGGACCGGGTGATGGCCGAGAACACCGTGTGGTGGCAGCGCCAGACCGGGCACAAGATGCTGCTCTCCGCGCACAACGGCCATGTCGGATACGCCCCGACGCTCGGCGGCGAGTACCCGAAGCTCCAGGGCGCCTTCATCCGGGAAGCGGTCGGCTCCGCGTACATGAACATCGGATTCACCTTCGGGCAGGGCTCGTTCAACGCCCTCGACCTGAACGACCCGGCCGAGCCGATCCGTGAGTTCACCGTCGGGCCGCCCGGGCCGGGCAGCAACGAGGAGGTCCTGGAGCGGGTCTCGCCGCGCGACTACTACGTCGATCTGCGCAAGGTCGCCAACCCGGCGAAGGACTGGCTGGGCGTTTTCCGGCCGACGCGGTTCATCGGCAACTCCTGGCCCCAGGACGCCGATCAGGTGCGGCTCGGGCCCTCGTTCGACGTACTGGTGCACCTCCACCGGGTGACGGCGGCGCACCGGCTCTGACCTCCCCCGATCACCACCGTTCTGCGATGTCCTGCGTATGGTCAGCCCTCCGGTCCGGCGGGACGATGTGAGGCCTCAGCCCCGCCCCATCGTCAGCGAACGGACCGGAGGGCCACGCCATGGCGGACATCGGAGTCGAGCCATATCGGGAGATCACCTTCGACGCGGACGGCGACGCGTCCCCGGCGCAGCACGCGGCCCTCGCGGATCTGGACGTCACCGATCTGGTGATGTTCGCGCACGGCTGGAACAACACCCCGTCGGTCGCGACCGCCCTCTACCGCCACTTCTTCGCCCCCTTCCCCGGCCTGCTGGCCGGGGCGGGCCCGGCCGGGGCGCGGGTGCGCCTCGGGTACGCGGGCATCGTCTGGCCCTCCATCCGCTTCGCCGACGAGCAGATCCCGAACTTCCCGCACACCTCCCTGACCGCACAGCCCGGCGCGGGCCTGGACGCGGCGACCGTGGACGCGCTCAAG
Source organism: Streptomyces sp. NPDC023838 (assembly GCF_040639555.1). Lineage (NCBI taxonomy): Bacteria > Bacillati > Actinomycetota > Actinomycetes > Kitasatosporales > Streptomycetaceae > Streptomyces > Streptomyces sp. NPDC023838. Next base: position 330,886 of record NZ_JBFAAD010000002.1, read on the forward strand.
CGGGCGTTCCCGGGGCAGGAGGTGACCGTCGACGCGCTGGCCCGGCTGCTCGACGAACAGCCGGACGCGGAGGAGGCATTCCGCCAATTCGGGCTTCTCACCCGGGAGTTGGTGGCCGATGACGTGGAATCGTCTGGTTTCGCGGCCGACACCGTGGAACACGGCGGGGGCGGCGCGGCGCTCCTCACGGACGACACGCTCGGGCTGTGCCGCGCGTTCACCCTCGCCCTGTCCGACACCGGCATGCGCGTCGAACCGGGCCCGCCCGGCCCCTCGTTCTCGCTCGGCAACTCGCTGAGGCACCTGTGGGACGGCGCCAAGGAGGTGCTGCGCCAGACCACGTACTACGAGATGAAGCGCCGCTCCGGCAAGATCGGCCAGCTCGGGCTCGGGCCGCTGCTCGGTGAGCTCGCCCGGACCAGACCCACGATGCGGGTCCATCTGGTCGGGCACAGCCAGGGCGGACGGCTGGTGGCGTTCGCCCTGAAGGGGCTGCCGGAGGGGGCGCGCAACATCAAGTCGGTGACCCTGCTCGAAGGCGCCTTCTCGCACTACGCCTTCGCCGAGCGGCTGCCGTCGGGGCTCGCCGGGGCGGGCGCGCTCGCGGCGCTGCAGCGGCGCGTGGACGGCCCGGTGGTCTCCTGCTACTCGCGCTTCGACACCGCCCTCGGGGTGATCTACCCGCTGGCGTCGAAGCTCGCCGGGGACTACCAGGGGCTGCTGGAGCTCGACCGCCGCTGGTGGGCGATCGGCCACGACGGCATCCAGTCGGTGGCCCCGTGCACCGAGCTGACCCTGGCGGAGGTGCTGCGGGACGGGGTGCCGGACTCCGGGTGCGTGAGCGTGAACGCGGAGTCGGTGGTCCGCTCCGGCGGCCCCCCGGCGGGCGCGCACAGCGACATCTGCCACCCGGAGCTGGCGAGGGTGGTGCTGGCCGCGGGCCGGATCGGCTGCGTCTGACCCGGCCCGCGGCCGTGGGTGCTACCTGTGCGAGGCGAACTCGACGACCTGCTGATACGTCGGCCGGTTCTGCCAGTTGATCGCGTTCTGCGCGATCCCGCCCAGCGGCCGCTGGACGATCGAGTCGGCGCACCACTGGTTGCCCGCCGCGCAACCGCCGTCGCCGGGATAGACCTGCGCGGGCGTCTTAGAGGCGGCCTGCCTCAGCGTGGCGAGCAGAGTGTCACGGCAGGCGTCGAGCTTGCCGCCGCCGCAGTACGCGCGGGCCAGCGGCCCCCGCACCGGCTCCCCCAGGACCGTACGCAGGTCCTTGTCGGCGTAGCTCCACCAGCCGTACTGGAAGGAGGATCCGGCGTGCGACCCGGTCGGACCGTGCCCGGCCGACGGCGCCTCGTCCGTGGACAGGTTCGACGTGAGCGCCGAGTACAGCCCGTCCCCGAGCCCCGGCCGGAACTCGGCCTCGACCATCAGCGGCCACCAGGCGTCCATCAGCCGCACGGCCTCGGGGTGGGTGTAGGTGTGCGAGCCCTGCGCGCTCTCGCGGCGCTGGGTCCCGTCAGCCTTCCACGACTCCAACTGCTGGACGGCGCCGGCGAGTTGCGGGTCGGTGACGGGGGCGCTGCGGATGACCCTCAGGAGCTCGGGCAGCACGTCCTCGCCGCGCAGATCGGTGACGGCGGCCTGCGCCATGGCCCGGGTGAGCGCGGCGCGGGTCACCCCGCCCTGCGCGACCAGCGCCTTCACCCGGTCGTCGAGGAGGTTGCCCCGGTGCACCGAGCCGTTGCCGAACCCGGCGGCCGTGTACTCCTTGGCCTGCTTGTTGTTCCAGGAGATGTAGTAGTCCTGCCCGACGGACTGCGGGTGCTGGGCGGGCGGGGTGTAGTCGGCGGTGTTGTACGCCGGGTCGAAGCCCTGCCACTCGTAGGCGCGGTCGGCCGCGACCGGCAGCGACGGGTCGACGTCGGGGTCGCGGACCGGGTTCTTGCCGCTGTTGTAGTAGGCGGCGGTGCGGGAGTCCGCGTAGAACCAGTTGAAGGCGTAGTCGACGTGCTGGGCCGCCTGCTGGAAGGTGGCCGCGTCCTTGACGTACGTCGGGTCGTTGAACATCTGGAAGCCGATGATCGAGTCGGCCTCGTGGCGGTAGGTCGAGCGCAGTGAGGTGTACGCGACCTGCTTGCCGCCGACCGTGGCGCGGGCGGAGACGAGGCCGTAGTTGGTGCGCCAGACCTGCATCCGGTAGGAGCCGGCGGCCGTGTTGTCGGCGGTGGTCGGCTTCCAGGCGTTGGTCTTCTCCAGCTTCTCCATCGGGGTGCACACGCCCCGGTAGAGGTAGTGCGCGGAGTCCTGGCACAGCTCGACGGCGTAGGTGTCGGTGATGTCCTGGCCCGCGGAGGTCGCCGACCAGGCGTAGTCCTGGCCCCGGCCGAGCTGGACGTACATGCCGACACCGGCGAAGGAGGCGCCCCGGGCGCTGATGCCCGGGCCCTGGATCTCCTGGAGCATCAGCAGCTGTGGCGCGAAGTAGCCGGTCTGCGGGCCGAAGACCGCGACCGGGTTGCCGCTCGCGGTCCGGCTGCCGGAGACGAGCAGCGCGTTGGACATCCCGCGCGGCTTGCCGATGTCGAAGCCGGGCAGCGCGCCGTTGTCGAAGATGCCCTTGAGCGGCTTCAGTCGCTCGGGCACGCGCACATCGGCCTTGGCCTTGGTGAGCGCCGAGCCGGTCCGGTCGTAGACGAGCTGTTCGGGCACGACCGTGCCGGGGTCCGGCATCGCGGTACCGCGCGCGTTGGCGGGCTTGGTGGCGTACGGGAAGCTGGTGCCGTCATGAATCGTGAGGGCGGCCTCGGGGTCGTCGCGCTCACGGAAGGACTCCCAGACCTTGGTGCCCTCGGCGACGCCGTACTTGGCCTGGGCGGCCTGGAGCGAGAGCGCGGCCTGCACCTCGCCGCCACCGCCCCCGCCGAAGAGCCCGCCGACGACGGAGGCGAGCGCGATCAGGTCGGTGACCTTGAACGGCTGGATCTCGCCCACGTTGGTGATGGCGTCGATCTTGCCGGTGAGGACGTACTCACCGGGGAAGTACCGGCCGTCCTTGGACTGCTTGGCATAGGCGTTGATGCCGTCCACGTACGCCTGCGCGTCGGCCATCGCCTGCTCGCCGCGCGGGCCGTTGGTGGTGCGGATCCGGTCGACCTGGGACTGGAGGTCGGCTTCGGTGTACGGGGCCTGCGGCCAGAACTCCTGCTCCAGGCCCTGGTTGGCGAGCGCGCCGCCCGCGAACGAGGTGAGCTCGCCACGCCCGATGTGCCGGAACAGGTCCATCAGCCAGAGCCGGTCCTGGCCGGCCGCGAACCCGGCGCCGAACTCGGTTCCGTACCGGGTGGTGCCCTTGATGTGCGGGACTCCGGTGGCCTTGTCCCGGGTGATGGTGACGTCCGGGCGCGGGGCGCTGGTGGAGGCCACCTGGCCGCTGGGCACCCCGAACGAGGCGTCGTTGAAGAAGGAGTTGAGCTTGTCGTCGGTGAGCGAGGACTGGCCGGCGACGAGCGCGTCGTACTTGCCGAGCTGGTCGTCGCTGTGTGCCGGGTGGGTGCCGAAGGCCTTGTTGCCGAGGATCTCGACGAGGGTGGCGTTGCCGTTCTCGCCGGGCGGCAGGATGTCGCCGCACCGCCCCAGGCAGTAGTCGCTGTTGGGGGGTTCGGCGGCGCCGGCCTGGCTGAGGGGGGCGAGCAGGGCGGCCGAGAGGGCGATCACGGTGGCGGCGGTGGCGGTTCTGAGCCGTGCGGTGGATCGTCGCATGCGTGCTCCTAGAGAGGACCGATGCGGCGGAGGTTACTGAGGGGTACCGCCGGAGGGAAGATGAACACACGTCACCTTTCCCGAACGTGCGTGACCTTCCCGGAATCCCCACAGGCGACGGGCGTTGATGAGCGACGGGCGGACCGGGCGAGGAGCGGACCGCGCGGCGGGGGCGCCCGGGGTGGGGCGCTCGGAGCACACGGGGGGTGTGCGACGTATTCCGGTCAGCGCCGTCTGATGGGGCCCATCGGATTTTCGATGGAGCCGGATCGGGTAGCCGTACGTCCATTCCTCGACGCCGAGCATTCGCCGAAGTACGAGCGACGGAGGTGGCAGGGCCATGGCTGGTTTCCGCAGCCTTGCGAGACAGGTGCGCGACCCAGGGAACGATCTCGCGCTACGCCGATACTCACTGCGCAAGTGTCTTGAGCGGTTCGCCCCTTATGGACACCGGGCGACCTGGGACCATCTGTGTGCGAGGCACCGCATCGGGCCCGAGGACCGGGCACCCGATCCGGGGCGGCTGGTGGCCGCGCTCGACGAGCTGGAGGCGGCGCGGGCCGTCTGGCTCGGATACGAAGCGGAGTTCGCGGCCCGCAGGAAGCGCGAGAAACACGCCGGCCTGCGGATCCCCGGCTCCTTCGACGACTGGCACCGGCGCACCTGGGGCGGCTTCGGGGTCGCCTGGTGCGACGACCCGTCGGTGCATCCGGAGCAGCCGCTGGCCGAGGTGCTCGGCCGGATCATCGCGGCCCTGCGCACGGTGCCGGGCGCGGGCTGCCCGGTGTGCGGCGGGCAGCGGCTGGTGTGGCAGCGGGACCTGGCCCACGACCCGTGGTGCGGCCCGGTCTGCACCGGCTGCGGAATCCTGGTGCCGCAGCCGGTGCTGACCGCCGAGGCGCTGGTGCGCGCCAAGTCGGTACGGCGCGAAGAGCTGGCATCGGTGGCATGAGACACGCGGGGGCGGACGCGGCCGTGGGGCCGCGCCTTCCGCCCCCGCGCTGTCAGGACGGCGGCTTCCCGGAGGCGAGGGCCGCTTCCCGTACGGCTAGCACGCCTCGCACGAAGCGGCGTCGGGCGCGATGTCGGCCGCCGCCCGCGTCTTCTTGCGCTCGGGCAGCAGCCGCGAGCCGGTGAGGCGGTCGCCGGAGATGTCGTCCGGGTTGGACAGGACACAGGTCTCCAGCGACAGACACCCGCAGCCGATGCAGTCGGTCAGATGGTTGCGCAGCCGGTTCAGCTGCTTGATGCGCTCGTCGAGTTCGGAGCGCCAGGTCTCGGAGAGCCGCGCCCAGTCCTCGCGGGTCGGGGTGCGCTCCTCGGGGAGTTCGGCGAGGGCGTCCCGGATCGTGGCCAGCGGGATGCCGACACGCTGGGCGGCCCGTACGAAGGCGACCCGGCGCAGCACGTCACGGCTGTAGCGGCGCTGGTTGCCCGAGGTACGGCGGCTGCTGATCAGGCCCTTGGACTCATAGAAGTGCAGGGCGGAAACGGCGGCCCCGCTGCGGGCGGACAGCTGACCGACCGTGAGCTCATGGACCTTCTCTGGAATCTGCGGCACTCCTCGAACCCTACTGCTCGGGTGCGATCACCGTTGACAGCGGGCACCGCCCCCAGCATGCTGAGCAAGCGCTTGGACAGTGGAGGCGCAAAGGCAGCCGAAACATGCGAGAGAGGCAGGAACCGGGCATGGCAGAGCCGAGGATCTTCACCTCCGCCGACGAGCTGAAGGCCGGAGTGGGCGAGCCGCTCGGGTACAGCGACTGGCTGGAGGTCGACCAGCACCGCATCGACCTGTTCGCCGACGCCACCGGCGACCACCAGTGGATCCACGTCGACCCGGCCCGGGCTGCGGCGGGCCCGTTCGGCACGACGATCGCGCACGGCTATCTGACGCTCTCGCTCCTTCCGGCACTGGTGCCGCAGGTGCTGCGCGTCGAGGGCATGAAGATGGGCATCAACTACGGCACGGAGAAGGTCCGTTTCCCGGCCCCGGTCCCGGTCGGCTCCCGCCTGCGCGCCACGGCGGTCCTGACAGACGTGGTGGAGGCGGGCGGCGGGGTCCAGGTGACCGCCAAGGTCACGGTGGAGCGCGAGGGCGGCGAGAAGCCGGTGTGCGTGGCGGAGTCGGTGTCGCGGTACTTCTTCTGAGCGGGCCCTCGGCCCGCTACTTCGGCTGGGCCCCCACCATCCGCAGCACCAGATCCGCGTAGAGCGCGCCCACCTCGTCCGGCGTGCGGCGGCCTTCCGTGTTGAACCAGCGCGCCACGTCGATGCAGAGCGACAGGACCGCGAGCGTGGTGCCGGGGACGTCCGGAACGTCGAACTCGCCCGCTGCCACACCCTCGTTGAGGATGCGCCGGACGGCCGCGTCGCTGCGGCGGCGCAGGCCGACGATCTCGGTGCGGTGCTCGGGGCCCAGCGCGTCGAGTTCGTACTGGACCACACGGGCTGTCATGTGGTGCCCCGCGTGCCACCGTACGAAGGAGCGCACGGCGTCGGCGAGCCGGTCGGCGGCGGTGCCGCCGGCGTCCGCCGACGTCTCCAGGATCTCCAGGGCCTTGTCGTGGCCGATCCGGCTGATCCGGTGGAGGAGCTCTTCCTTGGTCTTGTAGTGGATGTAGAGCGCGGCCGGGCTCATCCCGGCGCGGCCCGCGATGTCACGCGTCGTCGTGGCGTGGTAGCCGCGCTCCGCGAACGCCTCGACGGCGGCGACGAGCAGCCTCCGGGCGGCCTCGGGCGTGACCTCGCCCCACGGCTTGTCCTCGCCGCCCACCGTCTGCGCTGCCGCGTCCATCGCCTGCCCCTTCCTTCGGACGAACACCATACCCCGAAGGTGAGCAAGCGCTTAGAGCCGTGCTCTCAGAGCTTCTGGAACGGGTCGTGCTCGGCCAGCAGCTTCTCCAGGCGGGCCTGGTCGACCCGGCTGACGATCTGCCCGGCCTCCTGGCGGTCGCGGACCACCTTGGCGAGCGTGAAGGCGGAGGTGACGAGGTAGAGGACGGCTATGCCCAGGAAGGCACGCACCCAGGCGTCGGCGTGGAGCCGGGTGATGCCGATGGCCGTGGCGCTGATGGCGACGGCGAAGGACGCGACGGCCTGTCCGTAGTACGCGGCCGTGTTCTGCTGCTTGACCGGAGTCTCACTCATGCGCACAGGATGCGACGGATGTGTTCGGCGCCACATCCGCTCACGTACTCAGGGCGTACTCAGAACTCCCTACGTTCTTCCACGGGACTCGGGACACCGGACACGGGACTGGGGACTGGGGACTGGGGACTGGGGACTCGGAAAAGCTCAGAACGCCGAGACGCCCGTCTCCGCCCTGCCGATGATCAGCTTCTGGATCTGGCTGGTGCCCTCGTACAGCGTCATCACGCGCGCGTCGCGCAGCAGCTTGCCGACCGGGTACTCGTCGATGTAGCCGTAACCGCCATACACCTGAAGGGCGTTGTTGGCCGCGCGCACGGCGGCCTCGGAGGCGAAGAGCTTCGCCTTGGAGGCGGCGGTGGCGAACTCCTCGCCCCGGTCGATGAGATCGGCGACCCGCCAGGTCAGCAGCCGGGCCGCGTCCACGTCCACCGAGATGTCGCTGATCAGCTCCTGGACCAGCTGGTAGTGCGCGATGGACCGGCCGAACTGCTCGCGCTGCCCGGCGTACGCGACCGCCGCGTCCAGGGCCGCCCGGGCGATGCCGACGCAGCCCGCCGCCACCGACATCCGCCCCTTGGCCAGCGCGGACATGGCGATCGAGAAGCCCTTGCCCTCCGGCCCGAGCAGCGCGCCCACGGGGACGCGCACGTCCTGGAGGATCACCTCGGCGGTCGCCTGGCCGCGCAGGCCGAGCTTGCCGTGGATGGGGCGGCGGCTCAGGCCGGGGGTGTCGGCCGGCACCAGGAAGGCGGAGACGCCGCGCTGACCGGGGGTGTCGTTGGTGCGGGCGAAGAGCAGCACCACATCGGCCCAGGTGCCGTTGGTGATGAACATCTTGGAGCCGTTGATGACGTAGTCGTCGCCGTCCCGGACCGCCCGGGTGATCAGGTTCCCGGCGTCCGAGCCGGTCCCGGGCTCGGTCAGCCCGAAGCAGCCGAGCGCCTCGCCGGAGGTGAGCCGGGGCAGCCAGGCCCGCTTCTGCTCCTCGGTGCCCCAGTGCGCGACCGTCTTGGCGACCAGGCCGAGCGAGACGGAGACGATGCCGCGCACCGACGAGTCGCCGCGCCCGAGCTCCTCGGTGACCAGGCAGTACGCCAGGTGGTCGCCGCCGGAGCCGCCGTACTCCTCGGGGATGGTGAGCCCGAGGAAGCCGAGCGCGCCCAGCTTCTTCACGATCGACTTGTCGACGCTCTCGGCGCGGTCCCAGGCGACGGCGTGCGGGGTGACCTCGCGGGCGACGAAGTCCTCGGCGAGCCGCCGCACCGCGGCCTGCTCCTCGCTCAGCTCCAGGTTCATGCCGATCGCACCCCAAGTTTAATTACCACTGCTAGTTTTCTGTGGGCAGGCCTACTATGTGCCGCATGGCCCGACCGCGCAAGCCCCTCCTCAGCCACGACCGCATCGTCGCGGCGGCGAGCGCGCTCGTGGACGCCGAGGGGCTCGCGGCCGTCTCGACCCGCCGCCTCGCGGCCGAGCTGGGCGTCAGCGGGCCCTCCCTCTACAACCACTTCCGCACCAAGGACGAGATCCTGGAGGCGGTGGCGGACGCGACCTCCGCACAGGTCGACCTGTCGATGTTCGACCCGGCCACGTTCGGGGCGGACGGCGCCCGGGGCTGGCGCACCGCGCTGCACGACTGGGCCGTCGCCTACCGCGCGGTCCTCACCCGCCACCCCAACATCGTCCCGGTGCTCGCCCAGGGCCCCGGCCGCCGCCCGGCGGGCCTGCGGCTCGCCGACGCGGTGTTCGGCGCGATGGTCGCGGCGGGCTGGCCGCCCGCGCAGGCCACCCACATCGGCGCGCTGATGCGGTACTTCGTCATGGGCTCGGCCCTGGGCTCCTTCGCCCGCGGCTTCGTGGACGACGAGACGGCCTACGACCCGGCCGACTACCCCCACCTCGGCCAGGCCCATCTGCTGGCCGAGCGCCAGGAGGAGATCGACGAGGGTGCGTTCGAGACCGGGCTGCGGGCGCTGCTCGACGGGCTCCAGACGCAGTACGACGCGCTGCCCGGCCGCCCTCGCCGGTCCGCCGCGCACGGTTCGGCCCCAGCCGAACGGTGACGGCGGCATCCTGGAGGTATGACAACCACGACGGGATCCGGACTGGCCGCGTTCGCCGCGCTGCTCGCCGACGAGACCCGGGCGGCCTTCTGTCTGGCGCTGCTCGACGGCCGGGCCTGGACGGCCGGCGAGCTGGCGCGGTACGCGAAGGTCGCCCCCTCCACGGCCAGTGAGCACCTGGGCAAGCTGGTGGCGGGCGGGCTGCTCTCCGAGGAGCGCCAGGGGCGGCACCGCTATGTGCGCCTGGCCGACGACGGGGTCGCCCACCTCGTCGAGGAGCTGGCGTCCCGCAGCGCGCCCACGCCGCCGCGCACCCTTCGCGCCGCGTCCGCGGGCAGCGCCATGGCCCGCGGGCGCACCTGCTACGACCATCTCGCCGGCCGCCTCGGCATGGCCGTCACGGACGCGATGACGGTACGGGGGCTGATCACCCAGGACGCCGGGTTCGCGCTGACGCGCGAAGGGGTGCGCTGGTACGGGGAGTTGGGGCTCACCCTCGACCACAAGGGCAAGCGCCCGCTGGTGCGCTCGTGCCTGGACTGGACCGAGCGCCGCCCCCATCTGGCCGGGGTGGCCGGGGCGGTGCTGTGCGCACACGCGCTGGACGCCGAGTGGTGCGTACGGATCGGCTCCGAGCGGGCGGTGCGGGTGACGCCGAAGGGCGAGGAGGCCCTGGGCGAACTGCTCGGGATCGAGAAGACGAGCCTGCGGTGACCGGTGACCGGTGACCGGTGACCGGTGGCCCGGGAGCGGCGGAGGGCCGGGCGGGGCGGGCCGGGCGCTGAGGAGGGCCGGCCGCTGAAGAGGGCCGCCCGGGGCGGCGGCGGATCATTCGGTGAGCGCCGAACGGTTTCCGCCGTACCGTCGGCACATGACCAACTCCTCGCACACCGGGCGCGGTCCGGAACGCCTCGCCCTCGCCGCCGCCGGGTTCTCCGTGGTGATGTGGGCCTCGGCCTTCGTGTCGATCCGCAGCGCCGGTGACGCCTACTCCCCCGGGGCGCTCGCCCTGGGCCGTCTGCTCGCGGGCACGGCCGTGCTCGGCGTGCTCCTCGCCGTCCGGCGCGAAGGCCTGCCGCCACGCGCGGCCTGGCGGGGCATAGCCGTCTCGGGGCTGCTGTGGTTCGGCCTCTACATGGTGGTGCTCAACTGGGGCGAGCAGCAGGTCGACGCGGGGACGGCCGCGATGGTCGTCAACATCGGGCCGATCCTCATCGCGCTGCTCGGCGCCCGCTTCCTCGGGGAGCGGCTGCCGCCCCGGCTGGTGGCGGGCATGGGCGTCTCGTTCGCGGGGGCGGTCGCCGTCGGGCTGTCGATGTCCGGCGACGGCGGCGCCAATGTGCTCGGGGTGGCGCTGTGCCTGCTCGCGGCCGTCACCTACGCCGCCGGTGTCGTGGCGCAGAAGCCCGCGCTCGCCCACGGCAGCGCGCTCCAGGTGACCTTCTTCGGCTGCCTGGTGGGAGCCGTGGCCTGTCTGCCGTTCAGCGGGCAGCTGGTGGCGGACGCCGCCGACGCGCCGCTCCCGGCGACCCTGAACATGGTCTATCTGGGCGTCTTCCCGACCGCGCTCGCCTTCACGACCTGGGCGTACGCCCTGGCCCGTACGACGGCGGGCCGGATGGGGGCGACCACCTATGTGGTGCCCGCGCTCGTGGTGCTGATGTCCTGGCTGGTCCTGGACGAGGTCCCGGCGTGGCTCACCCTCCTCGGCGGCGGCCTCTGCCTGGCGGGCGTGGCGGTCTCCCGCTCCCGCCCCCGGCGCCGTACGGAACGTACGGAACCGGAGAGCGGGTGCGCCCCTGTGACCGCCGTGGCGGACGCCCGCTAGGGCGCGTCAGAACACCACGGGTCGTACGCGTCAGAACACCACCGGTCGTACGCGTCAGAACACCACCAGCGCCCGGCCGCCCTTGCCCGCGAGCATGTTGTCGAAGGCGGCCGGGATCCCGTCGAGCCCGATCCGCTCGGACACCATCGCGCCCAGGTCCAGGCGCCCGGCCCGGACGTGCTCGGCGAGCACCGGCAGGTCGCGGGCCGGGTCGCTGTTGCCGTAGACGCAGCCCGAGAGCGTACGGCCCCAGTGGAAGATCTCCAGGGCGTTGAAGGAGACCTGCTGGTCCTTGCCGCCGATGCCGACGACCGTGGTGCGCCCGCCGCGCCGGGTGGACTCCCAGGCGGTGCGGATGGTCACCGCGCGGCCGACGCACTCCACGGCCACGTCCACCCCGTGGCCGCCGGTCAGCTTGCGGATGTCCTTGGCGGTCGTCTCCGAGGCGAGCACGAAGTCGGTGGCGCCCGCCCGCCGCGCGAGCTCCTCCTTGGCCGGGGAGACGTCGACCGCGACGATCCGCGACGCGCCCGCGATCCGGGCCGACTGGAGGGTGGCCAGACCCACGCCGCCGACGCCGAACACCGCGACCGTCTCGCCCTCGCGCACCTTCGCCGAGTGGTGGATCGCCCCGTAGCCGGTGAGCACCGCGCAGCCGAGCAGGGCGGCCTCGGTGAGCGGGATGCCCTCGGGCAGCGGCAGCAGACAGTTCTCGGCCACCACCGTCTCCTGCGCGAACGCGGCGACGTTGAGGCCGGGGTGGAGCTCGGTCCCGGCGGACGTGCGCGCGTACACCGCGCCCGCGCCCGTCAGCGCGTTCACACAGAGCCAGACCTCGCCCAGCGAGCACGGGTGGCAGCTTCCGCACGAGGGCGCCCAGTTGAGGACCACGCCGTCGCCGGGAGCCACCGAGACCACCCCCTCACCGACGGAGACGACCGTGCCCGCGCCCTCGTGGCCGAGGACGGCGGGGACCGGTACGCGCATGGTCCCGTTGGAGAGCGACAGGTCGGAGTGGCAGACCCCGGCGGCGGCGAGGCGGACCCGCACCTGGCCGGGGCCGGGCTCGGGGAGTTCTATCTCGGTGACCTCCAGCGGGGAGCCGACGGAGGGAAGGACTGCGGCGCGGACCACGATGCTGCTCCCGGATGCAGGGGTTCAGGGGTTCAGAGGTTCAGGGGTTCAGGGGTTCAGGGGTTCCGACGGGCGTCAGAACTGGAGGGACTTGGTCTGGAGGTACTCGGTCAGACCGTGCGGGCCGAGCTCGCGGCCCACCCCCGACTGCTTGTACCCGCCGAAGGGGGCCAGCGGGTTGAACCGGCCGCCGTTGATGTCGACCTGCCCGGTGTCCATCCGGCGGGCGAAGGCGACCGCCTCGGCCTCGTCACCGGCCCAGACCGCGCCCGCGAGCCCGTACACCGTGCCGTTGGCGATCCGCAGCGCGTCGTCCTCGTCCTCGTACCGGATGAGCGAGACGACCGGGCCGAAGATCTCCTCCTGGGCGATGGTCATGCCGGGCTCGACGTCCGCGAAGACGGTCGGCGCCACGTAGTAGCCCTGCTCCAGCGGGGCCTCGGGGCCGCCCGCGACCAGGCGTGCGCCCTCCTCGACGCCCTTCGTGATGTAGCCGCGCACCCGCTCCCGCTGCTTGGCGCTGACCAGCGGGCCGACCCGGTCGCCCGCCGGGTACTTGGCGACGGCGGCCCTGGCGAGCTCGACCGCCTCCTCGTACCGGTCGGTGTGGACCAGCATCCGGGTCCAGGCGCTGCACGTCTGCCCGGAGTTGTTCATGACGTTGGCGATGCCGACGGCGACCGCCTTGGCGAGGTCGGCGGAGGGCAGGATGACGTTGGCGGACTTGCCGCCGAGCTCCAGGGCGACGCGCTTGACGGCCGCGCCCGCGGTCGCGCCGATCTGCCGGCCCACGGCCGTCGAGCCGGTGAAGGAGACCAGGTCGATGCCCTCGTGCTCGGCGAGCGCCTGGCCCGCGACCGGGCCGAGGCCGGTGACCAGGTTGAACACCCCGGCGGGCAGCCCGGCTTCGTGCACCGCCTCGGCGAAGAGCCGCGCGGTGAGCGGGGTGTCCTCGGCGGGCTTGAGCACGACCGTGCAGCCCGCCGCGAGGGCGGGAGCCACCTTGGCGACGATCTGGTGCAGCGGGTAGTTCCACGGCGTGATCGCGCCGACCACGCCGACCGGCTCGTGGAAGACCGTGGAGTTCCCGATCCGCTCCTCGAAGCCGTACGCGGCCGCGAGTTCGGCGTACGAACCGGCGACCGCGATCGGCAGGCCGACATGTACCTGCTGGGCGAACTGCTCGGGCGCGCCGAGTTCGGCGGTCACCGTCGCCGCGATCTCGTCCTTGCGGGCGGCGAGCCGGTCGCGCAGGGCGGCGATCAGGGCGGCGCGCCCGGCGGGCGGGGTCGCGGCCCAGCCCGGCAGCGCCGCGCGGGCCGCGCGCACCGCCGCGTCGACGTCCTCGGCGGTGCCCGCCGGGACGTGGGCGATGACCTGCTCGTCCGCCGGGTTCACCACGGCGATCGTGTCGCCGCCCGCGGCGGGCGTCCACCGCCCGCCTATGTACATCCCGTCGTGGGCGTTCATCGCACTCCTCCTGAGCCTGGGGGCCTGAGCCTGGGACCTGAACCCAGGGGCTTGGGCCCGGGGTCCGGGGACCCAAACTAGCGCCGGTAGTTTTCCGGCACCAGGGGCCACCCGGCCAGTCCCGGACCCCGGCCGGTCCCCGGGTGCCAGGAGGAGGCTATGCGGTGCGCCCCGCGCCCCGGACGGCGGTCAGGTGGGCGAAGACCACGATGTTGCTCGCGTACCCCTTCTTGTGGTCGAACTTGCCGCCACAGGTGATCAGCCGCAGCTCCGGCCGGTTGCGCGGGCCGTACACCTCCTCGTTGGGGAATCGCGCCTTGTCGTACTTGTGGACCGCGTCCACCGTGTACACCGCGACCCGGCCGTCGGCGCGCCGGGCCTCGACGAGCCTGCCGGGCTTCAGCACCGCGAGGTTGGCGAAGACGGCGGCCCCGGTGCGGGTGTCGCGGTGGCCGACGGCGACGGCCGTGCCGGTCTCGCCCGGGGTGGGACCGCCCCGGTACCAACCGACCAGCTTGGGGTCGTCGACCGGCGGGGTGGCCAGGCGCAGCTCCGGGTCGAGCCCGAGGCCGACGACCGGCGCCTTCAGGCTCAGATACGGGATGGCGAGGCCGGTCGCCCGGGACGGCGGCAGCGGCTTGGGCGGGCGGGCGGCCGCCGTGGACCCGGTGAACCCGCCGCGCCCGGCGGGGGCCTGGCGGGCCGGGCTCGCGGGCGCCCCCGGGGGCTGCTTGTCCCCGTCGGCCCCCGTGGGGGCCGAGGGCGCCGCCGCGCCCCCGGCCCCCGCGGCGCCCATGGCGACCGGTGCGACCGACCCGTCGTCCTGGGCCCACCAGACGCCGCCGACGACCAGGCTCGCGGCCAGCGCCGCCGTCCGCGTCAGCCGGTAGGCGCGGGTGCGGTGGAAGGGCCTGGGGGAACCGCTACGCGGCGCCATGGGGGCGGCGGCGCAGCCGCCGGAGGAAGAGCACCCCGGAGACCCCGACCAGGCCGAGGGCCGCGATGCCCGCGGCCGGTGAGACGCCGTCGGTGAAGCCGTCGGTCCCGGCCAGCCCGCCGCCGCCGGCGTTCGGCCCGCCGTGGGGGCCGCCGTGGGGGCCGCCGTGGAGGCCGTCGCTGCCGTCCGGGGGACAGTCGACCCTGAAGACCTTGTGCTTGCCCGCGCCGTTGCCGCCGACGATGTTCCAGGTGAGCTTGTACTGCCCGTCCGGGAGGGAGAGGGGCAGGGTGTGGCCGGTGCCGGTGGGGAGGGCGATGGTGCCGCTGAGGGCCGCGCCGCCCGCCCTGAGGGGCTGCGTCTGGATGGACCAGCTGATGTTCTGGCCCTTGTCGAAGTTGAACCCGTCGAGGTAGAACCCGCAGACCTTGGGCTCATTGCGCTGGTCGGTGAACGGGGTGCCCAGGTTGTGGATCTTCACGTCGCCGTTGTCGCCGGGGGCGGCGTGTGCGGCGGGCGCGAGGGCGGCTCCCGTGAGCCCGAAGGCGAGGGCCGTGGCGGCGGTGACGGCCGGGCGGCGGACGGTGGGGCGCGGAGGGGAGGAGGCAGACATGCGCGTTCCTTTGAGTCAGATTGTCATATAAATTGACCTTTCATCTGACTCTCTTTCACACCCGCACGGCGAAACGACGGAGCAGCGCCGGACGGGCCGTTGAAATATCGCCCGTCCGGCGCAGCGTGCTGTGTTCCGGCGGCCCCTGCCCCGCCCGGCTCGGCGGCCCGCCTCGGATGACCCCGAAGCCGCGGATGACCCCGAAGCCGCGGATGATCCCGAAGCCTCAGATGATCCCGAAGAGGATTCCCGCGCCGAGGACCACCAGCGAGGTGAGCGCCGCCCACTTCACCGTGAACCGGGTGTGGTCGCCGAACTCGACCTTGGCCATGCCCACCAGGACGTACACCGCGGGAACCAGCGGGCTGGACATGTGCAGCGCCTGTCCGACCAGCGAGGCGCGGGCGATCTCCACGGAGGAGACGCCGTGCGCGGCACCGGCCTCCGCGAGGACCGGCAGGACGCCGAAGTAGAAGCCGTCGTTGGACATGAAGTACGTGAGCGGCAGGCTCAGGACGCCGGTGACCAGCGCCATGTGCGGGCCCATGCCCTCGGGGACGGCGCCGACCAGCCAGTCCGCCATGTGCTTGACCATGCCGGTGCCGTTGAGGACGCCGGTGAAGACGGCCGCGGCGAAGACCATGCCCGCCACGTTGACGACATTGTCGGAGTGGGCGGCGATCCGGGCCTTCTGGTCCGGCATGTGCGGGAAGTTGACGGTCAGCGCGAGCGCCGCGCCCAGCAGGAACAGCACCGGGATCGGCAGCCACTCCATGATCATGGCGGTGAGCAGCACCACGGTGAGGGCCGCGTTGAACCAGTACAGCCTGGGGCGCAGGGTGGCGCGCTCCGGGTCGAGGCCCTGGAGGCCGGGGGTCTCGGGCAGGTCCGCCCCGCCGCCGCCCGCGCCCGGGCGCGGCGACTCGGAGCCGCCCGCCGCCACCAGGACCGTCTCGCTCTCCGGCTCCAGGACCTCGTCCAGCGTGAGGTAGCCGAGCCGCTTGCGCTCGCGGCGCCCCAGGACGTACGCGAGGACGAAGACCGCGACCAAGCCGACCGCGAGGGCCGGGATCATCGGGACGAAGATGTCGGACGCGTCGAGCTTGAGGGCGGTGGCGGCGCGGGCGGTCGGGCCGCCCCAAGGCAGGGTGTTCATCACGCCGTTGGCGGTGGCGGCGACTCCGGTCATCACCACGAGGCTCATCTTCAGCCGCTTGTAGAGGGGGTACATCGCGGAGACCGTGATCATGAAGGTGGTCGAGCCGTCGCCGTCGAGGGAGACGATGGCGGCGAGCACCGCCGTACCGACGACCACCCGCACCGGGTCGGCCTTGCAGAACCGCAGGATGCCCCGGACGATCGGGTCGAAGAGGCCGACGTCGATCATCACCCCGAAGTAGATGATCGCGAACATCAGCATCGCGGCGGTCGGCGCGAGCTTGCCCACGCCGTCGACCACGTAGTCACCGAGGTGGGCGCCCTTCCCCACGAAGACGCAGAAGAGGGCGGGGATCAGAACCAGCGCCGCGATGGGCGACAGCTTCTTCAGCATGATCAGCACCAGGAAGGTCGCGATCATGGTGAAGCCGAGGACGGTCAGCATGGAGGACACCTAACGTTCACCCTTGAACTCCCACCAGGGGGCTGGCGGTGCGGATGACGTTAGGTCGGCCCTTCTCGCGTCAGCAAGACGTTGACACGTGAGCAATACGAGCAAAACCCCAGGTCAACGAAGTGCGACCAGCTCGACCGGGAAACCGTTGAGCACCGCCGTCCCCGACAGCGGGTCCAGGCGCGAGCCGTTGAGCAGCTGGTTGACGTTGACCCCGGGCCGCCCGGCGGCGACCCCGAGCCGGGTCCCGGGGCGGTCGTGGCCCCACCCGTGCGGCAGGCTCACCACGCCCGTACGGACCGAGTCGGTGATCTCCACGGGCGCCGCCACCTCGCCGCCGTCCGCCTTGACGCGTACGGGATCGCCGTCGCGCAGCCCGAGCCGAGCCGCGTCCTCGGGGTGGACGTGCAGGGTGCAGCGGTTGGAACCGCCGTTCAGGGACGGGATGTTGTGCAGCCAGCTGTTGTTGGAGCGCAGATGGCGCCGGCCGACCAGGACGAGCCCGTCCGGCCGGGCGCCGAGGGCCGCGCGCAGCCGGGGCAGGTCGTCGGCGATCGGCGCGGGCAGCAGCTCGATCCGCCCGCTGCGGGTGCGCAGCACCTGCGGCAGACGGGGCTCCAGGGGGCCGAGGTCGATGCCGTGCGGGTGGGTGAGGACCCGCTCCAGGGTGAGGCCGTCCGGGTCGGCGCCGAAGCCGTCGCCGTAGGGGCCGAGCCGCAGCATCATGTCGAGCCGCCGCTCGGGGCCGTTCTCGCCGGTCAGCGCGGCGGCGAGCTCCTTGGGGTCGCGTCCGTGCACGGCCGAGTGCGGGTCGGCCACGGCCTTGCCCAGCGTACGGTCGACGACCGTCGCGTCCACGGCGTCCGCCGGGGCGCCGTGCATCCCGGTCGCCGCGAGGACGAGCCGGGCGTGGATCTCGCACTCGCCGAGCCTGCCCTCGGCGAGCGGCACGGCGGGGCGGGTGTAGCGCACCTGGTTGCGTACGGCGAGGGCGTTGAAGGCGAAGTCGAAGTGGGCGCTCTGCGAGGGCGGCGGCGGGGGCAGCACGACGTCGGCGTGGCGCGAGGTCTCGTTGAGGTACGGGTCGACGCTGACCATGAAGTCGAGCCCGTCCAGGGCGCGGTCGAGCCGGTCGCCGTCGGGGGCGGAGAGCACGGGGTTCGCGGCGCACACGATCAGCGCCCGGATCTGCCCCTCGCCCGGTGTCTCGATCTCCTCCGCGAGGGCGGCCGCCGGCAGCTCCGACTTGGCCTCCGGGTGGCCGCCGACCCGGCTGCGCCAGCGGCCGATCTCGAACCCCTTGCCGGGCCCGGCCGGACGCGGGGCGCGGTCGGTGGCGGAGAGCGGGAAGAGCGCGCCGCCGGGCCGGTCCAGGTTGCCGGTGAGGATGTTGAGGACGTCGACGAGCCAGCTGGCGAGGGTGCCGTGCTCCACCGTGCAGCTGCCGATGCGGCCGTAGACGGCGGCGGTGGGCGCGGCCGCGAGCTCCCGGGCGAGGATGCGGATCTCGTCCGGGTCCAGGTCGCAGGCCGCCCCCGCCGCCTCGGGGGTGAACTCCCGTACCGCCTCGCGGACTTCGGCCAGCCCCTCCACCCGGTCCGCGAGCTCGCCGGGCGCGGTCAGCTCCTCCTCGAAGAGGACGTGGGCGAGCGCGGCGAGCAGCAGCGCGTCGGTGCCGGGCCGCGGGGCCAGGTGCCGGTCGGCCAGCTTGGCGGTACGGGTGCGGCGCGGATCGACGACGGTGAGGGTGCCGCCGCGCCCGCGCAGCGCCTTGAGCTTGCCCGGGAAGTCCGGCGCGGTGCACAGACTCCCGTTGGACTCCAGCGGGTTGGCGCCGAGCAGCAGCAGATGGTCGGTGCGGTCGAGGTCGGGCACCGGGATGGCGAACGGGTCGCCGAAGAGCAGCCCGCTGGAGACGTGTTTGGGCATCTGGTCGAGCGTGCTGGCGGTGAAGAGGCTGCGGGTGTGCAGCCCGCCGAGCAGCAGGGGCGGATAGAGGGCCCCGGCCATGGTGTGCACGTTGGGGTTGCCGAGCACGACTCCGACGGCGTCGGCTCCGTACGTCTCGACCACCGGCCGCAGCCGCGCCGCGACCAGGTCGAACGCCTCGTCCCAGGTCGCCTGCTCCAGCTTGCCGTTGCGGCGGACCAGGGGCGCGGTGAGCCGGTCGGGGTCGCTGTCGACCTCGCCGAAGGAGGCGCCCTTGGGGCAGATGAACCCCTGGCTGAACACATCGTCCCGGTCGCCGCGGGCGCCGGTGACCCGGGTCCCCTCGACGGTCAGGGTCAGCCCGCAAGTGGCTTCACAGAGGGGGCAGATGCGCAGTGCGGACATGGGGGGTCCTCCCGGGGCGGCGGGTGGTGACACGCGGGCGGTTTGAGCATACCGACCGGTAGGCATGGTGGCGAGGGCCAAGGAGGGCTGTTGGCGCCCGGCCGCCGCGCCCGGGCCTCAGCCCAGCGTCCTGGCCAGATAGGCGTGCAGCAGCTCCCGGGTCTCGGCGACGATGCCCGGGTCCCCGTCCGGGTCGGTGCGGAAGGCGAGCCGCAGCAGGGCGTCCGCCGCCTCGACCGCGACCAGGATGGTCCGGCGCAGCTCGGCGTCGGGGGCGCGGCCGAACTGGGCCGGGAGCAGCTCGGCCAGCCGGTCGGCCAGCAGGTGGTTGGCGTCGGCGGAGGGGTCGACGACCGGCTGCGGGCCGCCGAAGTCGACGAGGTTGAACCCCGGCATGGTCTTCTTCAGGACCAGGTACTCGTCGAGCACCGCGTCGATCGCCCCGCGCCAGTCCTCGGCCTCGATCGTGGCGAGACGGGCACCGACGATCTCCGCGAACCGGTCGAGGTTGCGGGCCGCCAGCGCCTCCGCGAGGGCCCGCTTGTTGCTGAAGAAGCGGTAGACCGAGCCGATCGGCACCCCGGCCCGCTGGGCGACGGCCCGGGTCGAGAGCTCTTCGTAACCCGTCTCGTCCAGGAGCTCGGCGCAGGCGTCCAGGATCCGGCTGAGGCGCTCGGCGCTGCGCTGCTGCACCGGTGCGCGGCGGAGGTTCGCATGGGGCACGGCCCCCATCATGCCGCGCTCGGCCGGTTTTGCCGTTGACGCGGCCGAATCCGAATCCTACGGTGACCCATAGGATTGCAGGATTCTTCAGCGGCGGGAGCGGCAGATGACGACCAGCAGCGAGCAGGCCAGGAAGACGGCACAGGCGCTGACGTACTCCCCGGGGTTCGGCAACGAGCACAGCTCGGAGGCGGTTCCCGGCGCCCTGCCGCATGGCCGGAACTCGCCGCAGCGCGCGCCCCTCGGGCTCTACGCGGAGCAGCTGAGCGGCTCGGCGTTCACCGAGCCGAGGGCGCACAACCGCCGCTCCTGGCTCTACCGGATCACGCCGTCGGCCGCGCACCCCGCGTTCGTACGGACCGACAACGGGAGCCTGCGCAGCGCGCCCTTCACCGAGACCGCGCCCGACCCCAACCGGCTGCGCTGGAACCCGCTGCCCGAGCCGGCGCCGGGGACGGACTGGCTGGCGGGGCTGTGGACGCTGGGGGGCAACGGCGACGCCGCCCAGCGCACCGGCATGGCGGTGCACCTCTACCACGCAAACGCCGCCATGGACCGGGTCTTCAGCGACGCGGACGGTGAGCTGCTGATCGTCCCCGAGCAGGGCGGACTGCTGCTGCGCACCGAATTCGGCCTCCTTGCGGTGCGCCCCGGCGAGGTCGCGCTGATGCCGCGCGGCGTGCGCTTCCGGGTCGAGCTTCTCGACGAGACGGCCCGCGGTTACGTGTGCGAGAACTACGGCCGGCCGTTCCAGCTCCCCGACCTCGGCCCGATCGGCGCCAACGGCCTCGCCAACGCCCGCGACTTCCTGGCGCCGGTCGCGGCGTACGAGGAGGCCGAGGGGCCGGTGGAGGTGGTCAACAAGTTCTGCGGCAACCTCTGGACCGCGCAGTACGACCACTCGCCGCTCGACGTGGTCGCCTGGCACGGCAACCACGTCCCGTACGTGTACGACCTGCGCCGCTTCAACGTCATCGGCACGATCTCGTACGACCACCCGGACCCGTCGATCTTCACGGTCCTCACCTCCCCCTCGGACACTCCCGGCCTCGCGGGCGTCGACTTCGTCGTCTTCGCGCCGCGCTGGCTGGTGGGCGAGGACACGTTCCGGCCGCCGTACTTCCACCGGAACGTGATGAGCGAGTACATGGGCCTGATCGAGGGCGCGTACGACGCGAAGGCCGAGGGATTCGTGCCGGGCGGCGGCTCGCTGCACAACATGATGTCGGCGCACGGCCCCGACCGGGAGACCTTCGACAAGGCGAGCGCGGCGGAGCTGAAGCCGCAGAAGATCGACGACGGCCTGGCGTTCATGTTCGAGACGCGGTGGCCGGTGACGGCGACGGAACAGGCGGCGTCGGCGGAGCATCTGCAGCGGGGGTACGACGAGGTGTGGCGGGGGCTGGAGCGCCACTTCCGGGCGTGATGCGGGCGCGAGCGGCGGGGGCCGGCGCGCCGCTTGCGGGCGCGATGCGCACGCACCGGCCCCGGGCCGTCTGGGTGGCCCGGCCCGGGTGCGGCCGGACGGCCCGGCCCGGGTGCGGCCGGGCCCGGTGCTCCCGGATCCTGGGCAGTACCTTCCCCCGCGCCCCAGAGCCTGATACGGAATCCCCGTGACCTCCTCGACCCCCGCAACGCCCCCGGCCTCCTCCTTCGCTCCGGACTCGCTGGTCCTGAACCGCAAGCTGCCGCTCTGGTACCAGGTCTCGCAGTCCCTGCGCGCGTCGATACTCGGCCGTACCCCGGACGCCTCGCTGCGGCTGCCCACCGAGGAGCGGCTGGCCGCGCACTACGGCGTGAGCGTGCTGACCATGCGCCAGGCGCTGAAGGAGCTTGAGGAGGAGGGGCTGATCACCCGGCACCGGCGGCGCGGCACGTTCATCGAGCCGGCCGCACGGCGCGGCGCGCCGGTGCGGCTGCTCGGCTCGATCGACGCGATCGTGGCGCAGCAGTCCGGCGAGCCGACGACGGTGCTCGGGCACGGGCCGGAGCCGGTGCCGGGGGAGCTGGCGGAGTACTTCCCCGACTGCGAGTCGGTCGTCACCTACCGTCGCCTGCGGCGGGACAGCGAGAGCGGGGAGCCCACCAACTGGGCGGAGAACGCGGTACGTCCGGAGCTCGCCGTCGGCATCGAGGTGTCCGACCTCGAACGGTGGCCGATGACGAAGGTGCTGCGGGACGCGGTGGGGGTGCGGATCAGCCGGATCACGGACACGGTGGAGGCGCGGCTGGCGGATCCGGTGACGGCGGAGCTGCTGGAGGTTCCGCTGCTGTCGCCGATCCTGCACTACACGGGGGTGACGTACGACGCGGCGGGCCGGGTGGTGGACGTCGCCCGCATCCGCTACCGCGGCGACCGCTTCTCGTTCTCGGTAACGGTGGAAGCCCGCTGAGCCTGCCCCCGCCCCGCCCCTTCCCGCTGTGACATGTGCGGCTCCGCCGCGTGGCCTCCGGGGGTGGGTGGCTGAGGTGGCTCTCCCGGGGGCTACGCCCCCGACCCCGTTTGCGGGGCCTGCGGCCCCTGCACCCCGCTCCCGTTTGTCTGCGGGCCGCATACGGCTGGTCGCGCAGTTCCCCGCGCCCCTGAAGATGCCGCTCCGCGGCAATCCCCTGGGCGCCCCGCAGGGGCGCTTCCAGGGGCGCGGGGAACGGCGCGAGCAACCCACCACACACCCGCAGACAAAGACCGGGCCAAAAAGGGGAGCGGGGAACTGCGCGACCAGCTCCCACCGGCCCGCAGACAAAGCACGGGGCCCGGGGCGCAGCCCCGCGACGGGGTCTGGGGCGGAGCCCCCGGGGGACCGCCTCAGCCACCCACCCGGCCACCCGCCCAGGGTTTGAGGGAACGGGCGGGGTGGGGGCACAACCCCCCGCCGGACGCCTAGCATGACCCCCCGTGAGTGACGATCTGCAGCCGCTCGACGAGCTGATGCCGTGGTCCGTGGCCCCGCTGCGCCCGGGCCGCCCCTGGGTCACCGCCCCGGACGACCGCACGCTCAGAACCCGCTGGAACACCCTCGTCCAGGCAGACACCCCCACCCGCGAACGCCTCTTCCACCCTACCCGCACCCGCACCCTCCACACCCGGGTCACCGCCCTCCCCCTCGGCCCCGCCGGCACCGCACCCCTCGCCCTGGAAGACGGCCCCTGCCCCGCCCCCCTCCGCTTCACCCACGGCCCGTTCGACCAGCAGTGGCTGATACCCGATCACCGCCTCCTGGACGCCGCCCGCCCGGAGCTGTGGCGCGTCGCCGACGAGCGGCAGCTCTTCGCCGTCGAGCAGGGGCACCTGCCGAAGACCGGCGGCGGCCCCGCCCTCACCGTCTCCGCCCTGCTCCCCGACGGCCGCTCCCCGGCCGGCCGCCCGGGCCGCATCCGCCCCCTCTACCGCCGCCCCGGCGCCGTCGAGCCCAACTTCACGCCCGGGCTGCTCGCCCTGCTCGGCAAGGAGTACGGACACGACGTCACCCCGGAGGACCTGTTCGCCTGGATCGTGGCCGCCGCCCAGCTCTCCCCCTCCGGATGCGTCCTGCCGCTCACCCCCGACCCCGCGCTCTGGGAGCGGGGCGTGGAGCTGGGGCACCGGATCGTCGAGCTGACCGTGCGCGGGGCGCGCGGCGGTGAGAAGCCGCGCCTGCCCGGCGGCCGGCGGCCGTACGTCCGGGCCGCGATCCCGGCCCGGCCGGACGCGCTGCGGTACGACCCGGAGGACGAGAGCCTGTACCTGGGCGAGGGCCGGATCTCCCCCGTCCCCCCGGGCGCCTGGGAGTTCGAGGTGAGCGGGGTGAGCGTTCTGGAGCTGTGGTTCGAGGAGAGGACGCGAACCGGCGAGCCCGGGACCCTGGAAGCCCTCCGGCCCGCCTCCTGGCCGCAGGAGTGGACCTCGGAGCTCCTTGAGCTCATCACCGTGCTGGCCCTGCTCGACGAGCTGCGCCCCCGGCAACGGGAGCTGGCCGACGGGCCCCAGCTCGCCCGCGACCGGCTCGTGGAGGCGCGCGTGCTGCCCGTACCGCCGTCGGCCCGCCGCCCCGCCTCCGTACTCGACCATCACGAAGAGGGACCCGACGGCCAGCTGGCCCTCCTCTGAGCCACGAGCGGCCGGGCCGTGACAAAAGTGGCCCGTACACGGTAAGCACGGCTGTCATGAGCACTCCGCAGCCGCAGCCCCAGCCCCTCCCCCTCGACGGGATCACGGTCGTCGCCGTGGAACAGGCTGTCTCCGCTCCCTTCGCCACCCGTCAGCTCGCCGATCTCGGCGCTCGGGTGATCAAGGTCGAGCGGCCCGACGGCGGTGACTTCGCCCGTCACTACGACACCGCCGCCCGCGGCCTCGCCTCGCACTTCGTCTGGTGCAACCGGGGCAAGGAATCGATCGCCCTCGATCTGAAGGACCCGCGCGGACTCGACGTGCTGCGGCGGCTGATCGCCGGGGCCGACGTGTTCGTACAGAACCTGGCGCACGGGGCCGCGGCGAGGATGGGGCTCGACGCGGCCACGCTCTGCGCCGCCCACCCCCGGCTGGTCGCGGTCGACATATCGGGGTACGGCGCCGACGGCCCGTACGCGCACAAGCGGGCGTACGACATGCTCGTCCAGTGCGAGGCGGGTCTGGTCTCCGTGACAGGTACGCCGGAGCAGCCCGTGAAGGCGGGGATCCCGGCCGCCGACATCGCCGCCGCCATGTACGCGTACTCCGGCGTCCTCGCGGCGCTGCTGCGCCGGGGCACCACCGGTCGGGGCGGCCCGGTGGAGATCTCGATGCTGGAGGCGCTGGCGGAGTGGCTGGGGCATCCCCTGCACCATGTGATGCACGGCGGAACGGAACCGGCGCGCACCGGGGTCGCGCACGCCGTCATCGCCCCGTACAACGCCTATGCGACGGCGGACGGCCAGGTGCTGCTCTCCGTACAGAACGACCGCGAGTGGCGCAGGCTGACCGAACAGGTTCTGGAACGACCGGAGTTGGCCGAAGATCCGGCGTACGCGACCAACACCGCGCGGACCGCGCACCGGGCGGAGACGGACAAGGCGGTCGGGGAGGCGCTGGCGGGGATGACCGCGGCCAAGGCGATCGCGCGACTGGAGGCGGCGGGCATCGCGTGCGCGCGGCTCAACACGGTCGCGGAGGTCGCCGCGCATCCGCAGCTCGCGGCGCGCGACCGCTGGCGGGAGGTGGACTCGCCGGTGGGGCCGCTGCGCGCGCTGCTGCCGCCGGTCGGTCTGCCGGGCGGCGCCGAGCCGAGGATGGGTGCCGTGCCGGCGCTGGGCGAGCACACCGAAGCGCTGCTGCGAGCCCTGGGGATGACAGAGGAGCTGACAGCAGCGCTGCGCCGGGACGGCGTGATCGCCTGAGCGTGTATCAGGAAGTCACTGGTTCTCGGGAGCCAGGGTTCTCAGGAGGCCACGGTTTTCAGGAAGTCACTGATCGTGAGCTGTCGTGGGCTTCAGCCGCGGCTGCCGAAGAGCGAGCGGCGAAGGCGCCGCAGCGGGGCGAAGAGCGAGACGCGGGCGCTCTTGCTCCTCCGGCTGTGCGCGGCGTCACGCGAGGTCAGCTCACGCATCAGCAAGGTCGCCTCGGCCGACTCCCGCAGCGGGACGGCGGGACCGCCCAGCACCGAGAGATGGCGGTCGAGCCGCGAGCTGGTCGCACTGCTCCCGCAGGTGATGGCAGGCACTCGCGCCCTGCTGCGCACTGTTATCTGTTCCATGTCACTCCCCACCCATACGAGGGCACCCGGCCCCGGGCAGGGTAACCCTATCGCCCTCGCATCACACTCGTGTATCCCGGTGGTGGGATTCACCTCTCCCGGGGAGGGGTTGACATGAGGCCCTGATTACTCTCTGAATATGCCTGATTCCAGGGCGAGTTGGACAACGCCTCCGAGGGGGCCTCTACCGCGCTGACCTGAGCTAACGTGGGGAGAGGATCCGCCGTTGTGGTCGCGCCCTCGCCGAGGAGGCCCGCCAGTGAGCGAAGTGCCGGGCAACGAACAGCGCGTGATCGGGGGCCGTTACCGGCTGCTCTCCCCGCTCGGCCGCGGCGGCATGGGCGAGGTGTGGCGGGCGCGCGACGACGTGCTGGGGCGCGAGGTCGCGGTCAAGGAGGTCCGGGCGCCGGCCGGCCTCGACTCCCCCGACGAACAGCGGCTGTACGCACGCCTGGAGCGCGAGGCGTGGGCGGCGGCCCGGATCTCGCACCGCAACGTGGTGACGGTCTACGACGTGGCGACCCACGACGGCCGTCCCTGGATCGTGATGGAACTGGTGCGCGGGCTCTCGCTCTCCGAGGTACTGGAGGCGGACGGGCCGCTGTCCCCGCAGCGCGCCGGGCACATCGGCGCCGAGATCGTCGCGGCCCTGCGCGCCGCGCACGAGGCCGGGGTGCTGCACCGCGATGTGAAGCCCGCCAACGTCCTGCTCGCCAACGACGGCCGGGTGGTCCTCACCGACTTCGGGATCGCCATGGTGGCGGGCACCTCCACGCTCACCATGACGGGCGAGGTGATCGGCTCGCCCGAATTCCTCTCCCCCGAACAGGCGTTGGGGCGGATCCCGGGACCTCCGTCCGACCTGTGGTCGCTCGGAGTGCTGCTGTACGCGGCGGTCGAGGGCAGCTCGCCGTTCCGCCAGGCCACCCCGCTCTCCACGCTGCGGGCCGTGGTCGACGAGGAGCTGCCACCGCCGCACCGGGCGGGCGCGCTCGCCCCGGTGATCGCGGGGCTGCTGCGCAAGGACCCGGCCGAGCGGCTGTCGGCGGAGGCGGCCGAGCACCAGCTGCGCGTGGTGGGCGCCGGTGGCGAGGTGCGGGAGGTTCCGCCGCCGTACCCCGGGCCGTACGGCATGCCGACGGTCGCTTCCGGGACCCCGGGCCCCGGCCGCACGCCACCGCTGGCGGTCCCGGTGGTGCCGGGCTCGTACGACCCGGCGGCGACCGCAACGGATCCGCCGCCCGACCGTCAACGGCGTGCGGGAGCAGTGCTTTTGGTGGCGGCCGTCCTCCTGCTGCTCGCGCTCGGCGGGCTCGCGTGGGCGCTGGCACACAGCGGAGGCGGTGGAGGCAGCGACCACGCGGGCACGCCCTCCGCGCCGGGCCCGGTCTCGCACACCACGCCGCACAGCAGCAGCGCCGCCACCACGGGCCACAGCGCCACAAGCCCCACCACCAGCCCCACGGACACCCCAAGCCACAGCCCGAGCAGCTCGTCGCCGCCCGCGCAGTCGGTGAGGGTCTCTCTCCAAAGTGTTCGCGGAAGTTACGAGGGAACGTGCCCGCCGCCCGACGACGCGGCCCCGGCCGTGGTCGCCACCTTCACCGTGGGCCGTACGCCGGTGGACGTCCAGTACCGCTGGGTGACGGCGTCCGGGGAGTCGTCCGACCCCGGCTGGAAGACGCTGAGCTTCGGCTCCGGCGATCCGAGGAGCAGGCAGGTGCGGCACATCGAGTCGGGGTACGAGGCCGGGGAGACCGTCCACAACGCGGTCCAGCTGGAGGTGCGCTCGCCGGTCGCCGCGAACTCCAACTCGGTCGCCTACTCGGTCACTTGCAAGGAGAAGACCCCGACGGGCGGGGCCTCCTCGTCTTACACGGCGCCGGCGGGCAGCGGCTCGGGCCCGCCCGCCGGCTGAGGTGATGTCAGGGCGGGATCAGGCCGCGTTGGCGAAGGTGGGCAGGTAGGCGCCGGACTGGCCGGAGGCGGTCGGGTGGTAGGACTCGCCGATGTTGGTCCAGACGAGGCTGTTCAGCCAGGAGCTGCCGGAGCAGATCTCGTGGTTGGTGAAGGGCGGGACGACCGAGGCGAAGGTGTAGCCGTGGTCGGCCGCGCGCTTGGCGGTGACCGTGTTCAGCTCGTCCGCCGCGCTGTTGATCGCCGCGCGCGAGGTGTCGCTCAGGCCGCCGAAGCAGCTGCCGCCGATCTTGTAGAAGTGCGGGTATCCGATCACGACGACGTGGGCGTTGGGCGCCTTGGCTCTGATCGCGTCGTAGACGGCGTCGAGCTTTCCGGGCAGCACGGTGTCGGCGTAGGTGCGCGCCTGGTTGATGCGGTTGATGCAGGTGGACTGCGAGTTCAGGACGCAGGTGGTCATGACGTCGGAGAAGCCCGCGTCATTGCCGCCGATGGTGATGGAGACGAGGTCGGTGGAGGAGTTGAGCGGGCCGAGCTGACCGGCGGTCACATCGCCGGTGGTCGCGCCGGAACAGGCGGTGAAGGCGAACGTGGCCGGGGCGTGGGACGCGGCCCAGAGGGACGGGTAGGCCTTGGGCGAACGCTTGCAGGAGCCGCTGGAGCTGTCGTACGTACCGGTGCCCACTCCCGAGGAGTAGGAGTCGCCGAGCGCCACGTAGTCGGTGCCCGCGGCCTGGGCGTGGGTCGCGGCACTGGCCACGCCCGCCCCGGTGAGGGCGAAGGCTGCGGTCAGGAAGATCGACGACACATAGGCCGTCATACGGGAGAGCTTCATGTGGGGGCCTCCTAGTGCGGGATATCCGCCACAGATGTGGTACCAGCGGGTAGGGATCACCGGAAGTGGACATGCCAAGAACTTTCAGAAATCCGCTCCAACGGGGGAAACCCTGACCATGAGTTCTCGTCAATTGACCTTCGCCGCACGGAACTTCACCGCACGCTTCTTGCCTTTCGTGCCCTTCTTGCCTGCCTTTCCTGCCTGCCTTTCTTGCCTTGACGGCTCTGCTGGGGTGCGCCACCCCGGAGCCCCGCTCACCTGGCCGGAGGACTCGGAGGGGCCCGCGACCCAGATGTGTCGCCTTGCGCCGACCGGAAGGGCTCGCCCCGGCCGCGGTTCCGTCCCGGCCCAACGGGACAAAACACCGTGCGCGGCGGGGCGTGTTGCCGGATCATGGAAGCCATGTCCGCGAACCCTGAAGCCACGCTGCCGATCCGGCTGAACGTGGACGACAGCGACTCCCCGTCCGATGTCGTCGACGCGCTGTTCCTCGGCCGGTTCGCCACGGGCGAGCAGCCTTTCTCGCACAGCTCCTCCATAGACCGGGTCAAGAAGGGCGCCAGCCTGCTGCCGCCGGGCGCGACCGTGCTGCGCGCGGCGCGCGACGACGACCGCAGCGCCACGCTCGCCGAGGGCGACGGCTGGACGCTGCTCGTCTCCCGCTGGAACCGGGGCGCGGACGTCACGGTGACCGCGACCAGCGAGGACCTCGCCGAGAGAGTGCTCAAGCAGGCCACCGAGGGCGCCGAGGACGAGCCGGAACCGGTGCCGGAGAACGTCACGATGGGCTTCTGGTACGTCTCGCCGCGCCGCGGACCGCACCGCACCACCCGCCAGATCGCGGCCGGCACGTGGGAGGAGGTCCGCCCCAACTACACGGCGCCGGTGGCCGAGGCGATGGACCGCCTGATGAAGGTGACTCCCGACGACATCGCGGGCCGCCTGCTGCTGCTCCACGGCCCGCCCGGCACCGGCAAGACTTCGGCGCTGCGCACGCTCGCCCGCTCCTGGCGCGACTGGTGCCAGGTGGACTGCGTACTGGACCCGGAGCGCCTCTTCAACGACGTCGGCTATCTGATGGACATCGCGATCGGCGAGGACGACGGCTCGGCGAAGGGCCGCTGGCGGCTGCTGTTGCTGGAGGACTGCGACGAGCTGATCCGGGGCGAGGCCAAGCACACGGCGGGGCAGGCCCTGTCGCGCCTGCTGAACCTGACGGACGGCCTGCTGGGCCAGGGCCGCAACGTCCTGGTCGGCGTCACCACCAACGAGGACCTGGAGCGCCTGCACCCCGCGGTCGTCCGCCCCGGCCGCTGTCTGGCGCGTATCGAAGTGGGGCCGATGACCCGCCGCGAGGCGGTCACCTGGCTGGGTACGGAGGAAGGCGTGGGCCGCGAGGGCGCCACCCTGGCCGAGCTCTTCGCCCTGCGCCGCGGCACCACACCGCCGAGCGTCCCGGATCCGCGGGAGGGCGCGGATGCGGGGTTGTATTTGTAAGGGACGGGACGGTCAGCGCTGAGCTTGCAGGTGACGGACGACAGCTGACAGATGACAGATGGCAGATGTCGGCTGTCAGCTGACAGATGACAGGCGTCGGCTTGCAGCTGGCAGTTGACAGACAACAGCTGACGGCTTACAGACGACGGCTGACGGCTGACGGCTTACAGACGACGGCTGACAGACGACGGCTTACAGACGACGGCTGACAGACGACGGCTGACGGCTGACGGCTGACGGCTGACGGCTGACGGCTGACGGCCAAGGGTCAGGCGTCCGTGTCAGTCGCCGTACACCGCCCGCACCGCGTCCGACACCGCCGCTTGCGCCGCTTCGCGGCTGAGGCCCAGGCGCCGTACCTCTTCGGCGTACGTGCGGGCGGCCGCCGCGGCCCGGCGTTCCGCCGCGTCGCCCGCCGCAGCGACGAACGTACCGTTGCGCCCGCGCGTCTCGATCACCCCGTCGGCCTCCAGCGCGCGGTAGGCCTTGGCCACGGTGTTGGCGGCGAGCCCGAGCTCCTCGGCGAGGCCGCGCACCGTGGGCAGCTTGTACCCCACGGGCAGCACCCCCGCCCGGGCCCGCTCGGCGATCTGGGCCCGCAGCTGCTCGTACGGCGCGCTCGCGGCTTCCTGGTCAATGACGATCTTCAGGGTCACAGGCCGATTCTGCCCCTCCCCCGGGCGGGACGAAAATGGGAGGCACCCGCCGGGCCCCGCGCGTAACGTCCGACTCCATGACCGTGATCGTCCGAGATCCACGCCCCGGGGACTCCCTGGAGGCCGAATCCGTGGCCCGGGTACGCAGAGCGGCGACCCCATGCCGGCGATCGACAACCGGTCCCCCAGGAAATCTGCGAAATCTGCGCAACGGAGACACACATGTCCGCGAACTCGGCTGAGCCCGGCTCCCTCCTCACCGTCACCCTGGTCAAGTCGGGCCGTACGAAGATCGGTTACCCGGCGTCGGTGGTGTCCGACGACGGCGTCCGACTCACGGTCCGCGCCCCCTGGGCGGCCGACGGTGTCCGCGACTTCGGCTTCGTCCGCTTCGAGCCGGGCGACGTCTTCACCGAGCACTACTGGCGGGACCGCTGGTACGCGGTGAAGGAGGTACGGGCGGCCGACGCGTCGCTCAAGGGCTGGTACTGCGACATCACCCGCCCCGCCGTGGTGCGCGACGGAGCGGTGGTCGTCGAGGACCTGGACCTCGACCTCTGGGTCTCCGCCGACGGCGCCACCGTGCTCCGCCTGGACGAGGACGAGTTCGCCGAGAGCGGTCTCGCCGAGAGCGACCCGGACGCGGCGAGCCACGCCGTACAGGCACTTGACGAGCTGGAACTCCTGGCGAGGCTCGGCAAGTTCACGGCACTGCTCGACTAGCCGGACCAGTTCGACCAGTTCGATCAGTTCGGCTGGGTCGATCAGTTCGTCGGGGTCGACCAGCTCGACCACCTCGGCTAGTTCGACCAGTGCGGCTGCCCGGCGATCTCCTTGCGGTAGTGGAAGCGGTCGTACGGCCCTTCCACGCGCCGCTCCACGAGCTCGTACCCGAAGCGCGGATACATCCGGCGGTTCTCCCACATCTTGGCGTTGGTGTAGAGCCGTACCTCGGGCAGCCCGAGCCGGTGGGCGTACACCTCGACGTACGCGAGCAGCCGTCGGCCGAGGCCCGTCCCCTTGGCGTCCGGGTGCACGGCTATCGAGTCGAGGAAGAGGTGGTCCGCCTCCAGGACAAGCACGAGGACGCCGACGACCGGGTCGCCCGTCACGAACACCCGCCCGGCCGCGACGTTCGCCCCGTGGTCGTCCTCCATCGGCGCGGGCACCACGCCGATGCGTTCGACGTAGTGGCCGTACGCGGCGTCGGTGACCTCCTTCACGCGCGCGATGTCCGCGTCAGTGGCGGGGCGGATGTCGTCATACGGGTCCGCCGGCCCCGCGTTCATGCCGTCGATGGTGAGGATCATGCATCCACGTTACGGTCGCGGGCACCCGGCGCTACGACCAGGGCGGCCCGGCGCTACGACCAGGGCGGCCCGGCGCTTCGGCCAGGGCGGCCCAGCACTACGGCCAAGGCGGCCCGTTCTTAACCGCTTCTCAGCCGCTCCTTAACGCCGCCATAAGGATCGTCACCACCCCCTCCCAGCAGGCGATTTCGCGGTTCTCGGCGGCTAGCGTGCTCCACGCCCCTCCCCGTGCAGCACCGAAGGAGAACGTCACGATGACCGCTCGTCGCAAGGCCGCCGCCACCGCCGCCCTGGCCATGGCGCCGCTCGCGCTGACCGGGCTCGCGGCCGGTCCGGCCGCTGCCCACGGCTCGATGACGGACCCGGTCAGCCGGGTCTCCGCCTGTTACGCCGAAGGGCCGGAGAGCCCCCGCTCGGCCGCCTGCAAGGCGGCCGTCGCCGCCAGCGGCACCCAGGCGTTCTACGACTGGAACGCGGTCAACATCGCCAACGCGGCGGGCAAGTCGAAGCAGATCATCCCCGACGGCAAGCTCTGCAGCGCGGGCAACGACAAGTACAAGGGCCTGGACCTGGCGCGCGCCGACTGGCCGTCCACCAAGCTGACCGCCGGGCGCCACACCTTCCACTACAAGGGCACGGCTCCCCACAAGGGCACCTTCGAGCTGTACATCACCAAGGACGGCTACGACCCCACCAAGCCGCTGAAGTGGTCGGACCTGGAGCCCGCGCCGTTCGCCAAGGCGACGAACCCGCCGATGCAGAACGGAGATTATGTCTTCGACGGCAGCCCGCCCGCCAAGTCGGGCCGCCACCTCGTCTACTCGATATGGCAGCGCTCGGACAGCCCCGAGGCCTTCTACACCTGCTCCGACGTGGTGTTCGGCAAGGACAGCGGCGGCGCCGGAGCCGCCCCGGCCCCGACGGCCTCGGCGCCGACCCAGCAGCAGGTCGAGGACGGCGCCTCCAAGTCGACGGTGGAACACCACGGCCACGGTGACGACGACGCGAACACGGGCGCGGGCGCACCGGCGCGGCCGGCCGCCGACAAGGGCGGGAAGCGGAGTGGCGGGCAGCCGGGCGCGCAGGCCGGCGGCAAGGAGCAGTCCGGCAACCAGCCGCACACCGACAGTGTGGCCGCCGCTCCGGCCGAGAACGGCGCGCCCCGCACCGAGAACCTCGCCGAGACAGGCGGCAGCAGCTCCACTCCGTACCTTGCGTCCGGCGGCGCGGCCGCCCTGGCCGTGGGCGCCGCGTTCCTCTTCCTGACCGTCCGTCGCAAGGCCGCTCCGGCCGGCGGCCGCCACGGCCGCTGATCCGGCCCCGTCCCCGTACCCCGCACCCCGCACCCCGCACAAGGCGAGGCTCCTTCAACCTACTTCGTAGGTGAAGGAGCCTCGCCGCTGCTCTTACGGAAGGGGCGGGGAGCCAAAGGGCTCAAGGGAGTCAGCGGACTAGGAGGACTCAGCCGGTGACGGACGCGCAGGTGGTGGACGTGGCGTGCGCGGGGTCGAGGGCGTTCGCCACTTCGTGGTAGGTGATGCGGTCGAGGAGTCCCATCGCCACGTGCTCCGAGAGGTCGAGGGCGCACTTGTCCTGGATGAGGACGTTGTTGACGTCGGGTCCGTTCAGGAACTGCGAGCGGTACGGGGTGACCACCTCGTCGTACTTGCCGGCGATGACGGTGTAGTGCACTCCGGGAACGGTGTCGCCGCCCGCGTTGAGCTTGGCCAGGAACGGCGACCCGGCCACCTGGTCGGCCAGGCCGGGGGTGGCGAGGTTGAGCAGGTCCCCGGCGCCGGGGAAGTAGGGCAACAGCGCCGTGAGGCCGAGCAGGGTGGTGCCGTGGTTGTCGGGCGCGATGCCGACCAGCGTGTTCACCTTGGAGGCGCCGCCCAGGAACTTCAGATACCAGCGCGGCATCATGCCGCCCTGGGAGTGCCCCACCAGATCAGCCTTGGGGGCGCCGGTCGCCGCGAGCACTCTGTCTACGAAACCGGCGAGCTGTGCGGCCGATTTGTCGATGTGGCCGAGGCCGTTGAAGAGCGGTACGCCCGGGAGCTGGCCGTAGTCGAGCGAGAAGACGCAGTAGTCCCGGTTGACGAGGTACGGGGCGAGGGCCAGCCAGTTGTCGACCGAGTTCCCGAAAGTGCCGTGGACCAGGACGACGGGGCGGGGGTGGGCGGCGGAGGGCTTGCAGGAGTAGTTGTTCCAGCCGCTGGTGGGGGCGGACTGGGCGTGCGCGGCGGTCGCGGGAACGGCGGTGGCCGCGGCGGCGAGCAGCAGCGCCGCCAGCGGTCTGACCACGTGTTTCCAGGGGCGACGGGGCTTCCAGGGCAGCATCGGGCGATCTCCTTGCGGCTCAAGGGGAGTTGCGGGGACACACACCCTGTGATCCGGACCACAAGTGCTGTTCGCTCGCCAAATTACGCACCGGTAGCCTGAGAAGTGAAGTTACGCGTCGGTAAAAACTGCCGTGCCACCAGCGACGGCGTGCTCCGGGCTCCCCCCTCACCTCCGCCTCCCCAGCCCCAACCCCATCGCCCGAGAGCAGCTTCTCCAGTGCCGCGGCGAGGTCGGCGGCGAGATCGTCGTCGACCGGGGCGTGGCGGCTCAGCAGCCGGTACCACATCACCCCGAACGCGAAGTCGACGGCGAGGTCCAGCGACGCCTCGGCACTCTCGCTCAATTCGCCGCGCCGCACCCCGCGTTCCAGGATCTGACGCAGCACCTCGCGGCGCGGGCTGGATGGACGCGGACGCCAAGGCGCAGACCTTCGACTCGTACGCCAAGTCGAGCCCGGCCGGCCGCTGCGGCGCCCCCGAGGACATCGCGGACGCCATCGCGTTCCTCATAGGCAACAGCTTCACGACGGGCGTCGTGCTCACGGTGGACGGGGGCGCGCGACTCTCGGCGGGAGCGTAAGCAAGTACGTACCCACGGCACGGCGAGGCGAGGCCCCGGCCCGGCCCGGCCCGGCCCGGCGAACCATGTCGCACTCAGGCGGCGTCAGCCAGAGTTCCGGGCACCGCCTCCGCCCCCGCCTGCGCCTCCGTCCCCTCCTGCGCCTGCGCCTCCGCCCCCGCCTGCGCCTGCGCCTCCGTCCCCTCCTGCGCCTCCGCCTCCGCGAGTGTGCCCGGGACGATCGCGGCCGGGCCGAAACGGGCGCGGGCGCGGTCGGCGACGGCCTCAAGGCGGTGAGCCCGGTCGTCCGTGGGGTCGAACGTCAGCTGCCGGGACGCCAGTCGGGCGGGCGTCAGCCCCTCGGCCCGCAGGGAGATACCCCGGACGCGGGCTCGCTGGAGGCCGAGCGACTCGTGGATCGCGTAGGCCAGCGCGGTGAGCGCCGGGGAGTGGGCCGTGGGCTCGCGCAGGGTGCGGCCACGGGTGGTGGTGGACCGGTCGGCGTACCGGACGGTGAGCGTCAGGGAGCGGCACACCTGCTCCGTGCCGCGCAGTCGGGCGCCCAGCTCCTCCGTGAGGGAGAGCAGCGCCCGGCGCCGACGGTCGGGGTCCAACTCGTCACGGGGGAAGGAGCGTTCGGCACCGAGGGAGCGGGCCGCCGCATTAGGCACGACGGGGGTGCGGTCGATGCCCCGGGCCCGTTCATGGAGCTCGCGCCCGGACCGCGCGCCGACGATCCGCTGCAAGGTGGCGAGCGGAGCGGCGGCGACCCTGCCGACCGAGTCGAGCCCGTACGAACAGAGGGTACGGGCGGTCGCGGCGCCGACCCCGTCCAGCGCGGCGACGGGCTTGTCCGCCAGGAACTCCGTCACCTCGTCCGGGGCCAGCACCAGGGTGGTGCCCGGCCGGGCACCCCGGGCGGCCATCCGGGCCAGCATGGGGCTGGGCCCGGCCCCGATGGTGCAGTCCACCCCGCAGTGGGCGAGCGCCCTGACCCGGATGACGGAGGCGAGCTGGGCGGCGTCCCACCCGAAGTACCGCTCGGCGCCCCGCACATCGACGAGCGCGGCGTCCGGTGGGAGCGCCTGGACGACCGGGGTGAGCCCGCCGAGCACCGCGAGCAGCGCGGGAAGCACGGCCTCGCACCCACCACCCGCACCGCCCGCACCACTCGTAGCACTCGTAGCACGAGTAGCACTCGCAGCAGTCCCATCACTCACGGGAGCCACAGAAGACACAGGAGTCATGGGAGGCACAGAAGCCGCAGAAGCCACAGAAGACACATGGAATCGGACGCAGAGGATCATCCCGCACTCCCCGGGCTCTGGTGCCACAGCTTCCGGCCGGTGGCGGCCGGTTCGCCGGCGGGCTGGAGGTCGGCCCAGGCGTTCAGCCGATACCCCGTGGACAGTTCGATACGGCGTCCGCCCTCGGGCTCCTCCCCGGGTGCCTCCTTCCCCTTCCCCTTCCCCTCGCTCTCGCCGTCAGGCCCCGGCACCGGCGCCGACAGGCGGGCGGAGACCGCGTCCAGGCCGCCCTCGCGGCGGAGTTCGACCAGCTCGGCCAGGTTCCAGGCCGCGGCGCCCACCACGCTGAGGCTGCGCGGGCCGCGCCGCTGCACCACCCCTCGTACCAGCAGGAGCCAGGAATGGAAGACCGTGTGAGCACAGGCGGCGTGGCTGTCGCCGAAGAAGGCGAGGTCGACCAGGCCCGTTCCGTCGTCCAGCGTGGTGAAGATGACCCGCTGGCCGGACCGGATGGGCGGGGTCTGGGTGGCCGCCTTGGCGCCCGCGACCAGGACGGTCTCGCCGTGCCCGGCGTCCCGCAGCCGCTTGGCCGAGACCACGCCCAGCTCCTTCAGGAACGTCTCGTGATCCACCATCAGATGGCGGGACGCGTCCATGCCGAGGACGCCCAGCTCGGCGCTGAGCCGTTCCGCCTCGTCGAGGTCGGGCAGTCCGGCGCGGGCCGTCCGCCGCCCGTCGCCGAGCGGGAGCTGGCCGCCGCCGGACCCGGCCGCCCGCTGGGCACGGTGGAGTTCGGCGAGGTGCAGCAGCAGGTCGCGCCGGTTGCCGCCGAACGCGTCGAGCGCGCCGACCTGGGCGAGCCGTTCGGCGACGGGGCGGCTCGGCCTGGCCCGCCGCCAGAAGTCGAGCAGCGAGGAGTAGGGCTGCCCCTGTTCGATACGGGCGGTCTCGGCCTCGCTGATCCCCTGGACGTCCGCGAGGGCGAGCCGGAGCCCCCAGGTCCGGGTATTGGACACCAGTTCGATTCGATGGGCGGCCGCCGACCGGTTCACGTCCACCGGCAGGATGGGCACCCCGCGCCGCCGCGCGTCCGCGAGGAGCAGACGCTTGGGGTACATCCCGGGATCGTGGGTGAGCAGCCCGGCGTAGAAGGCGGCCGGATGGTGGGCCTTGAGCCAGGCCGACTGGTAGGTCGGCACGGCGAAGGCGACGGCGTGCGCCTTGCAGAAGCCGTACGAGCCGAAGGCCTTGATGATCTCCCAGGTGCGGTCGATCACTTCGGGCGTGTACGAGCGCTTCGCCGCGCACGCGGCGAACCAGACGCGGATCTTCTCCTGAGACTCGGGGTCGGAGAGGGCACGCCGGGCCTGGTCGGCCATGGCCCGGTCGCAGCCGGTCATGATGGCCACCATCCGGATGATCTGCTCGTGGAAGACGACCACGCCGTAGGTCTCCCCCAGGACGTCCGCCAGGTCCTCGTGCGGGTGGCGCACCGGGGCCCGCCCGTGGCGCGCCTCGATGAACGGCCGGACCATGTCGGCGGCGACCGGTCCCGGCCGGAAGAGCGAGATGTCCACGACCAGGTCGTGGAAGGTCGAGGGCTGCAGCCGCCCGATCAGATCGCGCTGGCCCGGCGACTCGATCTGGAAGCAGCCGAGCGTCTCGGTGGAGCGGATGAGCCGGTAGGTCGGCAGGTCCCCCTGCGGGACCTGGCGCGGGTCGTCGAGGTCCAGCTTGCGGCCGGTGGTGCGGCCGATCTCGGTGACCGCGTGCGCCATCGCCGACTGCATCCGCACGCCGAGCACGTCCAGCTTGAGCAGCCCGAGGTCTTCCACGTCCTCCTTGTCGAACTGGGACATGGGGAACCCCTCACCGCTGGTCGGCACCACCGGAGTGCGGCGCAGCAGCGTGATGTTCGAGAGCAGCACTCCGCACGGGTGCATGGCGATCCCGCGCGGCAGCCCGTCCAGCGCCTCGACCAGCTCCCACAGCCTGCCGTGCCGCCCCTGCTCCGCCGCGACCTCGCGCAGCTCCGGCAGTTCGGCCATCGCGGCGCGGGCGTCGCGGGCCCGGATGTGCGGGAAGGACTTGGCGATCCGGTCGATCTCGGCCGGGTCCATGGACAGCGCGGCGCCCACGTCGCGTACGGCGTGGCGGACCCGGTAGGTCTCGGGCATGGCGACGGTGGCGACCCGTTCGGCGCCGAAGCGGCCGATGATCGCGCGGTAGACGTCGAGACGGCGGGCGGACTCGACGTCGATGTCGATGTCGGGCAGCACATAGCGCCGGGTGGACAGGAAGCGCTCCATCAGCAGGCCGTGTTCGACGGGATCGGCGTGGGCGATGCCGAGGAGGTGGTTGACGAGCGACCCGGCGCTGGAGCCGCGCGCCGCCACCCGGATGCCCATCTCCCGTATGTCGTCGACGACTTGGGCGACGGTGAGGAAGTACGAGGCGAAGCCGTGGAAGGCGATGACGTCCAGCTCCTGGTGCATCCGCTCCCAGTACGTGCGGTCGTTGTGGTAGCCGCGCAGCACCATGCCTGCGGCGGCCCGGGAGGCGAGGACCCGCTGCGGGGTGCGGTCCGTGGCGCCGACGAGGTGGGGCTCGGGGAAATAGCTGTACGTCTTGAGGCCCAGGTCCTCCCCGGGGTCGACCAGGCACGCGGCGGCGGTCTCCTCGGTCGTGGTGAGCAGCCGGTGCGCGGCGTCACGGCGGAACCCGGCGGCCTCGGCGACGTGCTCGGCGGCGCGGGCCATGGCGGCCGGGTCCTTGAGCCAGCGTTCGCCGCTGTCCAGCCCCCGGCGCGGGTCGACGGGGACGAGCCGGCGGGCCGCGTCCAGGACGTCGGCGACCGGCCCGAGCCCGGCGTCCGCGTACCGCACGGCGTTGGTCAGCACGGCGGGGACGCCCTGTTCGGCGGCGAGGCCGAGGGTGCGGGCGGCCAGCCGCAGCGAGCCGGGCCCGGTGCCCGCGCGCCCGTGGTGCACGACCTCCAGGCGCAGGGCGTCGCCGTACAGCTCACGCCAGGGGGCGAGGAGGTGCGCGGCCCGGTCCGGGCGGCCGGCGGCGAGCGCCCTGCCCACCTCGGAGGCCGGTCCGAGCAGCACGGTGAGCCCTTCGGCGGGCAGCGCGGACCAGGAGAGGACGGGCTGCCCGTCGGCCGTGTGGGCGGCGGTGATCAGCCGGCAGAGCTCCGCCCAGCCGGTGGCGCCGTCCCGGGCGAGGAAGGTGGCGCGCGGCGCCGACTCGTCGACGAAGGCGCCGCCCCGCACCGGGGTGCGCGGACGCCGGGCCGCAGGGGCCTGCGCCTGTTCGAGGAGGTGTTCCGGGACGGCGAGGTCGGTGCCGAAGAGCGGGCGCACCCCCGCCGCGGCGCACGCCTTGGCGAAGCGCACGGCGCCGGCGAGGGTGTCCCGGTCGGTGAGAGCGAGTGCGTCCATCCCCCGTTCGGCGGCGCGCTCGGCCAGCCGTTCCGGGTGGGAAGCCCCGTATCGCAGGGAGTAACCCGAAACGGTGCGCAGATGCGTGAAACCGGGCACCCGCACCTCCTGGACCAATCGTTCTCACTTCCCCCTTCCTTCACCATAGACCAATTTTCGAACGTACGTACGACGTGCGAGCGAACGGCGGGCTCGGCGGGTCGTCAGCCGTTCGGCCCAGTCCCGACTGCGGCGCTCTGCCGCGCCACGGAGCGTGAGGGACATGACGTTCGTCGACGAGGTGAAGAGCGCCGTCACCGTACGGGCCGCGCTGCTGGTCACCGGGGTGCTCGGGCTGATGGTCGCGTTCATCGCGTCCTATGCCGGGGCCTTCCACAGCCCCAAGCCGAAGGACGTCCCGTTCGGGGTGGTCGCGCCCGCGCAGATCAGCGCCCAGGCGGTGCAGCGGCTGAACGCGCTCCCCGGCGGCGCACTGGACGCCCGTGCGGTCAAGGACCTGGCCGCGGCCACCCGGCAGCTGCGCGACCGCGACATCGACGGCGCGCTGATCGTCGACCCGAGGTCCACCACCGACACCCTGCTCGTCGCGGGCGGCGGCGGAGCGTCCCTCTCCCAGGCCGTCGAGCTGGTCGTGACCGCGCTGGAGAAGGCCGAGCAGCGGACCGTGAAGGTGGTCGACGTCGCCCCGGCCGACCGGCACGACTCCCGGGGCCTGTCCTCGTTCTACCTGGTCGTCGGCTGGTGCGTGGGCGGCTATCTGTGCGCCGCGATCCTGGCGATCAGCCATGGCGCCCGGCCCGCCAACATCCAGCGGGCGGTGATCCGGCTCGCCGCGCTCGCGGTGTACTCGATCGCCGCCGGGCTGCTCGGCTCGCTGATCATCGGACCGGCGCTCGGCGCGCTGCCGGGCAGCTACCTGGGTTTGGCCGGTCTGGGCGCGCTCGTGGTGTTCGCCGTGGGCGCCACCACCCTGGCCTTCCAGTGCCTCGCCGGGATCGTCGGCATCGGGCTGGCGATCCTGGTCGTCGTCATCCTGGGCAACCCGAGCGCGGGCGGCGCCTATCCGTACCCGCTGCTGCCGCCGTTCTGGAAGGCGATCGGCCCCGCGCTGCCCCCGGGCGCCGGCACCTGGGTGGCGCGCTCGATCGCGTACTTCCGGGGCAACGCGGTCACCGGACCGCTCCTGGTGCTCTCCGCCTGGGCGGTCGGCGGGGCCACGGTCACCCTGGTGATGGCCGGGCTGCGCAAGAGGGACGAGCGCGCGGGGGACGACCCGCTCGAAGTGGGGACGGGGGCCGGGGTCTGAGCGCCGGAACAGAACACTCCGCGCACGGCCAGGGGCCGGGGGCCATCGGTCAGCGACCAGCGGTCAGCGGTCAAGGGATCGAAGGCGGTTCCGGCGGTGGGGGTTCCATCCCCAGCTCGGAATGGGCCTGCGCCCCAGGGGCCTCCGGCTCGGGTTCGTCCACCACGGGCACACTCACCGCAGAAGCCTCCGTCGCGGGCACATCCACCCCAGAGGCCTCCGTCACGGGCGCGTCCACCGCCGGAGCCTCCGTCGTGGGAACGGCCGCCTGCGGAGCCGCCCGTTCCAGGAACCGCAGCAGTTCCACCGGGAACGGCAGGACCAGCGTCGAGTTCTTCTCGGCCGCCACCGCCACCACCGTCTGGAGCAGCCGGAGTTGGAGCGCGGCGGGCTGCTGCGACATCACCCCGGCCGCCTCGGCCAGCTTCTTCGACGCCTGGAGCTCCGCGTCCGCGTTGATCACCCGCGCCCGGCGCTCCCGGTCGGCCTCGGCCTGACGGGCCATCGAGCGCTTCATCGTCTCGGGCAGCGAGACGTCCTTGATCTCCACCCGGTCGATCTGCACGCCCCACCCCATCGCCGGACTGTCGATCATCAACTCCAGTCCCTGGTTGAGCTTCTCGCGGTTGGAGAGCAGATCGTCGAGGTCACTCTTGCCGATGATCGAGCGCAGTGAGGTCTGGGCCATCTGGGAGACAGCGAAGCGGTAGTCCTCGACCTGGATGACCGCGTCGGCCGGATCGACCACCTTGAAGTAGATCACCGCGTCCACCCGGACCGTGACGTTGTCCCGGGTGATTCCGTCCTGCGCCGGGACCGGCATCGTCACAATCTGCATGTTCACCTTGTGGAGCCGGTCCGCGAACGGAAGGATCAGAGTGAATCCCGGGCCGCGCACCGATCCCCTGAGTCTGCCCAGCCGGAACACCACACCACGTTCGTACTGCTTGACGACCCGGGCCGCCGCCATCACGTACACGATGCCGGCGGAACCGACGGCCACAGCCGTCGCCACCAATGCTTCGACCATCACGGCCCCCAAGGGTCCGAATCGGACGTGTACTTCGACGGTAACTCCGCTTCCGTCCTGGGGGGAGTCCCGGCACACTCCACTGAATGGGTAAAACGCGGGCGGGAGGGGAATGCCGCAACAGTCGATGCCTGTATACGACAACCGATACGGGCGATACGAGGACGGGCCCGGCGATCGGTACCGCGATCCACGACCGGAGGGGGCACGAGTGCGCGGTCGGGTGCGCGCGGCCGACGGCCGGCATCTGATGGTGGAGCGCTTCGGGGACCCACGAGGCAGACCGGTCTTCCTGCTGCACGGCACCCCGGGCAGCCGTCTGGGCCCCGCGCCGCGCGGCATGGTGCTCTACCAGCGCCGGATGCAGCTCATCGCGTACGACAGACCCGGCTACGGCGGCTCCGACCGGCTGGAGGGCCGCAGCGTCGCCGACGTCGTCCAGGACGTGAAGGCGATCGCGGACAGTTACGGTCTGGAACGCTTCGCGGTCGTCGGCCGCTCCGGCGGCGCCCCGCACGCACTGGCCTGCGCCGCGCTGCTGCCCGAGCGGGTCACCCGGACCGCCGCACTGGTCACCCTCGCGCCCCGGGACGCGGCCGGGCTCGACTGGTTCGACGGGATGACCGCCTACAACGTGGAGGAGTTCACGACCGCGTCGGTCAACCCCGAGGAGTTCGCCGCCCGGCTCATCCCGCGCTCGGACGAGATTCGCCGGAACCCCATCCAGCTCCTGGACGAGCTGCGCCGCGATCTCACCCACGCCGACCGCATGGTGGTCAAGGACGCCGGGGTGCGGTCCATGCTGCTGCGCAACTACCAGGAGGCGCTGAGGACTTCGGCCCACGGATGGATCGACGACGCGCTCGCCTTCTGCAACCCCTGGGGGTTCGACCCCGCCGACATCGTCGGCCAGGTGCTGCTGTGGCACGGCGTGAAGGACGTGTTCTCGCCGGTCGGCCACTCCCGCTGGCTCGCCGAACGCATCCCGGGCGCGACGGCCGTACTGGAGCCGGCCGCCGCCCACTTCGACGCGCTGCACGCGCTGCCCGACATACTCACCTGGCTGATCGAGGAGGACTGACCCCCGGGCGGACCCCCGGACGGGCCCCGGCCTATGCACGGCCGCACACCACGGCACACGACAGCACATGCCCGAGGGAACCGGTGCGATCACTCCGGTCGCACCGGTCGTCCCCTCGTTCTCACACCGCCAGCGGCTCCAGGTCACGCTGCACCCGGCGCTCGTCCCGGGCGATCCGGACGAACGCGTGCTCGTCGCCGAGCAGGCGCTGGAGCTCCTCCACGGCCTCCGTCCGCACGTGCGACGCCTCCTCCTTGCGGCCGAGCGCGTCG
Organism: Streptomyces sp. NPDC023838; assembly: GCF_040639555.1. Classification (NCBI taxonomy): domain Bacteria; kingdom Bacillati; phylum Actinomycetota; class Actinomycetes; order Kitasatosporales; family Streptomycetaceae; genus Streptomyces; species Streptomyces sp. NPDC023838. Next base: position 373,718 of record NZ_JBFAAD010000002.1, read on the forward strand.
AGCGTCACCGACATGTTCGACGCGCAGGCCAGCGTCTCGGGATGGTGCGCCCCCAGCACCTCCCGCAGCCGCGCGACCGTGCTGCGCTCGATCTCCAGGGCGCTCTCCAGATCACCCATGTCGGCCTTCACGTTGGCGAGGTTGATGGTCGCGAACAGGGTGTGCGGATGGTTGTCCCCGAGTATGTCGCGCATCGTCCCGATGGTGTTCGCCAACAGGGTGTCGGCGGCGTCCAGCGCCCCGCAGCCCCACTGGTAGATGCCCAGGTTGTTGGTGGCCGCCAGGGTGTACGGATGCCGCTCCCCCGGCACCTTGATGTACTGGTCGACGACCTCCTGGGCCGCGTCCCGCGCCGCCGCCGGGTCCCCGGCCGCGAACAGGTCGGCGGCCAGGTTGAGGTCGCAGGCCAGCCAGTCGGGGTTGGCGGAGGTGTACTTGGCGCGGTAGCGGTTGCGGGTCGCGGTGGTCAGCCGCCGCGCGTCGTCGAGCCGGCCCGCCCGGCGCAGCGACACGGCGAGGCTCTTGGCCGCCGCCAGGGTGCCCGGGAAGGCCCGGCCCAGCTGCTCCTTGTAGAGGTCGTACGTCCGGCTGAGGAGCGCCACCGAGTCCTCGTAGCGCCCGACCTCCCGCAGGTCCCGCGCCAGGTTCATCGCGGAGGAGAGGGTGTACGGGTGCTCCGGGCCCAGCACCTCGGTGCGCCGGTCGTAGACGTCCTGGTCGAGCTCGCGGGCCCGGGCGTACTGGCCGAGCATCCGCATGTTCAGGGCGAGGTTGTTGGCGGCGGCGAGCGTGCGCGGGTGCGACTCGTCGAAGATCTGCCGGAACCCCTCGTGCGCCTCGGTCGCCAGCTCCATCGCCTTGCTGTACTGGCCGAGCGCGCCGAGGTCCATCGCGAGGGCGCTGGTGGTCATGTACGTGTGCGGGTGCGAGGCGCCGAGCACCTCCGTCTGGCGGGCCAGGGTCTCCTCGTCCAGCTCCATCGCCTCGACGTAACGGCCGCGCGAGCGAAGGATGTTGGAGAGGTGGAAGCGCAGGTACAGGTACTGGAGGTCGTTGGGCCCCAGCTTCTCGCGCCACTCCTCGCGCAGGTCCTCGGCGAGGTTGGCGGCCGCGTTGAAGTCACCGCGCTTCCACAGGTAGCGCACCCGGTCGATGAGGAGCCGGCGGGTCTCCGGCTCGTCGCACAGCCGCGCCCCCGAGGGGGTCAGATGCGGCCAGATGGTGTTGAACTGCGCCCAGGTCTCCGGGTTGTCGATCGGTTCGTCGGCGTCCGGCCGGGCGCCCGCGAGGATGCGGTGGACGGCGTGCCGGGCGTCCATCTGCTCCTCGTCGCTGAGCTGCGCCCGGATCACGGCCTGGACGAGCCGGTGCACCTGGATGGAGCTGCCGACCTGGTCGACCTTGGCGAGGGCGAACCGGCCGATCTCCCGGATGATCCGGCCGAGCACCAGCTTCTCCTGGAGCGTGGCGTCGTACGGCTTGAGCGCGTCGATCATCTCCTTGCTGTAGAGGAGGTTGGCGGAGATCGGCTCGGGCGCGAAGAACGCGCAGAGCTGGAGCAGGCGGACCGCCGCCGGTGAGCGCTGTTTCAGCCGTTCGATGGAGACGTTCCAGGTGGCGGCGACCGGCTCGGGGTATCCGGCGGGCTGGTTGAGGGCGAGGACGCTGGGGGCCTGCTGGGCCAGCTGCTCCAGATAGGCGGCGACCGGTGTGGCGGTCTCCGCGATCCACGCCGCCGCCTGCTCGACGGCGAGCGGCAGGTCGCCCACGGCGATGGCGACCTGGTCGGCGTCGTCCACGGAGAGCCCGGGGGCGCGCCGCTGGAGGTGCTCGATGGACTCCTCGCGCATGAACACGTCGACGGGGAGCGCGTCGCCGTACTGCGACCAGGTCTGGTTCCTGGAGGTCACCAGGACGTGCCCCGGGCCGCCCGGCGGGAAGAACCGCTTGAGCTGCTCGGGGTCGTCCGCGTTGTCGAAGACGAGCAGCCAGCGCGAGGTGGGCACCCCGCGCCGCAGCAGGTCGATGGCCTCGCGGGAGGCGGAGTTCATGTCGTCGCCGCCCTGCACCCCGAGCCGTACGCCGAGTTCGGCGAGGCCGGCCACCACGTCGTCGGGCTGCTCGGCGGAGATCCACCAGACCAGGTCGTAGTCGGCCATGAACCGGTGGACGTACTCCAGCGCCACCTGGGTCTTGCCGACGCCGCCGAGTCCGTACAGCGTCTGCGGCTGTGGCAGGACGACGGCGAGGCCGCCGCCGAGCTGGTCGCGCATCCGCTCCAGGACCAGCGAGCGGCCGGTGAAGCCGGGGTTGCGCGGCGGCGCGTTCCAGATCTTGGGGACGGTGCCGGGGAAGCGCGGTCCGGGCGCCACCCCGTCGCTGATCTGCACCGGGCGCTCCAGGGCCCGCAGCAGCGCGGTGGTGGCGTGCACCTCGTCGAGCCGGAACAGGTCCACCGGGTTGCGGTCGATGTAGGGCGCGGTGAGCCGGACGTCGCCGACGCGCAGCGGCAGCAGCTGGCGGCGGGCCCCCGAGGGGTCCTCGGCGGCGGCCCGGGACCAGATCTCCACGGCCCGGGCCGACTTGAGGTAGGCGCTGGAGAGCAGGACGACGGTACGGGCCGCGTTCTCGGCGGCGACCGCCTCCGCGTCGGCGCTGCTGGGTTCGGCCGAGACGTCCCGGGGCACCACCCGGAACCCGGCCCGGGTCAGGACGGACTCGATCCAGTCGGCCCACATCCGGTTCTCGGCCACGTAGCTGAGGAACAGATCGGCCGGAAGGGCGGGCCTGCGGCGGGTGAAGGCGTCCCGGATACGCAGCCGGATCTCCTCGTTGACGGCCGGCATCGAGGTGATCCGGCCCTCGGTGACGACTGAGGCGAGGCGCTCGAAGGCGGAGAGCAGCGAGTTGGAGAGCCCGGCCTCGTCGCCGAAGGTCGCCAGCGTCTCCTCGTAGGCGTAGTAGGGGCGGTACGGGATCTCCACCGCGCCCCAGTACGCGGTGAGTTCGTCGCCGGAGAGCGCGGCCGGGAAGCGGTCGAACTTGAGGCGGGCCAGCGCCCGGCCGGCGTCCGCCTTCTCCTTCTCGCCCTCGTCGATGCGCATCGGCACGGGCAGGATACGGATGTTCTGCCCGCTGTAGCGCTCGTCGATCTGGCGGGCCACCGAGGCGGCGCCGTCGATGGACTGGTCGCTGAGGGTGAAGCAGTCCACCAGGACGTCGGGGAGGTGGACGGTGCAGATGTCGGCGATGTCGCTGAGGCCGGTGCGGCTGTCGATCAGGACGTAGTCGTAGTTCTCCTTCATGTCCTCGCGCAGGGCGTCGAAGAAGTGGCCGCCGCCGAGCCGGTCGTAGAAGTTGTCCCAGTCGAACGTGGAGACGGTCGCCGAGTACTCGCGGTTCTGCCGGCCGGCCGAGACGAAGTCCAGGGTGCCGCCGTCGGGGAACTGCCAGCCCAGCGCCTCCGGGGTGAGCGAGACGGCGTGCGGCTGGATGCGCGCGTAGTCGCGGTGCCAGTCGTCCGAGCGCGGCACGGGACTGGTGGCGGCCCAGGCGTACTCGGTGATGAGATCGATGACCCCGGTGGTGGCACCGAGCGTCGAGGGGTCCAGGAACGGGTGGAAGAAGCGGTGCAGCCCCGGGGCCTCCAGGTCCCAGTCCACCGCGAGGACCCGTTTGCCGTTGGCGGCAAGGATCCAGGCCGTGTTGGCGAGGGCCATGGTGCGGCCCGTACCACCCTTGTACGAGTAGAACGTGACGATGCGTCCGTCACGACTGGCTGTCATCCGTCTCCTCCGCATCGGGCGCGTGATCGAGCCTGTCGGGGATGTATTGCGTGGTGCCGAAATCGGTGCCCATCGGCCCGACCAGGCGCGGCCGTTCGGTGTGCCCGCCCCCCGCGGGCGGATAGACCGTCGCGTGTCTCAGATACTGCTGTGCCGCCGCCTCCACGACCTGGGGCAGTATCTGCCCGAAGGCCTCCATGCTCGGTACGCCCTTGGCCGCGGCCCGGCAAGCGGCCCGCCCCTGGCGCATCTTGGACGGCATGGTCTCTTCCAGACGGCGTGACAGCTCTGCCTCCGCCGCCCGGCTCTGCTGGTCGTCACGGTTCCACGGGACGACCACGCTCACCCAGGGCCGGTGCTCGGCGTCGAAGGCCGCGAGCCGGGCGCGCCGGTCCTCGTCCTCCAGCGCCCACCGGTCCACCAGCAGGACCTCGGGCCGCGACGGCGGCTGTTTGCCGTCGAGGTGCAGCACCTCCTCGTCGAAGGAGGAGACGGTGGTCTGGTAGTTGAGCGAGCGCACCATGTCCTCCGCCACCAGGGCCAGCGGCCGGGCCGAGATGGGGTGGTACGGGTTCCACTCCAGCGGGCTGTCCCCGTAGTACGCGTCGTCGCGGCCCTCGGGCAGTTCGTGGCGGGTGGGCGCGGCGACGGTGACGTGCATCGGGCGCGGGCCCTCGCTGGGGGCGGTGCCGAAGGCGCTGGGCGCCAGCCGGTAGTCGACGTGGCGGCCGGGCCGGATGGCGGTGGCGTCGGCGACGCTGACGATGCGTTTGGCGAGCTCGTAGACCGCGCGTTCGTACTCCTCGGCGAATATGCGCAGCTTGATCAGCCCGTAGAGGCCGTCGGTGACGTAGCGGTCACCGAAGGCCCGGTGGTTGAACTGCAACCGCTCGGCGGGCCCGGGCAGTTGCTCGGGCGGGACCGGCACCCACAGGGCCGGCACGATCGCCTCGGCCGGGCGGTTGGTGTACGCCTGGTGCTGGATGGTGCGCTGCTCGAACGCGTACCACTCGCGGCCGCACATCTCGCTCGCGAAGTAGCGCGGCGAGAACAGCGGCACGAACACCCGGCAGGAGGCGAGGACTTCGCCGAGACGCTCCGACCAGCCCTCGCCGGAGCGTATCTCCCGGTCCATGAAGCCGGCGGGCGCGCCGGCGGGCAGATCGGTCATGGCCATCACATGGCCGCAGAGATCACGGAAGAGCCGCTCCACCCACATGTCGGGGTCCGGGCCGCCCGCCCCGTACCTCGGCGTGTGCGCGTAACTCAGAAAGAAGTAGGGCCGATGTTGGTCGGCCGGACGCGGCTGCGCTGATGCGTGCACACGACCCCCGTCCTGCAGTATTGAAGAACATCATTCCGGAGCGCACGGCGCTCCATCCCCTCACCGTTCGGTCAAACAAGGCCGCTTTTCGGCCATCCAGTCCACCGCATGGTCCACCGCCCCCTTGATCGAAAACAACCGGGCGGTTCTCCGTCCCAGCTGCCACTCCTTGCGCATTTCCTCCGGAAGGTCGGCCCCGATCGCCTCGAAGTCGCTGTCGTCGAGATCGACGTCGGGATAGTGGAACCATCCCCGACGCCCACTCTCGTCCCACACCACACAGCTGTACAGCTTCTTGGGCGGGTTGCTCAGATAACGGTATTCCGCGAGGTGAAAGGCGCTGCAGACATCGAATCCGACATTGATCATGAGCACCCGCGCCCCGGCCCGGTACAGCGCCGCGAGCGGCGACTTCTCACCCAGATGACAATCGGGTTCGTGCCCCTCCATCAGCTCCAGGGCACGGCAGCCCCAGGCGGCGAAGGACGTCTGGGGATGGCTGCTGCGCACCGCCCCGTCCGAGGTGCGCACCCACTCCGCCAGTCGGCCCATTCCCTGACTTCGCGTCCGGTCCGGGTCGAAAGGCGGCATTTTCCGCTTGAAGTCCTTGTACGCGACCGGATCGCGCACATTTCTGGTCCTGCGGTGATGGGCCATGGAGGTGAGCGAGTTCTCCGGGGTGAAGGCCGGGACCACCAGGGTGCCCTTGAGCCGCCCGCCGACCGCTGACCGCAGGGCCTGCCCCAGCGCCCGCGGGCCATGCCCCAGACCGCTCATCGAGGCGTGCACGAGCAGGGTGTCCCCCTCGCTGACGCCCATGGCGACCAGGTCGTCGAGTAACGCGCTCTCCAGCACTGCTTGGGCTCGCTCATCCACGGGCTGCCTCTTCCCACTCCAGCAGGACATCGGCGACCAGGCTCTTCCCGCCTACGGTGAGTTCGGCCGCCCCCTGAAGAGCTTCCAGCGCTCGCCGGGTCTCCGCCAGAGTGCGTGCACTCCTGTCGTACGCGGCGACCGCCACGCGCTCATATGTTTCGGCCATCAGGACCGAAACCGGCACCGGCTCTTCCCGCCAGTCGGCCCGGTGCAGCCAGCCGCCGTCCAGCGCGTACAGATCCGCCACATCGCGCAGGGCCCGGAACCTGGCCCGGCGGAAGCCTCGCAGCAGCCCCAGGGCCAACGCGTCCCCCGTGAGCCCCACGGGCACCCCCAGCGCCCCGTAGCCGTGCCGCCCGGCCACCGGTTCGCCGGCGCCCGCGAGCGGGGTGAGCGTGGTCAGCGCGGCGGCAGCGGCGGCCGCGTGGCCCGGCACAGTGGCCGAAAGCAGCCCCCAGGCCTCGCCCAGACGCCCGCTCCACTCGTCGGCCTCGCCGAGCCCCAGGCGCGGCAGCACCCGCGTGCCGAAGCAGTCGCGGTACGGGTCGAGGTCGTCCAGCGCCGGGTCGGGCGCCCCGTCCCGGCCCAGGCCGCGCACCGGCAGCCAGTCGCCGCACGGCTCGCGCGGGCACTCCACCTCCAGCTCGAAGCGCTCGCCCCGGACCCGGAAGCCCTTCTCGGCCGAGACCACCTCCACACGGCCGGATTCGCCCGGGTCGCCGACCCTCAGCTCCCCGAGGGTGGGCAGCACCAGCCTGCCGTCGCCGTACCCGACGGTGACGGGCAGCTCCAGCCTGCCGCGCACGGCGGCGGCCGCGGTGTAGGCGGCCAGGCGGTGGGCGTGGGCGAGGGCGTCGGGCCGGCCCGTGCGCAGCGCCTCCAGGGTGGTGAGCAGCCAGCCGCGCGCGTACGGATGGGTCAGCACCTCGTCGAGCCCCGGCCCGTCGACGAGGGCGGTCAGCCGCCAGGCCTCGGCCCACTCGGCGCCGCCGCGTCCGGCCAGATCGGCGTGGAGGCGGGCGAGCAGGGTGCGAGTGAGCTCGTGTTCGGCAGCGACGAGTTCACCGGGGTCGGTGAGGGCGCCGGGGACCAGCCGGGCGGCCGTGCGGGCCTCGATGCCCCGCACCAGCGCCTCCAGGTCCGCGCAGTAGACCGAGGGCCCGTCGAAGGCGCCCCTGCCCGCCGCCTCGTTCGCCGAGCGGTAGCGGTGGGTGTAGAGCCCTCCGCCGCAGGAGCGCACGACCGGGCACTGCCGGCACTCGGGGCCGACCCCGGCCAGGCCGAGCTGGCGCACCCGGACGCCGGGATGGGCGGCGACCTCGTCGAAGGAGTGCCGGAAGACGTCGAATCCGGTGGCGGCCGCGCCTTCGTAGGCGCTCTTGAGCGAGTCGACCTGCTCCAGGGTGCCGTCGGTCTCCACCACCACGAGGTCGGTGGGAGCCAGGCCCAGGGACTCGGTGAGGCTGGGGCCGCCGTTCAACGTCGACAGTACGGACTCGAACAGCCGGACCGGAACCGGCCTGCCCTGTTCCTCCCACCGGTCGAAGACCTTCAGGATCCACTCGGCGTACTCGGTCGGGGAGCCGCTCGGGCGGGCCGGGGGCGCGTCCCAGGTGGCGTGCGGCAGCAGGTAGTCGATGCGCGGCGGGTCAAGGGCGATGAGCGCGTCGTGGACGGCGACCGGCTCGTTGGCCACGTCGATGGTGCAGAGCAGCCCGAGGAAGAGGTGGCGGTAGCGCTCGCTCTGGAGCAGTTCGACGGCCTTGAGGACCAGGGGATGGCTGGTGCGCCCGTCCGCGAAGCGGCGGTGGCGGTCGTTGGCGGACCTGTCCCCGTCCAGCGAGACGCCGACGCGCACACCGAACTCGTCGAAGAGGTCGAGGTAGCGGGGGCTCAGCTGGAGGCCGTTGGTGTGGATGCGCAGATCGAGCTCCGCGACGCCGTCGAGGGCGGCGGTCAGCTCCTCGCAGACCCGGCGCAGCCTGGCGGGGCCCGCCAGCAGCGGCTCCCCTCCGTGCAGGATCACTGACACGGAGGGCAGTACGTGTTTCTCGGCGTGCTCGGCCAGTCGCCGGGCCGTCCAGGAAATCGCCTCGTCAGAGATTGCCTTGGGGCGGGTACGCCAACTCTGATCAGGGGCTTCGTAGATATAGCAGTGATCACAAGCAAGATCGCATCTGCTGTGAACCTTGAGCACGATCTCGCGGAAAGGGACCACGGGTCCTGTCATTCCGCCAGTCTAGAGCTCTCCGACAGACTAGAGCGCCGAGTTGAAGGTCGACACCTGCACGGGGCGGCCGATTGAGGAGGGGAGCACGCGGTCGAGCTTCCGGGCGGCGTCGGCGCCACGGACGTCGATCTCGGCCAGGGGCACACGGCTCTTCTTCGCAGGGGCGAAGGAGAGGGAATTCACGGAGGTCTTCACGGCCGTCCTTGGTGGGTAATTCCTGCATGTGGACAGTGGTACCGACGACATGCACCGTTGCAGTGTCGGCGGCACGACTTTACTCTCTTGGCCACTGTTGGCAACTGAGCACGACCGCTCGCCGCGAACGCGTGACGCAGCATTGCCGGAAGGTGTACGGAACGGGTCGTTCCACCGAAAGAGTGATGACTAAAACCGCAGACAGGGGTGGATGTGACGGCGATTCCCGGTCCTCTGCAGAGCATGGTCTTCCGCAACGCCGACCTGCCGGGTCTCTTCCATCACGCGGACTCACTCGCGATAGGGCGCCAGCGGGCCGCGGTGAACAGCACGCGCTGGCAGTTGTGCCTGCTGGTGGCGGGGGCGGCGCTGGCGGCACTGCCGTGGAAGATGACGCTCGGTGGTGACTTCCAGCTGACCGGCGCGCTCAGCGCACTGGCGTACGCGGGGGTGCTCGCGGTGAGCTTCCGCGCCACCCGCGGGCACGCGAAATCGCATTGGCAACTGAACCGTTCGGCGGCCGAGTTCATCAAATCCATGTGCTGGCGCTATGCCGTGCACGGCGCTCCCTTCGATTCCCACGCACCCGATCCCGAAGGTCTGTTCACCCTCCGCCTGGAGGACGGGCTGCGGGAGTTGCACAAGGTCGGCTGGCGGGATCCGCGCGAGGACCCGGCATCGGGCCTGGCCGACGTCCCCCTCGTCACCGCGCCCATGCGGGAGTTACGGGCCAAGGCGTTCACCGTACGCAAGGAGACGTACGTACGGGACCGCCTGATAGAGCAGCGCAACTGGTACCGGCGCCGGCAGGAGGCCTCCAAGCGGGCCACCGCGCTGTGGACTTCGGCGATCACCCTGCTCACCGTTCTCGCGTTGCTCTTCGCGACGCTGCACATGTTCGGCGCGGCCCAGGGCGTCAAGGTCGCCGGGCTGCTCTCGGCGGCGGCGGCCGCGTGTCTGGCGTGGAGCGAGATCCGCCGCCACCAGCCGCTGATCTCGGCGCACTCCCTGGTGGAGCAGGACCTCAAGGAGATGCACGTGGCCATGGAGAACACGGTCAGCGAGCGGGAGTGGCCCGCGGCGGTCTACGAGACCGAGCGGGTCGTGTCGCCCCAGCACACCGACTGGCTGGCCCGGCTCCGCAGTTGATCACCAGTTGCCCGCCCCGGTGCGCCGCTACGGGCGGCGCACCCCGTCACGCCACACCACCGTGACCGTCTTGCCCAGGCTGCGGGCGTACTGGACGATGTCGCCCGTGCCGCCGAGCCCCCGCGCGGGCTGGCCGTCCCAGACGGCGACCAGACGGTCGCAGTTGTCCGCGATGTAGGCGCCGGCCGCGTAGTAGGCCTCGTCCGTGGCGTGCGGGAAGTCCATCCGGACCTCCTGGGTGGCCTGCCTCTTCAGCCCCTGGTAGCGGGCGAGTTCGGCGGCGTCGGCGAAGCCCGACTCGTAGTCGCCGCTGGGGATGACCACGGTCAGGGAGGCGCCGCACTCCAGGGCGATGGACGCGAAGAGCTGGTCGGCGCCGACCGCGAGGCTGGAGAGGGCCTCCAGCGAACCGTCGTGTCCGCACAGCAGACCGCGCAGACAGGTGCGGATCTCCCCCAGCGCCTCGGAGGGAATGTCTCGATGGCCGGTCACTCCGATGCGTTTCACTGACTCACCCCGTGTGTCCGGTCGCCTCTCCGCCGTGACCATCCTCCCAAAAAGGCGCATCGCGTCCAGTCCTGGCCGATGGACGGGCGCAGGGAACAAGCCCCCGCCCGATGGCCGGACGGGGGCTCGCCGCTGCCGGGGCAGCGAGGTGATCAGCCGTCAGAAGAGGCTGACGCCATAGGCGTTCATGGCCTCGACCACCGGCTGGAAGAAGGTCGTACCGCCGGAGGAGCAGTTGCCGCTGCCGCCGGAGGTGAGGCCGAGGGCGGTGGAGCCGGCGTAGAGCGGGCCGCCGGAGTCGCCGGGCTCGGCGCACACCGTCGTCTTGATCAGGCCGTACACGATGTCGCCGCCGCCGTAGTTGACGGTGGCGTTGAGCGCGGTGACCCGGCCGCTGTGGACGCCGGTGGTCGAGCCGCGCCGGGTGACCGTCTGGCCGACCGTGGGGTTGGCCGCGCTGCTGATGGGCTGGCTGCCCACCGCGCTGGGGTGGGAGAGCGAGGTGTTCGTGTACTGCACGAGGCCGTAGTCGTTGCCCGGGAAGCTGGTGCCGACCGTCGGGCCGATGCTCGTGGAGTGCGAGGAGCTCGTGTACCAGGGCGGCTTGCCCTCGGTGCAGTGACCGGCCGTCAGGAAGTAGTAGGTGCTGCCCTTCTTGACGTTGAAGCCGAGGGAACAGCGCCAGCTCGGCGCGTAGATGGCGTCGCCGCCGGAGAGCAGCTTGTTGAACTTGCCGGCGGTCCGCTCGACGCGTATGGCGGACGCGTTGGCGCCGGCCTGCCGCTTGATCTTGGCGATGTCGGCCTTGCTCACGGTGGAGTCGGCGGTCACGACCAGCGTGTGCGTGGCGGGGTCGACGTTCCAGGCGGTGCCCGCGACATCGGCGCCGAGTACGGCACTGCTCGCCGCCGAGAGCTGGGTGGCGCTGAACACCTGGGCCGGGGTGGCGTTTGCGGTGGGGACCGCGAGGGCGCCGGCGGCGAGGAGCCCGGCGGTGAGGGCGAATGCCTTCGTACGTCTCGCGAGACCGCTGTGGCGGGTGGGGGTGGTGCGCTTGATCCTCACTTCTGTTCCTCCCGAAGGGAATCGAGGGGCCCGAGTTGGGTGGGGGGACCCCGTGAGGCGCAGCCGGAGCTGACGGCAGCACTGTTGGGCGCCAGCCGTGCTCCTGACAAGCGCTTGGGAGGGAGTATTCGGCGGCCCGGCCGTCGGGCGCAAGGGCGCCTTTCGGCCGGGCCGTTGGGGGTTTCAGGTCCGGTGGATCAGTGGGTGAGGACGGTCCGCTCGCCCGCCTCCACCGCCACGTCGAGGGTGTTGCCCGGGGGCGGGAAGGGGCAGATGAAGTGCTCCGCGAAGGCGCACGGCGGCAGCAGTGCGCGGTTGAAGTCGACCGTGAGCCGTCCGTGCGCATCGGGTGCGCCGGGGCGCAGGAAACGGAACCGGAAGGTCGAATCCCCGCTGGTCGCATCGGCGAACACCGCCCAGAGCGCGCCGTCGTCCTCGACCGCCACCTGGAGGGTGTGTTCCCGGCCGTCGAGCGCGAACGCGAGCTCCCCGCCGAGGCCGAGTCCGCGCTCCACGCCGTCGGCGTTCGCCACCCGTACGGTCCGCGCCTCCTCGTACGGGCGGAAGGTGGCGGGCACCGCCCAGCGCGCCTGGTACGGCGTCGCCCCGATGCCCGCGAAGGCGCGCCGGCGCTCGGCCTCGGGGTCCCAGACCCGCACCGCCCACAACCCCTCGCGGCGCAGCACCACGAGCCGCCGCGCGCCCTGGGCCAGCCGGGACTCACCGACCGGGGTGTGGTCGGCGGTGAGGCGCACCTCGCCGCTGAAGGGTTCGCCGTCGAGCACGATCCCGTCCTGCGCCGCCGCCGTGAGCACCACCGCGTCGTCGTCTTCGCGCCACTCGCCCGGCACGGCCGGAATTCGCCCCTCCACCGCGTCGGCGAGCCAGTGGGTGCCGGTCAGCGCCAGCGGACCGTAGGGCGCCGCGACGGACTCGACGCGCCGTTCGTGCCAGTGCTTCCACTCCTGTGCCGCGTCCTGCGGATCTCTCACCGCGTCCGTGCTCATGTGTTCAACCCTTCCGTACGGGGGTGGGCAGCCCCAGATGCGAGCGCAGCGTCGGGCCGGAGTATTCCGTACGGAAGGCTCCGCGCTCCTGGAGCAGCGGCACCACGTGGTCGACGAAGTCATCGAGTCCGCCCGGCGTCAGATGCGGGACGAGGATGAAGCCGTCTGCGGCCTCGGCCGCCACGAACTCGGTGAGCTGAGCCGCGACCGAGGCCGCTGTCCCGATGAAGGACTGACGGGCGGTCGTCTCGATGACCGTCTGCCGGATGGAGAGGCCCTTGGCCTCGGACAGCGCCCGCCACCGGGCGGCGACCGCGAAGGGGTCCCCCACCTTCACCCGCCCCTTGACCAGCTCGGACTCCGGGTCCGGGTCGATCTCCGGGAGCGGCCCGTCCGGGTCGTACGCGGACAGGTCGCGGCCCCAGATCTGCTCCAGCGCGACGATCGCGTTCTGCGGGGAGACCTGGCGGCGCCGGATGTCGGCGGCCTTCTCCTGTGCCTCGGCGTCGGTGTCGCCCAGGACGAAGGTCACCCCCGGCATGATCTTCAGGTCCTCGGGGCGCCTGCCGTACTTGGCGAGCCGGGACTTCACATCGGCGTAGAACTCCCGCCCGGCCTCCAGGGTTCCGTGCCGCGTGAAGACGACGTCGGCGGCGGAGGCGGCGAACTCGCGGCCCTCGCCGGAGTCCCCGGCCTGGATGACGACCGGGTGGCCCTGCGGGGAGCGCGGGAGCGTGAACTCCCCGGATATGGAGAAGTGCTGCCCCTGGTGGGCAAAGGGACGCAGGGTGCCCTCCGGCGTCCAGGAATCCCACAACTCCCGGGCGGTGGCGACGAATTCGGCTGCCCGGGTGTACCGGTCGGCGTGGTCCAGATAGCCGCCGCGCCGGAAGTTCTCCCCGGTGAACGCGTCGGACGAGGTGACCACGTTCCAGGCGGCGCGCCCGGCGGAGAGGTGGTCGAGGGAGGACAGGCGCCGGGCGAGCTCGTACGGCTCGTTGAAGGTGGCGTTGACGGTGGCGGCGAGGCCCAGGTGCTCGGTGACGGCCGCGAGCGCGCCGAGCACGGTGAGCGACTCGGGGCGGCCGACCACGTCGAGGTCATGGATGCGTCCCTTGTGCTCACGCAGCCGCAGCCCCTCGGCGAGGAAGAAGAAGTCGAACCGGCCGCGCTCGGCGGTGCGAGCCAGATGGGTGAAGGAGGAGAAGTCGATCTGGCTCCCGATAGAGGGGCCGCGCGGAGCGCATCCTGCCGGGGTGGTGACCGGGCGACGGGAGGGCGGGTCGGCCCACACGGTGGTGTTGTTGACGCCCGGGAAGTGGGCGGCAAGGTGCATCTGCTTGGTCATGAGGCGCTCCCGGCCTGCGCGTACTGGTTGACGGCCCGGGCCAGGCCCAGGTGTTCGCGGAGTGTGGCGCCGGGATAGAAGCGGCGCAGTAAGCCCCGGTGCTGGAGCACCGGTACGGTCCCGTCGACGACCAGCGCCAGATCGCGCTCGGGGTCGGCCGGCCGCAGCAGGAAGCCCTCGGCGGCGCCCTGCTCGTACCAGTCGCCGATGAGCCCGGCGAGCCCGACCGCGTCGGCGGTGGTGTGCAGCTCGACCGGGAGCGAGACGAGCACCCGCAGCCGTTCGGGGTCGCGGCCGTGGGCGCGGGCCCGGTCGCGCAGCTCCTCGCGCAGTTCGCGGGCGGCGGCCGGGTCCTCGGCGCGCACCAGCGCCACGTCGGCGTGCCGGACGGCGGCCGCGCGCGGCTCGGGGGCGGTCGCGTCGATCACCGTGACGGGGTGGCCCTGGGGCGGCCGGGGCACGATGGCAGGGCCGCGCACCGAGAACGTACGGCCCTCGAAGTCGACGTGGTGCAGCTTGTCGCGGTCGATGAAGCGGCCGGTCGGCTCGTCGCGGATCTCGGCGCCGTCCTCCCAGCTGTCCCACAACTTGGCCGCCACGTCGGCGACTTCGCGTGCCTCGTGCCACAGGTCGGCGGCGGGCGCGGCGGGGCGGCGGCCGAAGAGCGCGGCCTCCGCCTCGGTGGTGGACACCTCGGGGCTCCAGCCGGCCCGGCCCCGGCTCACCCAGTCCAGGGTGGCCACGGCCGAGGAGACGTGGAAGGGCTCGGTGTGGGTGGTGGTCACCGTGGGCACGAGCCCGATCCGTTCGGTGGCGGGCGCGACCCGGGCGAGCACGGCGAGCGCGTCCGGGCCGGGCCGGGCGAAGGAGTCGCCGAGCGTGACGAAGTCCAGGGTGCCGCGCTCGGCGAGCCGGGCGAGGGCGGTGTAGTGGCGGGCGTCGTAGTGGGGCGGGCCGCCGATGTCGGCGGCGAGGTGGAGCGGCCGGGTGGGCGACGGTACGGCGGGAGTAGGGAAAGGGGGCATGTCGATGCTCCTTGCGAAGAGGGACGACGGAGAGGGGGGTGGTACGGGATGGGGTCCGCGGCGTCCGGTCAGGCGCTGAGCGGGCGACACGCGAGGTCGCGCAGGAAGCTCAGCGCGGCGCGCGCGCAGGCGTCGTTCTGCCGGAACGCGGGCCCCCCGGTGCGGGGCCGGGTGAACGCGCCGGACGCCCGCGCGGTGGTGTGCGGGCCGAGCGCGAAGCGGCGCGGATGCGGGCGCCCGTCGCGGTCCAGGACGCGCCCGTCGGCGGGGTCGACCGCGAGCAGCCCGCTCGCGGTCACGTCCGCGCCGTCCCGGTGGAGCGCGCGCAGCAGCGGGCTGCGGATGCGCTCCAGCGACGGCTCGGGCAGCCGCGCCTCGACCAGGGCGCGCGCCTCGGTCCACTCCCCCGGCACACTGGCGCCGCCCGCCCGGAAGACGCCCCTGTCCTCGTCGCGCTCCACGGTGATGCCCGCGCCGAGGAAGCGGACGACCCCGGCGTCGGAGAGCGCAAGCAACTGGCGCAGCCGGGGGCCGGGCGGACCGGAGGCGAGGTAGCTGAAGAACCCGTGCCACCAGCCACCCACGTCACCGAGCCGCGGGAGCTGCCCGTAGACCGAGAGCAGCCCGAGGAAGACCGCCAGGTCAGGGCTGTACGCATCGTCATGACGGCGCGTCAGATCCTGGGCGATGTAGGTGCGCAGCCCCTCCTGGAGGGCGCCGGACGACGCGAAGCGCACTCCGTCCAGGGGGTGGTCGAGGGCCGCCAGGTCGAGCCGGTCGGCCGGGTCGGGGACGGCGGCGGCGACCAGGGCGTGCAGCTCGGGGCTTCCCGCGCCGGCCGCCGCGTACCTCTCCTCGAAGGCGCTCCAGCTGACGGCCGTGCGCCCGGGGTGGGCGGCGAAGAGCCGGTGGTAGTGCGCGAAGCCGAGCTCCTTGTCGATGAGCGGCCACACGTCCCGCCGGAAGTCGGGGCGGCCCGGCCGCTTCAGCAGCTCGTCGACGGCGTCCGGCCCGAAGAAGCGCGGCAGCGGCGGCCGTTCGCCCTGCCAGGCGTAGCCGATCTTGGAGTGGTACGGGACCCCGCGCCGCGAGCCGACGTGGAGGACCGGCTCGCGGCCGGACGGGTGGTAGGTCCCGCTCTCGTCGTAGCGCCCGCCGCGCCCCTCGGTGAGCAGCACCATCAGGTCGACGAAGGCGAGTCCGAAGCCGCGCACGATCACCGGTTCGCCGGGGCGCAGGGCCGACAGGTCCTGGTCGGCGGTGAAGGCGGGCGGCAGGTGGACGAGCCCGTGGCGGGCCGCGAAGTCCGTCAACTCCCGCTGTTCGATGTCCGGTTCGGCGTCCAGATGACCGAGGGTGAGCACCACCAGATCGGCGGCCAGCGGCTCGGCGCGGCCGTCGAGCCACACCTGCTGGCGGCCCTCGCGCGGGCCGCCGATCCGCAGCACCCGGGTGCGGTGCTCGTGGACGGTGACGGCGGGGCCGAGCGCGGCCACCGCCTCCTCGTACACCCAGCGCAGATAGGCGCCCTGCGCCCGCCGGCTCGGGAAGGTCTGCCCGTCGATCCCGGCCCACTCGGCGAGGGTGGGCCCCGGACGTACCGGGCCCTCCTGCTCGACGGTCTCGTCGGTGAACATGGTGACGTCCTCGGCCATGGAGTTCATCCACAGCAGCGGCGACTGCTCCGCGCGCCAGATCCGGCCGCCGCCGGGCGGATGGGGGTCCACCACATGGATGTCCAGCGGCCGGCTCCCGTACAGGGCGGGAAGGCCGGCGGCGAGCCGCTCCAGGAATCCGGTCCCGCGCGGTCCGGCGCCGACGACGACCAGAACGGAGGGCTGTTGCGCAACGGGGAGGCGCGGGCGGGGCAGGGGCATGCGAAGGCTCCGTGGATGCCGGGATCGAACACGGTGATGCCTTCACGGGACACAGCGCGGACCAGCCCCTCAGCACGGTCCGTTCCCGAGGCTATGCGGTGCGTACGGCCGCCTGTCAAGGCTGTCCGCACTGTGAGCCGTACGTCTCACGGCAGTTGACGCGGATACGGATGCCTGTTCCACTTGGGCCATGCATCCGCAGCAGTGGCTGGTCACGCGCTCCCACATCGACTTCGGTCGAGTGTGGTCCTCGTCCTGTTGAGCCGATCCTCTGCACGGATTTCCCCCGGCGCCCGCGCGCGCCGCTCTCCCGCGCCTTCACACGGCTGACACCCGCGCACCCCTCCCCTCGCACCATCGCGTCATCGCGTCACCGATCTCACCCACCGAACAAAAGTGACCCTACGTACAGGCCTCATGACGGTACGTCAGCAGTCACATCCACAGTCGCAGCAGTCGCATCCATCACAGCAATCGCAGCCGTCACAGCACTTGCAGACATCACAGCAATCGCAGCAGTCGCAGTCACAGTCCCGGCAGAAGCCCTCGTGCTTCCTGCGCGACCAGGGGCCCTCGTACTCCTTGGCGCAGCACATCTGGCAGGTGCAGCAGAGCCCGGCGAACACACCGCACCCGGCGAGGAACCCGCGTGGGGCGGGCGGCCTCGGGCCCTCGCCCTGCGGCGGGGCGCCGTACGGGTTGCCGGGCACGGGGGCGTACGGGCCGCCGGGCGGCGGGCTGCCGTAGGGGCCGGGCTGGTGGGAGCCGTGAGCCGCGTGGCCGCCCCCGTGGGCGCAGCCCGCCGTCCCGAAGGACCGGTTCACGGACTGCTTCAGCTCATGCGCGAGCAGGACGTGCGCCAGCCTGCCGTCGACGAAGTCGACCTCGCGCAGGGCGAGCCGGATGCCGTGCACCGCGTCGTCGGCGAGCCGCCGCGCCTCGGCCAGGTCGGTGCCGGTCGCCGTGAGCGGGTTCCAGGCGCCCGACGCGGCGTCAGAAGCCTGGTCCTCCACGGCGTCCAGGAGGTGCGCGAGCCGCCCGAAGAGGCGGCCGGCCTCGGCCAGCGGCTCGGCGTTGTGCGGCCGCCCGGCGAGTACGGCCGTGTGCGCGAAGGCCGCGGCGGTGGCCGTCTCGGTCGGCTCGGTGACGGTGAGCAGGGAGGTCCCCGGCCCCGCGAGCGCCTCGATCGCGGTCTGCCGGTCGACCGCGTCGACCAGGACCGCCGTGTCGAACCCGAGGGAGGCGCCGGTGCGGGCGCCCGCCCGGTCCCAGCTCGCGGCGATCCGGCGGGCCGCGAGCGCCACTGGCCTGCGCTTCAACAGACCGTCCCGGTCGGCGACGTGGTCGCGGACCTTCGCCGAGGCCAGGACCAGCGAGACGGCCGCGGCGAGCCGGGCGCCCTCGCCCTGGGCGACCGGTGCCGTCCGCATCGCACGCAGCGGACAGGGTCCGGCGGTCCGCCTGCGCCCGGTGCCACTCTCGACCTGAGCCTCCGTCAGAACCGAGACGATCAGCCCGTCGTAGTTGGTCACGATCCGGGCGAGCTGGCCGTGGTCGGAGCGAAGTGCCAGGCAGAGGCCGCAGAGATGGGCCATCCACTCGGTTTTCAGGCCCTCGGTGAGCCGATGCGAACAGGGCCTGACGATTCCGAACACGACGCTCCCCCGGGTGCCGTGGGGCACCCCGCCCCACGCCTCGTTCAACAGTGCGGCAGGCATCGTATCGAGCCATCCGTTCACCCGTACGACCGCAGCATCACCCGTCTGGACGGAAGTTCATATTTTGTATCGGTTACCTGCCGCACAGCGGAAGAAAGCTGACGAATCGCCACATCTTCTGCACCAGTCCCGTCACGAATCCCCTGCACGGCGGCTATCCACTTGGCGCGGTATCCGCATCATGGACGACCATAGGGATACAGAACGCGAAAAGAAGCAAGAAGAAGCATGAAGAAGTCCGCTGTGAGAGGAGGCGTCCATGGGATCGGTGCGCAAGGCGAGTGCCTGGCTGGGACTTGTCGAGGACAACGACGACCGCTACTACGACGACGAGTACACCGAGGGAGCCGAGTCCGGCGAAGCCTGGGTGACGGACCCGCGGGTGCGGGTGGCCTCCGAGGCGGCCCAGGAGCAGGGCCGCCGGATCGCCACGGTCACGCCCGACGGGTTCCGTGACGCGCGCGGCATCGGCGAGCTCTTCCGCGAGGGCGTCCCGGTCATCGTGAACCTCACGTCCATGGAGCCCGGTGACGCCAAGCGCGTCGTGGACTTCGCGGCCGGCCTGACGTTCGGGCTGCGCGGCTCCATCGAGCGCGTGGCGACGAGGGTCTTCCTGCTGACCCCCGCCGACACCCAGATCGTCAGCGGCGAGGCCGCGGGCCGCGCCCCCGGCGGCTTCTTCAACCAGAGCTGAGCAGGGCGCTCACCGGATCACGGGATCACGGGATCAGATCACGGGATCACGGTTCACCGGAACGCATCCAGTCCGGTGAGCGCCTTGCCCAGCACCAGCTGGTGCATCTCCACGGTGCCCTCATAGGTGAGCACCGACTCCAGATTGGTGGCGTGCCGCATCACGGGGTACTCCAGCGAGATCCCGTTGGCCCCGAGGATCGTGCGCGAGGTGCGGCAGATCTCGATCGCTTCCCGCACGTTGTTGAGCTTTCCGAAACTGACCTGTTCCGGACGGAGCCTGCCCGCGTCCATGCGCAGCCCCAGATGGTGGGCGAGCAGGACGCCCTTGTGCAGCTCGACCGCCATGTCGGCGAGCTTGGCCTGGGTGAGCTGGAAGCCGCCGATGGGCCTGCCGAACTGCTCGCGGGTCTTCGCGTAGTCCACCGCGGCCTGGAACGAGGCGCGGGCCGCGCCCATCGCGCCCCAGACGATTCCGTACCGCGCGTGCGAGAGGCAGCTCAGCGGGCCCTTCAGCCCGGTGACCCCCGGCAGCAGCGCGTCGGCCGGCAGCCGCACGTCGTCCATGACCAGCTCGCTGGTGACCGAGGCCCGCAGCGACCACTTGTGCTTGATCTCGGGGGCCGAGAACCCGGGGGCGTCGGTGGGAACGGCGAAGCCGCGAATTCCCTCGTCGGTCTGCGCCCAGACCACCGCGACCCCGGCGACCGAGCCGTTGGTGATCCACATCTTGCGGCCGTTGAGCACCCAGTCGGTGCCGTCCCTCTTCGCGTACGTCCGCATCCCGGCCGGGTCGGAGCCGTGGTCGGGCTCGGTGAGGCCGAAGCAGCCGATGGTCTCGCCGGCCGCCATCGAGGGCAGCCAGCGCTCCTTCTGCTCCTCGGATCCGTACTTCCAGATCGCGTACATCGCGAGCGAGCCCTGGACCGAGACGAGCGAGCGGATGCCGGAGTCGGCGGCTTCCAGCTCCAGACAGGCCAGGCCGTACTGGACGGCGGTGGCGCCCGCGCAGCCATGGCCGGTGAGCGACATGCCGAGCGCGCCGATGCCGCCGAGCTCCCGCGCGAGCTCACGGACGGGCAGCTCGCCGCTCTCGTACCACTCGGCGATGTGCGGCAGGACCCGGTCGGCGGCCCAGGAGCGGACGGTGTCGCGGATCGCGAGGTCCTCGTCGCTCAGCAGGTCGTCGATGCCGAGGGGGTCGGCCGGGTCGAAGGGGGGCAGCTTGGCGGGTGCGGACATGAGGATGCCTCCGGCGTCCCTGAGAACCTGTGCGGCTCAGCTAAAACTAGCAGTGGTAGTTATTGCTGACCGCTGACGTTACGGCTCAGTGTGCCGCGCGTCCAGACCCCGCTGGACCGCCTCAGGGGCCGCCGGGCCCCGGTCCCGCCGCCTCGGTGGCCGGAACGCCCGCCGCCGCGGGCACCCTGACGTGGAGCTCGGTCCGCTGCTCGGGCAGGCCGGGCGCGGGCTCGGGGTGCTGCGCCCCGCACTCCATCACCCGGGGCAGCCGCAGCGCGGCCACCGCGCCCAGGATCAGCAGGCCCACACTGACCAGCAGCGTCACATGCAGACCGTGGACGAAGGAGTGCTGCGCGGCGCCGCGCAGGGCCGCGCCCGCCGGGCCGCCGAGGCGGTCCGCCATGTCATAGGCCTCGCCCAGCGAGTTGGCCGCGCCGGCCGAGGCCTCGCGCGGGACACCGGGGACCGAGGCGAGGCCGGGGGCGTAGGCCGCGTTCATGACGCTGCCGAGCAGGGCGATGCCCATGCCGGCGCCGAGCTGGTAGGAGGTCTCGCCTATGGCGGCGGCCCCGCCCGCGCAGTCGGCGGGCGCCTCGCTCAGCATCGATTCGTACGCCCCGAAGAGCGTCGTCTGGAGGCCGAAGCCGAGGACTATGAAAGCGCTGGTGAGCAGCAGCGGCCGGTCGTGCTGGCCCATCAGGACGAGCAGCAGCACGGCGGCGGCGGTCAGCGCGAAGCCGCACACGACCATCCTGCGCGGGCCGAACCGGCGCAGGGTGTGCGAGCCGGTGGCGCCCGCGGCCATCGCGGCGAAGGTGAGCGGCAGCAGCCGAAGGCCGGTTTCGAGCGGACTGAGCCCGAGGATCAGCTGGAGGTACTGGACGGCTATGAGCTCCAGGCCGACCAGCGCCAGCATGGCGAGGACGATGCACCCCACCGAGGTGGAGAAGGTGGGCCGGGCGAACATCCGCATGTCGACCAGCGGATGCCGGCGCCGCTTCTGGCGGCGTACGAAGAGCACGATCAGGGCTGTGCCCGCGCACAGCGGCGCCAGGGTGAAGACGTCGAGCGGCCCGTGGCCGGCGCCCAGCCGCTTCACGCCGAGGACCAGGGTGATCACTCCGGCGGCGGCCGTCAGCGCGCCGAGCACGTCCCACGGCCCGTCGGCGCGGCCCTTCGACTCGGGCAGCAGCTTGCGGCCCAGCGGAAGGATCACCGCCATCAGCGGGATGTTGATCAGGAAGACCGAGCCCCACCAGAAGTGCTGGACGAGGAAGCCGCCGAGCACCGGTCCGGTGGCGGCGCCTATCGCGGCGGTGGCGGTCCACACGCCGATGGCGGTGGCCCGTTCGCGACGGTCCGGGAAGACCGCGCGGAGGATGGAGAGCGTGGCGGGCATGATCATCGCGCCGCCGACGCCGAGCAGCGCCCGCGCCACGATCAGGAGCTCGGCCGACCCGGCCAGGGCCGCCACGGCGGAGGCCAGGCCGAAGATCCCGTAACCGAGCAGCAGCACCCGGCGGCGGCCGACGCGGTCGCCGAGGGTGCCGAAGAGGATCAGGAGGGCGGCGCAGACCAGCGGGTAGGCGTCCACGATCCACAGCAGCGCGGTCGCGCTGGGGCGCAGGTCCTCGGTGACCGAGGGGACGGCGACGTGCAGGACGGTCGCGTCGAGCGCGACGAGCAGCAGACTCACACAGAGGACGACGAGGACGACCCAGCGGTTGGCACCGCCGGCGGTGGCACGCGGGCGTGCGGCATCCGTCATCGTTCCTGCCATGTGTGTACCTCCTGTACGGCGGCCCCTGCCGGGGTCCCGGGACGCACCGGCCTCGCGGTGACGCGTCGTCCCCGCTCTCGGCGGACCCTGGACCTGTGCGGTCTTGTGGGCCCGGCATCGACGAGCGAGTGATTCGTCAGCGTACGCGAGTTCCGGCCATCGGCACGTGGTACACCTCTCACCCCCTTGGGCGCACCCTGTGGCGTACGCCACATCGAACTGAGTGCCGAGCCGTCACCCCGGGGGATTAATGATCTTGGCACCCCGTGTCGGTGAATCTTGGCACCCGGTGCCAGGCCCGATGACTGAACGATGAATTCCGCCCCGCTTCCCGGAAAAACCGTTCAGCGGATTCAAAGTGCGTTCCCGGCCGGTCCGCGACGGAATAGATTCCACGGTCATCCACACATTCCGCAGGCCCGGGAATAAACCGTGACGTGAGACATACTCCACATCACATCGTCATCACAAACGCGCCGGATCGGCCTGGGCCGTCACTCACTCGCTGTAACGTCGATTGGGTGCGTACCGACCGAATCTTCGCCCGTCTGGACCGGGAGCCCGAGCCGCCGAAGATAGCGATCCCGCGGATGAGCCGTCACCGCGTGATCCTCTTCAGCGCGACGATGGCGTTCTACGTCGCCATCGTCGTCGCCGTGCTCGCCTCGTCCTGGCTCGTCGAGCTGGACTGGAAGGTCATGCTGTTCCGGCCGTACGAGCAGTGGCCGCAGCTGCACGCCTTCCTCGACTACTTCGTGGTCCTGGGCCAGCGCGGCCCCACGGCGGTGATGGTCGCGGCCTGGCTGGGCTGGCGCTCCTGGCGGCAGCACACCCTGCGCCCGCTGCTCGCGCTCGGCGCCTCGCTGCTGCTCCTGAACATCACGGTCGGCGCGGTCAAGCTCGGCCTCGGCCGTCTCGGCCCGCACTACGCGACGCAGATCGGCTCGGCCGAACTGTTCGCGGGCGGCGACATATTCCCCTCCGGCCACACCGCCAACGCGGTCGTGACCTGGGGCATCCTCGCCTATCTGGCCACCACCCCGCGGGCCCGGCGCTGGCTGTCGGTGATCTCCGCGGTGGTCGCCCTGGGCGTCGGCGCCACCACCGTCTACCTCGGTACGCACTGGGTGAGCGACGTGCTCCTCGGCTGGGCGGCCGGGCTGCTCATCCTGCTGGCCCTGCCCTGGTGCGAGCCGCTGATCGCCCGCGCCGAGGCCCTCGTCTTCGCACTGCGGGCCAAGTGGCGCGCACGCGGAACTGCCGCTCCGGCACTGCCCGTTCCGGCCGGCGCGCTGCCCGGCGTCTTCGCCCAGCGCACCGCGAGCGAGAACGACGCGCCCGTGCGCGAGCCGGTGGGCGCGGCCAGTGGCGGGCGCACCGGCCCGACCCGCGGCCCCGCCCGGCCGCCGCACGCCGGTCCGCGCCCCGAGCGCCCCCCGGTGCCCCCGGCGGCCAGCAGGCGCCCGCAGCACCCCGAGCGCGCCCCGCGCCCGGCACCCGCCCGCCCCCTCGGCGGCTGACGCCCGCGAAGCAGCGGGGAACGGTACGCACAACCACCCCCGCGGCACGAAGGCCCCGGCAGGCTCCACTGGAGCTTCCGGGGCCTTCGTCGTTCCGTAGGAGATCGCCAGGCGTCGTACGGTCGTACGGGAGAGCGGCTCAGCCGCGCCAGCAGCGGATCACCTTGCCGTCGGCCACCTCGAAGTTCAGCCGCCCTTCCAGGTACTCCATCGTGATGATCGAGCCGGGAGCGAGCGATCTGACCGTGGTCCAGCCACGCGCGCGTGCCAGCCGCTCGGCGGCCTCACCGGCCAGGCCCACATAGGCCTCGGGAGAGTCGTCGGGCTGTGCGGAGGGTGCTGGTATGGGTGCCATGTCAGCCACCGTAGGCGCCCCGGGGCGGTGACGGAAGCCGGGCCCCTGCCCTGCCGCTGTCCGCACCACGTCCCCCGCCTGTCACACTTGTGTCACAGGATCATGAGCGGGGTTTACCTCGAACGTGGTCACTCGTACGGGGAGTTCCGGTCAGCCCGCCCGGAAATCGCCCAGCCTCCGGCGGGCCGTTCGGCCCCATTACCGAATTTCCCGGAGAGCGCCCCCGAAACCGCCGCCCGAATTTCTCCCCAGGCCCCCCGCGTGGGAAATTGACGGACCATGGGGAATTCACGGCATCCTTACACGATCCGCACCGACGGCGGATCCCCTTCGCCGTCGGCTGCGTCCGGCGCGTTGGCTCGTATGCGCCTATCCCGGTCGTGTACGCACCCTGTCGGACCGGGTACCAGCGCGAGCATCATGGCTACCGGCCTGATGCCTGACACACCTGAGTGGGGGGCGGCGATGGGTACGGAGACGGCGACCGCGGAAGCGGGACCGGCGGAGGCCCGGCAGTCGGGCCGGGTGATCGTGGACTGGCTGACCACCACGGACCACAAGAAGATCGGGCACCTCTACCTGATCACGTCGTTCGCCTTCTTCCTGATCGCCGGGCTGATGGCCATGTTCATGCGGGCCGAGCTGGCCCGCCCCGGGCTCCAGATCATGTCGAACAACACGTTCAACCAGATGTTCACCCTGCACGGCACGATCATGCTGCTGCTCTTCGCCACCCCCACCTTCGCGGGCTTCGCCAACGAGATCATGCCGCTCCAGATCGGCGCCCCCGACGTGGCGTTCCCCCGGCTCAACATGCTGGCGTACTGGCTGTTCCTCTTCGGCGGGCTCATCGTCCTCGGCTCACTGCTGGTGCCCGGGGGCCCCGCGGCCTTCGGCTGGTTCGCCTACGCGCCGCTCAACTCGATGACCCGCTCCCCCGGTGTCGGCGCCGACCTGTGGATCATGGGGCTGGCGCTCTCCGGGTTCGGGACGATCCTGGGCGCGGTGAACTTCCTGACCACCATCATCGGGATGCGCGCGCCCGGGATGACGATGTTCCGGATGCCGGTCTTCACCTGGAACGTGCTATTCACCTCGATCCTGGTGCTGCTCGCGTTCCCGGTGCTCGCGGCGGCGCTGCTCGTCCTGGAGGCGGACCGCAGGTTCGGATCGGTGGTCTTCGAGCCGCAGTGGGGAGGCGCGCTGCTGTGGCAGCACCTCTTCTGGTTCTTCGGCCATCCCGAGGTCTACATCATCGCGCTGCCGTTCTTCGGCATCATCACGGAGATCATCCCGGTCTTCGCGCGCAAGCCGATCTTCGGCTACCTCACACTGGTCGGCGCCACCATGGCCATCACCGGCCTGTCGATCGTGGTGTGGGCGCACCACATGTTCGCCACCGGCGCGGTGCTGCTGCCGTTCTTCTCCTTCATGTCGTTCCTGATCGCGGTGCCGACCGGGGTGAAGTTCTTCAACTGGTCGGGCACGATGCTGCGCGGCTCGCTCAGCTTCGAGACGCCGATGCTCTGGGCCGTGGGCTTCCTCATCAGCTTCCTGTTCGGCGGCCTCACCGGCGTCATCCTCGCCTCGCCGCCCCTCGACTTCCACGTCACCGACTCGTACTTCGTGGTCGCCCACTTCCACTACGTCGTCTTCGGCACGGTCGTCTTCGCCACCTTCGGGGGCTTCTACTTCTGGTGGCCGAAGTTCACCGGAAAGATGCTCGACGAACGGCTGGGGAAGATCCACTTCTGGACGCTCTTCGTCGGCTTCCACACCACGTTCCTGGTCCAGCACTGGCTGGGCGCCGAGGGCATGCCGCGCCGGTACGCGGACTACCTGGCCGCCGACGGCTTCACCGCCCTCAACACGGTGTCCTCCATCGGCGCCTTCCTGCTCGGCATGTCGACGCTCCCGTTCCTCTACAACGTCTGGAAGACGGCGAAGTACGGGACGAAGGTGGAGGTCGACGACCCCTGGGGCTTCGGGCGCTCCCTCGAATGGGCGACCTCCTGCCCGCCGCCGCGCCACAACTTCACCACGATCCCCCGGATCCGCACCGAGTCGCCCGCCTTCGACCTGCACCACCCCGAGTTCGCGCCGTTCCGCGACGACCTGGCGCGGGGCCGGCAGAAGGAGACGGCACCGGTCCTGGAGAAGGAGTGAGGACCCTCAGGGCCGGTAGGCCAGCTGCGGCACGGTGAAGCAGTTGGCGGTCATCTCGCCCTGGGTCACCCACCCCTCGCCGTCCCGCCAGCGGGCCACCGACAGACAGCTGCGGCGCTCCTTCGGCGGCCGGGCCAGGTGCTCGTACGACACCGGGAGCAGCAGCCCGTGCGCGGTGTACGGCTCGGGCCGGTTCATGAACTTCTCCACGCACGCGCGCGTGAGTGCGGCCGCCGGGCAGGACCGGGCGGCGTCGGTGAACCACATCGCCGCCGCCCACCCCTCCAGCTGCCACTGCGAGAGCGGCGCGCTCTTCACCGCCGCCCGGAACGCCCGTACCTCCGGCTGGTCCTTCTCCTCGTAGTTGCGCGAAGAGCCGGTCACCCACAGGGCGTTGCGGCAGCCCGGGGCGTCCCGGTAGTCGTCGGGCACCGCCGCGTTCCAGTTCTGCACCTGGGTGACCTTGGCGGTGACCTTCACCCCGAGCGCGTCCATCGCCTCGCACAGCTGCACATTGCCGTGCGTGTCCAGCGCGTCGAAGACGAGATCGGCGCCCCGGGCCTTCAGATCGGCGGCGACCGCGCGGAAGTTCGGCAGCACGAAGTCGACCTGCTCGCCGACCACGTCGTACCCCTCGGCCTTCAGCCCGGCGGTCACCAGACGGGCGTACGCGGCGGACGCGGCCTGGTTGTAGGAGACGACGGCGGCCGTGCGGGCGCCCTGCTCGCGCTTGAAGTAGCGGTAGACCTCGGTGCCGCCGTAGAGGCTGCCGCCCCAGCCGGGCGTGCCGTCGCGCGGGGCCTCGCTGCCGTAGATCCCGTACAGGTGCGGATAGGTGTCGTAGGCCGCGCCGATGGACTGGCCACCGATGTCGGGGACGCCCGCGGCGGAGACCTCGGGGGCGCCCGCGTAGTCGAGCGCGGTGGTGGCGACCAGCGCGAACACCTTCCGCTCGGTCACCAGCCGGTGCACG
This sequence comes from Streptomyces sp. NPDC023838, assembly GCF_040639555.1. Taxonomy (NCBI): domain Bacteria; kingdom Bacillati; phylum Actinomycetota; class Actinomycetes; order Kitasatosporales; family Streptomycetaceae; genus Streptomyces; species Streptomyces sp. NPDC023838. The sequence continues at coordinate 400,553 of NZ_JBFAAD010000002.1, forward strand.
CACTCGGTGTTGCCGACCCCGCTGCCCCCGTCGTCGCAGGTGAGCACCTCCACCTTGCGGCCGCCGAGCCCGCCTTGGGCGTTGAGGGCGTCGAAGTAGGCGCGGGCGCCGTCGCGCGGCCCGGTGAACGCGGCGCCGCCGACCGGGCTGGTCTCGCTCGCGATGATGCCGATCCGGAGCGGCTCGGCCGCCGGCGCGGTCGGCCGGTCCTCGAAGTCCCGCTCGGGCAGCCGGCTGCCGCAGCCGGCGCCCAGCACGAGCAGCGCCGTCAGCAGCAGGCCTTCAGCAGCCCGGCGCGGCCGCATTGCCGCTCAGGCGGACGAGGGCGCACAGCGTCCGGACGGAGACCTTCCATGTCTGGTCCTGGTACACGGCGGTGCCCTTGGCGCCGGGGAGCGCCGGACTGCCGCCGACCAGCAGGTCGTACGTCACGGCCGCCTCGGTGGGCGAGGTGAAGTCGACGGCGGTGACCTGCGCGGAGGACTGCGCCGCGTTCTTGTCGTCGCCGAACGCGGCGAGCAGCGGCCGCAGCGCCTCGCCGTTCTCCAGCACCTTCACCTTGGCGTCGGTGGACGCCCGGGGGTCGAAGAACGTCGTCCAGTTCTTCGTGATCTGGGCCTTCGCGGCCGCCGGGTCGGCCGGCCGGTCCGGGGCCGGGGAGTTGGCGGGCGCGGTCGCGGTGGGAGAGGGCGACTTCCCGGCGCCGCCGCCGCTGTCCGAGCACGCCGCGGCGGCCGGACACAGCACGAGCACCGCCGCGGCCGCCCAGGCCGCGGGCCGAACACGTGTGCCGGGACTCATCTGGCTCACCACCAAGACTGGATGCTTCCAGCGTCTGCCGCTTCAGGGCATAGTGCAAGGAATCGCCTTCGACCACCAGACGGGCGGACACCGGACATGGGCACCTGATGCGGACTTCCCGGCTGCTGTGGGCGGGCCTGGCTGCCGCCGCCTGCGGCGCGGTCCTCTGCGTCGCGGGCTGGTACGGCGTCTCCGGCGAGCGCTTCGCCGCCCGCCAGATCCCCTACCTCGCCTCCTGTACGGTCCCGGGCGCGGCCCTGATCGTGGCGGGGGCGGTGCTGCTGGCGCGGACGGCCGATGCGGAAGCAGCTGTTCGGGTGAACGGGACCGGGCAGGAGACCCCGCCCGCCGACGAGCCCGGACCTCCCTCCTCCGACGGCCCCTTGCTCCGCGTCCCCGGCGGCACCCTCGCCCACCGCCCCGACTGCCCGCTGGTGGCCGGGCGGCCCGACGCGCGCCCGGCGGGCGGGGCGCCGCTGGAGCCCTGCCCCGTGTGCGAGCCCTGACCGTGACGGGCCTGACGTACGACCTGACCCTCGCGGGACTCACGGTCGGCAGCGCCGCGGCCCTCACCGGCATGGGCCTCGTCGTCACCTACCGGGCCACCGGCGTGCTCAATCTGGCGCACGGCGCGATCGCGATGGTCTGCGCCTACGTACTGCGCCAGCTGGTGGTCGAGTGGCACTGGCCGCTCGCCGCGGCCGCCGCCGTCACCCTGCTCGTGGTGGCCCCGGGCCTGGGCGTGCTGCTGGACGTCCTGTTCTTCCGCCCGCTGTCCCTCCAGGGCAACGACCCGGCCCGCACGCTGGTCGCCTCGATCGGCGTGTTCGTGCTGCTCGTCGGGGGCGCCGCACTGATCTGGGGCCCGGGTGCGCGGGCCGACGCCCCGGCCCTGGTGACCGGCGAGCCCTGGGGCCAGCTGGCCGTGGTGGCGGCCCTCGCCGCCCTGGTGGGCGCGGTGACCCGGTGGACGCGGTTCGGTGGCGAGGTGCGGGCGGTCGTCGACAACCGCGAACTGGCCGCGCTCGGCGGCATCGACACCGACCGGGTGGCCTCGGTCGGCTGGGCGTTCGGCGCCTTCACCGCCGGTCTCACCGGCGTGCTGCTGGCGCCTTACGTACGCCTCGACCCGTACGGGCTGCCCCTGCTCGTCGTCGAGGTGATCGCGGTCGCGGTGATCGCCAGGATGCGCAGTGTGGTGATCGCGGTCTGCGCCGCGCTGCTGATCGGGGTGGCGCAGGCGCAGTTGACCCGGCTCCATCCGTCCGGGCGCGCCGAACCGCTGGTCCAGGCCGTGGGGGCGAACCTGTTCGTGGTGGCGCTGCTGGTCGCCGCGCTGGTGCTGCCGGGGGTCGGGACGCGGGACGCGCTGTCGCGCACGACGGTCGCCGCCGTGCGGATGTCGCCCGCCGCCTGGCTGGTGGCGGGCGTCCTGTTCCTGCTGCCGCTCGGCTTCGCGGGCTCCGATCTGCACACCTCCGTGCAGGTCCCGGCCCTGGCGATCGTGCTGCTCTCGCTGGTCGTGGTGAGCGGCCGGGGCGGCCAGATCTCGCTCGGCCAGACGGCGTACGCGGGTCTGGGCGCCCTGTTCACCGGGTGGCTCTCGCGGTCGGTGCCGGAGCTGGTCGCGCTGCTCCTCGCGGTGCTCCTGGTCGCCCCCCTCGGGCTGCTCACCGGCCGACCCGCGATCCGCCGCCACGGCCTGGCCCTCGCCCTGGCCACGCTCGCGGTGGCCGTGGCCACCAGCCGCTTCGTCTTCGCCCAGCCGTACGCGACCTCGGGCCTCACCCTGACCCGCCCGGCGGGCCTGGGCGACGACCGCGCGTACTACACCGTCGAACTCGCCCTGCTCGCCTGCGCGTTGCTGGCCGTGGCCGCCCTGCGCCGGGGCCGCACCGGGCGCGCTCTCGCGGCGATGCGCGACCACGAGGAGGGCGCGCGGGCGGCGGGCGTGCCCGTCCCCGCGCTCAAACTCCTCGCGTTCGTCACCGGCGCCGCCCTCGCCGCACTCGGCGGCGGGCTGCTCTCGATGGGGCTGCGCACCTTCGACCCGGGCGCGTACGACCCGGTGCGCGGTCTGCTCTGGTTCGCGGCGGTGGTGGTGCTCGGCGCCGACAACCTGCTCGGCGCCCCGGCCGCGGCCGCCCTGCTGGTCGGTCTGGACGCGGGCACCCGGGGCGGGGTGGCGGCCGCCGCGGTCGGTCTGCTCGCCCTGCTCATCGGCCGCTTCCCGCGGGCGCACGAGCTGCTCTCCGGCCGGCGCAGCCCGCCGAAGGCGCCACCGGCCCCGGCACGGAAGGCGCTCGCGCTCCCGCACGCACTCCCCGCCGCCCCGGCGCCCGCCCCCGAACTCGCCGCGCACGGGGTGCGGATGTCGTACGGCTCGTACACCGTCCTCGCGGGCGTCGACCTGACCGTGCCGCCGGGCCGGGTCACCGCGCTGATCGGCGGCAACGGCGCCGGGAAGACCACGCTGTTCCACTGCCTGTGCGGCACCCTGCGTCCGGACGCCGGGCGGGTCGCGTTCGGCGGGGCCGACATCACCCGCCGCCCGGCCCACGCCCGTACCCGGCTCGGCATCGCGCGGACCTTCCAGCGGATCGCGGTGTTCCCTTCGCTGACGGTGGAGGAGAACGTACGGATCGGGGCCGAGCAGGGCCGGGTGCGCGACCCGGCGGCGGTGGAGCAGGCGCTGCGGCTGATGGGCCTGGCGGGCGGGGTGCGGCGGCTGCCCGCCGCCGGGCTGCCCACCGGCACGCTGCGCCGCGTCGAGCTCGGCCGGGCGCTGGCGGGCCGCCCGCACACGCTCCTCCTCGACGAGCCGGCCGCCGGACTCGACACCATCGAGGCCGGTGAACTGGCCCGCGTGCTGCGGGCGCTGGCCGCCGACGGCATGGCCGTACTCGTCGTCGAGCACGATCTCGACCTGGTCGCGGACATCGCGGACACGGTCCATGTGATGCGGGCCGGGCTGCTCGTCGACCAGGGGCCCGTGCGATGAGCGTGGAGATCGAGCTGCGAGCCGCGCGGGTGCGGTACGGCCCGCTGGAGGCGCTGCACGGCGTCGACCTGGCCGTGCCCGCCCGCGCCCTGACCGTCCTGCTCGGCCGCAACGGCTCCGGCCGCACGACCGTGCTGCGCGCGCTGTCGGGGACGGTGGCGCTGACGGCCGGGCGGGTGGTGTGGCGCGGTGAGGACGTCACCCGGCTTCCGGTGCACCACCGCGCGCGGCGCGGCCTGTGCCTCGTGCCGGACGTACGGGCGGTGCACGCCGGGCTGACCGTCGCCGAGAACCTCCGGCTCGCCGCACCGGGCGGGGACTTCACGGCCGCGCTCGACGGCTATCCGGCGCTGCGCCCGCTGTTGGCCCGACGGGCCGGCACCCTGTCGGGCGGCGAGCAGCGGATGCTCGCGGTGTCGCGCGCGCTGGTCGGCGGCGCCCGGCTCGTCCTGCTCGACGAGCCGGCCCAGGGCATGGCCCCCGAGGCGGCCGAGCGCACCTACGACCTGCTGGCCCAGCTCGCGCGCGAGCGGGCGGTGGTGGTCGCGGAGCAGCGGCTGCCGCCCGGCCGCCCGGCGATCGTGCACCGGCTGCGGCGCGGGAACGTGGTCTTCAGCGGCGAGAGCGCGGAGTTCGACGGCCTGGGCCCGGAGTGAACGGACGCGCGCGCCCCACCCGGTCGCGGGACCGGGCGGGGCGGTGGTGGTGGTGCGGTGCGGATGCGGCTACAGGGCGAGCCGCTGGCCGGGCAGGATCAGGTCCGGATCGCCGCCGATGACCGCCTTGTTGGCCGCGTACAGCGACTGCCAGTCGGTCCCGTGGGCCTCGGCGACGGCACTGAGCGTGTCGCCCGCGCGGACGGTGTACTCGCCACCGCGCCCGGCCCCGCCGGTCCCCGCCTGGCGGGTTTCGGCCTTGACCGGTACGGCGTCACGCGCCTGGGCGGCGGGCTGGTGGAAAGGCTTGGCCGCCGGCTTCTTCGGCGCCCACGCCTTGGGGGCCGACTTCTTCGGTGCTGATGTCTTCGGTGCTGATTTCTTCGGCGCCGACGGCTTCGGTGCCGACGGCGCCTCCCCGTACGCCCCCGCCCGGGCGGCGCAGACGGGCCACGCGCCCCAGCCCTGCGCCCGTTGGAGCCGGGTGGCGACGGCGATCTGCTGCGCCCGGCTGGCCTTGTCGGCGGTGGACGCGTACGCCTTGCCGCCGTGTGCCCGCCAGGAGCCGGCGGAGAACTGGAGTCCGCCGTAGTAGCCGTTGCCGGTGTTGATGTGCCAGTTTCCTCCGCTCTCGCACTGCGCGATGCGGTCCCACACCGCACCGTCCGCCGCGCCCGCCGGGCCGGCGGAGACGGCGAGCAGGGCCAGCGGCGCCGCCACCACGGCGGCGCCGATCGCCGCCAACGTGCCGCGCCCGCGCTTGGAGCTGGAACGACTGGTACCAACAGACATGAAGTCCCTCTTCCGAAGGACCCGGGTCTCCCAGGCGGTACGGATCGGATGACGCGTCCGGCGTCCCGTTCCGTGCCGCCCCGCCCGCCGGGGTCGTGCGCTTGCCTGTGGTGCGGTCGTACGAGTCGTAGCTGTCGTGCGGCCGTACGGGGCGGGCTGCCCGGGCGGTGCTCGGTGCACTCGGCGTGGAATGTAGGGACCGGATCACCCTGGTATCAACCAATGCCTTGTCATTCCAGGCCAGTTGACTATTACCGGCGGTAACGATGATTTCCGGACACCCACTTGATTGATGGATTTCAGGATTTGTCGACCTGCCGTCCACCCGCCCTGTGACTCACCTCACCGGGTCAACTTCCGTGCAGCCGCCACGCGTTGACATGGAGTAAGGGGTTCCGGGGGCGCACTCACCCTCCGCGCCCGGTGGTTCGATTCCGTTCGTCCTGGGGCGTGACCCCTGCCACAGATCCGCCGTTGTCCTTCCAGGAGCCGGGAACCACCCGGCACACGCATCCAGTAGGAGCCACCCGTGCCGCGCATGCTCGACGTCAGCGAGGACGTCCGCGCCGAGATCGGCGACGAAGAAGCCGACCGGCTGCTCGCCGGCGAGAACGCCCCGGGCAGCTACGACTGCACCTCCTGCCGCACCCCTGGCGACTCCGAGCACGAAGCCACCAGCACCGTGCTCTTCGTCGGCGAGGAGACCGCGGTCCTCGCCTTCGCCCACGCCTCCTGCATCCCCTCCCAGGTCGTCCAGGTCTCCGAGGAGCAGTTGCAGGGGGCCGTCCGGTCCATCACCGGCGACGAGTTCGGGGGCGCCGCGCCCCAGCAGGCCGTGCTGGGCATCACCAGCGGCCTGATCCTGATCGAGGGCGCGCTGCACCCGGCGCTCGTCGTGGAGCCGACGGCCCCGATCGCCCGCCCCGGCTCGGGCGGCACCACGGACGAGTTCCTGCCGCTCCTGATCGAGCAGGGGTTCGTGCCGGTCACCGACGTGGGCCGGATGCCCTCGGTGCTCTCCGGCTGGTCGGTGCTGCTCGCCATGGGCCAGCTGCACGCGATCCTGCAGCCCGGCACGGGCGGCGGCGGCAGCCCGGTCTCCTGGTGGCAGGCCCACCAGCCGCTCCAGGTGACCGAGGGCTGGCGCGCGGCCGCCAACCGCACCCAGCGCGTCCTGGTCTTCGCGGCCCCGGTCGGCTCCATCGGCCAGCAGCCCCGCGAGGACCTGCTGCGCGACGCCCTGGAGAAGGCGGCCTCGGACGGCACGCTGGTGTCGGCGGCGATGCCCCTGGCAGGCACGTGAGCTGACGCCCCGCTCCAGCCGCCCCTCCCCAACGGGGGCCCGGACCGCGCACCGGCCGGGCCCCCGCCGCCATTGCCCGGCCCGCCCGCCATGCCATGAGGGCGGCCGCCGGTGTCACCCCCGGGCGAGCTCCCCGCGTACGCCCACAGGGCCCCGTGCATCCGGTGACGCGCGATATCCGCCGTCAGCCCGCATCCGCGAGCCCTCGGGGTCGTTGGCACCTACGTGCACGCATACGAGCCCTCCCGCCAGCCGTACCAGTCACAGATCCCGTCCATGCGCCCCGCGCAGGACCTCTCGGTAGGCCACTCGGCCACCCCGATCTACGACGCGCTGTACTCGGAGTACCGACGGTCCTTCCGGGCCCTGCCGGGCGACCGGAGCGGCGAGGACGACCTCGACTTCCGGGGCTTCGCGGCCCTCGGGCACACCGGGTCGCACAGCTTCCGCGGCTCCCACCAGCACCATCAGCCGGCGCACTCGCAGGCGCCGCACCCCCAGACCGTCCCGAGCTTCCACCCGTGCCCCGCGCACAGCGGCGCGCCCTGGCAGCTGAGCGGGGCGGCCAGCGGTGGGACGGCCGGGACCACCGGGCCCATGACAGGGCGGCAGCACACCGGGCTCCACCAGCTCCCGGCAGCACTGCCGCCCGGCCCCCGCCGGGGGCTGTGAGGCCGTAGGGCCCGTCCGGCCCGGCCCCGAAGCAGGGGTTACTTCTTCCTGTTGCTGCCGCGCTTCTCGCGCACCCGCACCGAGATGTGGATCGGGGTGCCCTCGAAGCCGAACTCCTCGCGCAGCCGGCGCTCGACGAAGCGCCGGTAGCCGTGCTCCAGGAAGCCGGAGGCGAAGAGCACGAACCGCGGCGGCTTGGTCCCCGCCTGCGTACCGAACAGGATGCGCGGCTGCTTGCCGCCGCGGACCGGGTGCGGGTGGGCGGCGACGATCTCGCCGAGGAAGGCGTTGAGCCTGCCGGTCGGGACGCGCGTCTCCCAGCCCGCCAGAGCGGTCTCGATGGCCGGGACCAGCTTCTCCATGTGGCGGCCGGTCAGCGCGGAGACGTTGACGCGCGGGGCCCAGGCCACCTGCTGCATCTCGGTCTCGATCTCGCGCTCCAGGTAGTAGCGGCGCTCCTCGTCGAGGTCGTCCCACTTGTTGTACGCGATGACGATGGCGCGGCCCGACTCGACGGCCATGGTGATGATGCGCTGGTCCTGGACGCTGATGTTCTCGGTCGCGTCGATCAGGATGACCGCGACCTCCGCCTTCTCGACGGCGGCAGCCGTGCGCAGCGAGGCGTAGTAGTCGGCGCCCTGCTGGAGGTGGACCCGCTTGCGGATGCCCGCGGTGTCGATGAACTTCCAGGTCACCCCGCCGAGCTCGATCAGCTCGTCGACCGGGTCGCGGGTGGTGCCGGCCAGCTCGTTGACGACGACGCGGTCCTCCTTCGCCACCTTGTTCAGGAGCGAGGACTTGCCGACGTTCGGGCGGCCGATGAGCGCGATGCGGCGGGGGCCGCCGGGGGCGGCGCCGCCGAAGGTCTGCGCGGGCGCCTCGGGCAGTGCCTCCAGGACGGCGTCCAGCATGTCGCCGGTGCCACGGCCGTGCAGCGAGGAGACGGGGTGCGGCATGCCGAGGCCGAGGGACCACAGCGCGGCGGCGTCCGCCTCGCCCGACTGGCCGTCCACCTTGTTGGCGCACAGCACGACGGGCTTGCCGGCCCGGCGCAGCAGCTTGACGACGGCCTCGTCGGTGTCGGTGGCGCCGACCTTGGCGTCCACGACGAAGACACACGCGTCGGCGGCCTCGATCGCGTACTCCGCCTGGGCGGCGACGGACGCGTCGATGCCGAGCACGTCCTGCTCCCAGCCGCCGGTGTCGACGACCTTGAACCGGCGGCCGGCCCACTCCGCCTCATAGGTGACGCGGTCGCGGGTGACGCCCGGCTTGTCCTCGACGACCGCCTCGCGGCGGCCGATGATGCGGTTCACCAGGGTCGACTTGCCGACGTTCGGGCGGCCGACGACGGCGAGGACGGGGAGCGGGCCGTGGCCCGCCTCCTCGATCGCGCCCTCGACGTCCTCGATGTCGAAGCCCTCTTCCGCGGCGAGCTCCATGAACTCCGCGTACTCGGCGTCGCCGAGTGCTCCGTGGTCGTGCTGGTCGTTCATGAAGTCCGTTCCTCGTTCTGCGTCATCGATGGACCGGGCGTCCGGTCCACTACTCAAGTCTCAAGTCTCGCTCAGCGCCCGGTGAGGCGCCTGGCGTTTTCCAGGTGGCGGGTGAGCCGCTCCTGGATGCGTACGGTCGCCTCGTCCAGCGCCGTACGGGTCCGTCGTCCGCTGCCGTCCCCGGCCTCGAAGGCGTCTCCGAAGACGACGTCGACCCGGCTGCGCAGCGGCGGCAGCGCCTTTATCAACCGTCCCCTGCGCTCGGTGCTTCCCAGCACCGCCACGGGGACGATCGGCGCCCCCGACCGCAGGGCGAAGTACGCGAGCCCGGCGCGCAGCGAGGCGAAGTCGCCGTCGCCCCGGGTGCCCTCGGGGAAGATCCCGAGCACACCGCCGCCGTCCAGCACCCCGATCGCCTGGTCGATCGCGGCCCGGTCGACGGTCGACCGGTCCACCTTCACCTGCCCGATCCCGCGCAGGAACGGATCCAGCGGCCCGATGAAGGCCTCCTTCTTGATGAGGAAGTGCACCGGTCTCGGCGCGGTCCCCATCAGCATCGGCCCGTCGATGTTGTGCGCGTGGTTGACGGCGAGGATGGCCGGGCCACTGGCCGGCACCCGCCAGGCCCCGAGCACCCGGGGCTTGAACAACCCGTACATCAGGCCGACGCCGATGCGGCGCCCGACCTCGGCGCCCCGCTCCGTGGGAGCCGTGGGAGCCGTCACTTGGCGGCCCGCTTCTCCTCGATGAGCGTGACCACGCACTCGATGACCTGGTCGAGGGTGAGCTCGGTGGTGTCCACCTCGACCGCGTCGGCCGCCTTGGCCAGCGGAGACGTCTTGCGGCCGGAGTCGGCCGCGTCCCGCTTCAGCAGGGCCTCGCGGGTGCTGGCGACGTCCACGCCCTTGAGCTCGCCGCTGCGGCGGGCGGCACGCGCCTCCGGGGAGGCGGTGAGGAACACCTTCAGGTCGGCGTCGGGCAGCACGGTCGTGCCGATGTCCCGGCCCTCGACCACGATCCCGGCCGGGGCGGAGGCCGCTATGTCCCGCTGGAGCTGGGTGATCAGCGCCCGCACCTCCGGGACGGCGCTGACCGCGCTGACCTTGGCGGTGACCTCCTGCGTACGGATCGGGCCCGCCGCGTCCAGGCCGTCCACGGTGATGGTCGGCGCGCTCGGGTCGGTCCCGGAGACGATGACCGGCTTGGCGGCCGCGGTCGCGATCGCCGCCGGGTCGTCGGTGTCGATCTCGTTGGTGATCATCCACCAGGTGATCGCCCGGTACTGGGCGCCGGTGTCCAGATAGCTCAGCCCCAGCTTGGCGGCGACCGCCTTGGAGGTGCTGGACTTGCCGGTGCCGGAAGGGCCGTCGATGGCGACGATCACAGCTGCCGGGGCGGTCCGGGCGGCGCTTTCCACGGTGAGGGACACCTTCCTGGTACGGGGACGGGGTGGGCGGGCAGGCATCCGCCCCCACACAAGGTTACTGGCTCATACGTGCGCCCAGATCCCCGCCCGGATCCCCGGCCACCGCCCGCGGTCCGGGCTCACTGCCGGATCGCCCAGCCCCGCTCCCGCAGGGACGCCGTCAGGCCCGGGACCGCGGCGGGCTCGACCATCAGCTGGACCAGGCCCGCCTGCTGCCCGGTCGCGTGCTCGATGCGCACGTCCTCGATGTTGACCCCGGCGCGGCCCGCGTCCGCGAAGATCCGGGCCAGCTCGCCGGGCTGGTCGCTGATCAGCACCGCGACCACCTCGTACGCCGTGGGGGCGGCGCCGTGCTTGCCGGGGACGCGCTCGCGGCCCGCGTTGCCGCGCCGCAGCACGTCCTCGACCCCGGCCGCGCCGCCACTCCGCTTCTGCTCGTCCGAGGACTCCAGGGAGCGCAGCGCCCGTACGGTCTCGTCCAGGTCGGAGGCGATCCCGGCCAGCACGTCCGCGACCGGGCCCGGGTTGGCGGAGAGGATCTCGACCCACATCCGGGGGTCGGAGGCGGCGATCCGGGTGACGTCCCGGATGCCCTGACCGCACAGCCGTACCGCCGTCTCGTCGGCCTCCTCAAGCCGGGCCGCGACCATGGACGACACCAGCTGCGGGGTGTGCGAGACGAGCGCGACCGCGCGGTCGTGGGCGTCCGCGTCCATCACCACGGGCACGGCGCGGCAGAGCGCGACCAGCTCCAGGGCGAGGTTGAGCACCTCGGTGTCGGTGTCCCGGGTCGGGGTGAGCACCCAGGGGCGGCCCTCGAAGAGGTCGGCGGTGGCGGCGAGCGGGCCCGAGCGCTCCTTGCCGGACATCGGGTGCGTACCGATGTACGAGGTGAGGTCGCAGCCCAGCGCCTCCAGCTCGCGGCGCGGGCCGCCCTTGACGCTGGCGACGTCGATGTACGCGCGGGCCGCGTCCGAGCGGATCGCCTCCGCCAGGGTGGCGGCGACATGGGCGGGCGGCACGGCCACGATCACCAGGTCGACGCGGCCCTCGGGCGCCTCGTCGGTCCCGGCGCCGAGCGCGGCCGCGGTGCGGGCCTGGCCCGGGTCGTGGTCGACGAGGTGGACGGCGACGCCGCGTGCGGCGAGGGCCAGCGCGGCGGACGTACCGATCAGGCCGGTACCGATGACGAGTGCGGTCCTCACGGGGTGATCCTTGCGACGTGCGGCGGCTGCGCCGGGGGACGGACGGGCTTGTCCGTTCAGCCTAGTCAGCCGCGTGCGCGTACGGGCGCGGAGGCCCAGGGGACGGGACCGTGCGGTAGAACGGGGAGATGATCTTCCATGTGGTGCCCGGGCCCCAGTGGACGGGGGCCGGGCCCGGCCCGTACGCCCCCGCGTCGCTCGCGGCCGAGGGCTTCGTCCACTGCTCGGCCGACCTCGCGTCCGCCCTGGCGGTCGCGAACGCCCGCTACGGGGACGCGCCGGCCCCGCTCGTGCTGCTGAGCGTCGACGAGGCGGCGCTCTCCGCCGAGGTCCGCTGGGAGGGGAAGGGGCAGGCCTTCCCCCACGTCTACGGGCCGATCGAGCGGGAGGCCGTGGTGGCGGCGGCGGAGCTGCGCCGGGAGGCCGGGGGCGGGCGCTGGGTTGGGCCATAGGGCGTACGGCACGCGCGCGTCACGGGATTCGCCGCGGGGTTGCACCAAGATGCTGCCCATGACGACGCCAACCTCCCGCCGCGCGGTGCTCGCGGTGGCCGCGGGCACGGCCGCGCTGGCCGGCTGCGGCAGCAGCGACGACAAGAAGAGCGGCACGCCCTCCGGCACCCCGACCTCTCCCCCGGTCGCGTTCGCCCCGCACACCCCCGGGCAGCCCTCCGCGTCCCCGCAGGGCGACGTCCTGGCGAAGACGTCGGACATCCCGGTCGGCGGCGGCACGGTCTTCGCGGCCAGGAAGGTCGTGGTCACCCAGCCCGAGGCGGGCAGCTTCAAGGCGTTCTCGGCGATCTGCACCCATCAGGGCTGCACGGTCAAGGACGTCTCGGAGGGGACGATCAACTGCCCCTGCCACGGCAGCAAGTACCGCGTGGCCGACGCCTCGGTCGCGGCGGGCCCGGCTCCCCGCCCGCTCCCGGCCGAGCGGATCACGGTCGAAAACGGCTCGATCCGCCTGGCCTGACCGGCCACAATCGGCGGATGACGCCCGAGCAGCTGGTCCGCGACCACACCGTCTACTCCTGTGTGATGGGCTCGCGCGCCTTCGGTCTGGCCACCGCCGCCAGCGACACGGACCTCCGGGGTGTCTACGCGGCCCCGACTCCTCTCTTCTGGGGCTTCGACAAGCCGCCGACGCATGTGGAGGGCCCCGCCGAGGAGCAGTTCAGCTGGGAGCTGGAACGGTTCTGCGAACTGGCCCTGCGCGCCAACCCCAACATCCTGGAGTGCCTGCACTCCCCGCTGGTGGAGCAGCTGAACGACACCGGCCGCGAGCTCCTCGACCTGCGCGGCGCGTTCCTCTCCCGCCACGCCCACGCCACCTTCACCGGCTACGCCCTGAGCCAGCGCAGGAAGCTGGACGCGGACGTACGCCTGCACGGCGCCCCGCGCTGGAAGCACGCGATGCACCTGGTGCGCCTGATGACGAGCTGCCGCGACCTGCTGCGCACCGGCACCCTCACGATCGACGTGGGCCCCGACCGCGACCGCCTCCTGGCCCTCAAGCGCGGCGAGCTCGCCTGGCCCGAGGTCGAGGCCTGGATGGCCCGCCTGGCCGAGGAGACCGAGAAGTCCGCCACCCGCGCCCCGCTCCCGGCGGAGCCGGACGGGCCCCGGGTGGCGGACTTCCTGTTCCGGGTCCGCCGCGAGTCGGCGCTCCAGCAGCACCCGTACAGCGAAGTCGTGCGGCGCGTCGTGTCCGGCGGCCCCGGGCGGTAGCGGATCCGCCCTGCGGATCAGGAATCCCAGAGCGCCCCGAGCGTCAGCAGTTCGCTGCGGTACTCGATCCGCTCCGCCCACTCCTTGGGCCAGGCGGCCGCTCCCAGGTGGGCGCCCGCGAAGGCGCCGGTGAGACAGGCGATGGAGTCCGAGTCGCCCTTGGTGCAGGCCGCCCGGCGCAGGGCCGTGAGGGGGGAGTCCGGGAACAGCAGGAAGCAGACCAGGGCCGTGGCCAGGGCCTCCTCGGCGACCCAGCCGTCGCCCGTCTCCAGGCACGGGTCCGTCTCCGGGGACGGGTTGTGCAGGGCCTTGAGGACGCGGTCCAGGGCGTCCAGGCACTCGTCCCAGCCGCGGGCCATGAAGGCGGCGGGCGTCTCGTCGTGCGCGTAGGTCCACAGGTCGCCCAGCCAGCGGTCGTGGTAGCGGGTGCGGTTCTCGTACGCGTACGAACGCAGCTGGCCGACCAGGCCCACCGGGTCCGCGCCCTGGGCCAGCAGGAAGACCGCCCGGGCCGTCAGGTCGCTGGCCGCCAGCGCCGTCGGGTGGCCGTGGGTGAGGGCCGACTGGAACTGGGCCGCGCCCGCCCGCTGCTGCTCGCTCAGGCCGGGCGCCAGGCCCACCGGGGCCACCCGCATGTTCGCGCCGCAGCCCTTGGAGCCGAGCCGGCTCGCCTGCTGCCAGGGCAGTTCGCTCTCCAGCAGGCCGCAGGCGACCATGCAGGTGCGGCCGGGGGCCCGGTTGTTCTCAGGCGAGTGGTACCAGGCGACGAACTCCTCGCGCACCGGCCGCTCCAGACGGCGCGCGTCGAGCAGCCCGCGGTCCATGGCGGCCCGTATGCCCCGGCCGACCGCCAGCGTCATCTGCGTGTCGTCGGTGACGATCGCGGGCGAGGGCAGCCGCATCTCCCGCCAGGGCCCGCACTTGGCGAGGATCGCGGGCACGCCGATGAACTCCGTCGGGAAGCCCAGCGCGTCCCCGAGCGCGAGTCCGATCAGCGAGCCGGTCGCCGCCTGCTTCGCCCGGCTGTTCACTCGAGTGGTCATGTGGGTCGTCCTTCCGGCCGCAGGAGCGGGGGGTGCAGCGCGGTCGCCACGCCCGCCCGGTACAGCGCGGCCGGCTTGCCCCGGCCGCCGGTCAGACGCGCGGCGCCCGCCACCGGCTCCACGAAGCCGGGCGTGGCGAGGACCTTGCGTCGGAAGTTGGGGCGGTCCAGGGCGGTCCCCCAGACCGTCTCGTAGACCTGCTGGAGCTCGCCGAGCGTGAACTCGGGCGGGCAGAACGCCGTGGCGAGGCAGGTGTATTCGAGCTTGGCGCCGATCCGGTCGCGCGCGTCGGCCACGATCCGCTCGTGGTCGAAGGCGAGGCTCCCGTACGCGCCGAACGGCACCCACTGCGCGTGCGCCGCGTCCCCGCCGCCGTGCGGCTCCGGCAGGTCCGGTACGAGCGCGGTGTACGCGACCGACACCACGCGCATCCGGGGGTCGCGGTCGGGGTCGCTGTAGGTGCGCAACTGCTCCAGGTGCAGGCCCGCGACCACGTCGTCCGCGAGCCCGGTCTCCTCGGCCAGCTCGCGCCGCGCCGCCTGCCCGGCGCTCTCCCGGGGCAGCACGAACCCGCCCGGCAGCGCCCACTCCCCCTTGTACGGCTCCTCGCCGCGCCTGATCAGCAGGACGTGCAGCCCGCCGTCGCGGACCGTGCAGACCGCGAGGTCGACGGTGACCGCGAACGGCTCGAAGGCGTACGGGTCGTAGCCCTCCGGCCGCTTGGCCGGGCTCGCCGCGCTCACCACCGCCCCCCGGGCGGCCCGTCCAGGCCCCAGCTCTCGCCCAGGAACGTGTCGACCGCGTCGACGGCGGCGCCCAGCATCGCGGCGGGGCCCGCGCCCCGCAGCACGACCTTGCGGCCGCGGCCGGGCAGAGCGCCGTCCTGCGGGCCCGCGAGCAGCCACAGGTGCCGCTCGGCGCGGGCGGTCCCGGCCGCGCAGAAGAGCACCGGCGCCCCCGTGCGCGCCATCTGCTCCTCCCGCGGCCCGTCACACCGGGGCACCCACCGGGTGCCCGCCCAGACCCCGCCGCGCCGCTGGTAGCGCTCGGCCAGCGAGCGGGCCAGGGTGGTGGCGGCCGGGTCGGCGCCGAGCACCGCGACCCGCCGGGTGAGCCAGGCCCGTACGGGCTGCTCCAGGAAGTCCCAGCAGCCCACCGGGTCCTTGCGCACGGCGGCGGCGGAGACCGGGAAGAGCGTGCGCTCCGGGTCGACGCACACGTGCTCGGCGCCGAAGGCCCGGGCGAGCCGCTCCCCGTACCGCTCGGACGTGAAGACCGCGTCCACCCTCCCGGTGGTGCGCACGGAGCGGACCGACCGGACGACACGGACGCCTGGATGGACCTCGGCCATCCAGCGCGCCCGCGTCCGGGCCGCCACGAGTTCCCCGGCCGCCGTGCACACCAGCACGGTCAGCGCCTCGCAGCGGTCCTCGGCGGTCCGCACGAGGTGGTGGTGGCCGGCGTGCGGCGGGCAGAACGTGCCGATCACCAGGCCGTGTCCGTACCGCTGCATCGCCGTCACCCCCTCCCGTCGGCACCGTCGCTTTTTAATAGTCACGATGACTATAAAGGCGCGAGAGGGGCGTGCACAACAGGCGCGTACGGCATTTACGCCGACAGGCCGCGTATACGCCGGGCAGGCCGCACACAGCACCGAGCCCGGCCCCCGTCGGTCGGGGGCCGGGCTCGGTACCGGAACTGGGGCGGGCGGCTACAGGCCGACCTCACGCATCAGCATGCCCACCTCGGTGTTGGTGAGGCGGCGCAGCCAGCCGGACTTCTGGTCGCCGAGCGCGATCGGGCCGAAGGAGACCCGGACGAGCTTCTCGACCGGGAAGCCGGCCTCCGCCATCATGCGGCGCACGATGTGCTTGCGGCCCTCGTGGAGCTCGATCTCCACCAGGTAGTTCTTGCCGGTCTGCTGGACTACCCGGAAGGCGTCCGCGCGCGCGTAGCCGTCCTCCAGCTGGATGCCCTCCTTGAGCCGCTTGCCGATCTCGCGCGGCAGCGGGCCCGTGATGGCGGCCAGATAGGTCTTCTTCACGCCGTACTTGGGGTGGGTCAGACGGTGGGCCAGCTCGCCGTGGTTGGTGAGCAGGATGATGCCCTCGGTCTCGGTGTCCAGCCGGCCGACGTGGAAGAGCCGGGTCTCGCGGTTGGTCACGTAGTCGCCGAGGCACTGGCGGCCGTCCGGGTCCTCCATGGTGGAGACGACGCCGGCGGGCTTGTTCAGCGCGAAGAACAGGTACGACTGGGTGGCGACGGTCAGACCGTCCACCTTGATCTCGTCGCGCTCCGGGTCGACGCGCTTGCCCTGCTCAAGGACGATCTCGCCGTTGACCTCGACGCGGGCCTGCTCGATCAGCTCCTCGCAGGCGCGGCGCGAGCCCATGCCGGCGCGGGCGAGCACCTTCTGCAGCCGCTCGCCCTCCTGCTCGGCGCCCGGGAAGGTCTTGGGGGTCTTGATGTCCGGCTTGTCCGCGTACCGGTCGCGGTTGCGCTGCTCGATCTTGGCGTCGAGCTCGCGCGGGCGGGCCTGGCCCATGCGCTGGCCGTGCGGCCCGCGGCGCACCGGGGTGCCGCCCTGGGGCGACTTGGGGCCGCCCTTGGCTCCTCCGCGCGCGGAGGAGCCGCGTCCGCTGCGGGGGGCGTCGCCGCCCACGTCGTAGGTGCGCTCCTCGGGGCGCAGCGGGCGCTGCTTGCCGCTGCCGCTCTGGCGCGGGCCGCCGCCCTGGCGCTGTCCGTCCCGGCCGCCGCCGGCGCCGCCGCGACCGGCGCCGCCCCGGCCGCCACCGCCGCTGCTGCCGCGGCCGCCGCTGTTGCCACCACGGCTCCCGCCGTTGTTTCCGCTGCTGTTACTGCCGCTGCTTCGCATCAAATTTCCGTCTTGTCGTCTGCATGGGTTTCCGGGGCGTCCAGCGCGTCCGGATCGAACGACGGAACCCCTTCCAGAGTCTCGGATTCGATCGCGTCCGCCTCGGGGAGGAAGGGCGCGAGCTCCGGGAGCTCGTCCAGGCCGCGCAGGCCCATCCGCTCCAGAAAGTAGTTCGTCGTCCTGTACAGGATCGCACCTGTTTCGGGTTCCGTGCCCGCCTCGTCGACCAGACCGCGCTGGAGGAGGGTCCGCATGACCCCGTCGCAGTTGACTCCGCGCACGGCCGAGACCCGGGAACGGCTCACCGGCTGGCGGTACGCGACGACCGCCAGGGTCTCCAGAGCCGCCTGGGTGAGCCGGGCCTGCTGCCCGTCCAGGACGAAGCCTTCGACGGCCGGGGCGTACTCCGCCCGGCTGTAGAACCGCCAGCCGCCGGCCACGAGCCGCAGCTCGAATCCACGGCCCTGGACGGTGTACTCGTCCGCCAGCTCGCGCAGGGCGTCCGCGACGGCCCGCCGGGGCCGGTCCAGCACCTTGGCCAGGTGCTCCTCGGTCGCGGGTTCGTCCACGACCATCAGGACGGCTTCGAGGGCGGGCTTGAGAGCGAGCTCGCCTCCTGTGCCCGCGAGGGGTCCTTCGATCACGCCTTCTCCACCTCCACAACTTGGTCGAACTCGTCCGTGACGGCGGGCTGGGCCCCGTCGCCGCCGCTCCAGCGCACCATGAGCTCACCGAGCGCCTCGTCCTGGTCGAGGACGACGGCCTTCTCGCGGTAGAGCTCCAGGAGGGCGAGGAAGCGGGCGACGACGGTGAGGGTGTCCGGGGCGTCCACGGTCAGCTCCCGGAAACTGACGTCCCCGCTCTCCCGCAGTATCGCCACGACGACGGCGGCCTGCTCCCGCACCGAGACGAGCGGGGCGTGAATGTGATCGACGTACACCTGCGGCTTGGCCCGCGGCTGCATCGCCTTCACGGCCAGCTTGGCGAACCCCTCGGCCCCGATGCTGATGACGACCTCGGGCAGCAGCTCGGCGTGGTGCGCCTCCAGCCCGACCGTACGGGGGTAACGGCGGGCCTCGCTGTCGAGCCGCTCGCTGAAGATGTCCGCGATCTGCTTGTACGCGCGGTACTGCAGCAGCCGCGCGAACAACAGGTCCCGCGCCTCAAGCAGCGCCAGATCGGCCTCGTCCTCGACCTCGGCGGCGGGCAGCAGCCGGGCCGCCTTGAGGTCGAGCAGGGTGGCGGCGACGACGAGGAACTCGGTGGTCTGATCGAGATCCCAGTCCGCCCCCATGGCCCGGATGTGCGCCATGAACTCATCGGTCACCTTCGACAGCGCGACCTCGGTCACGTCCATCTTGTGCTTGGAGATGAGCTGGAGCAGGAGGTCGAAGGGCCCCTCGAAGTTGGCAAGCCGAACGGTGAAGCGCCCGTCGCCGGGGGCGGGAGGGGCGGGGTCGGGTTCGCTCGAGCAGGGGGGACCCGCATCACCCTTGGCGGCGCGGGCCGACGAATCCAGCCCCTCCCGCGTTTGAGGAGCGGGGTCCGGGGCGGAGCCCCGAAGGCGGGATGCAGGGGCCGCAGACCCGGCGAGAGGCTCCGGGGCGGAGTCCCGGGAGCGGGGTGCAGGGGCCGCAGGCCCCGCGGGGGGGTCCGGGGGCGCAGCCCCCGGGGGAACCTCCTCCTCCACCACTCCCCCGGCCGCCCGCCGAGGGCTTTCGGGAAGGGGCGGGGTGGGGGAAACAACCCCCGGCCCCCTCCCGAGCGCACGCCGAGCCCCCCGCGCAGCGGGAACATCCGGTTCGTCGGCGATGGGCAAGAGGCGGTCCAGGGGGTGCAGAGCGGGCGGTACGAGGCGCGGGCGGCGGCGCGGGCCGCACGGCGCAGGCTAGTGCTACCGCCCCCGCAGACGCCGTACGAGAATGCTCGCGTCGCCCCGCGACTCGAGATCGGCGAGGACGACCGCGACGGCCTCCCGCACGATACGCCCCCGGTCGACCGCAAGCCCGTGCTCCCCGCGCAGGACCAGGCGCGCGTGCTCCAGGTCCATCAGCTCCTCCGCGGAGACGTACACCGTGATCTTCTCGTCGTGGCGCTCGCGTCCGCTGGGCCGCCGGTTGGCCGCCCGGGCCCGCCGCCGCTGCTGCGCGGTGCTGGGGGCGGAGGCGGCCGGAGCGCCCGGCCGGGCGGCTCCCTTGGCGGCGTCGCCGGACGCCGCGGCGCCCCGGCTGCGGGGCTCGCCCGACGCCGGCTCCTCCTCGGCCGCCGAGTGCTCGGCCCGCCCCGCGGACTCCGCGACCGGGTCGCTCTCGCCCGCCGGTCCGGGCACCTTCGCCTCGCCGTTGGTCCGCCTCGGGGTGGAGGACTGGAGTGCCATTCCTCCGGTCGTACGGAACAGTTCGTCGGCCCCGGGCAGACTCACTCGGCGTGACACCGGGCGAGCACCTCCCTGGCGAGCTGGCGATAGGCGGCGGCGCCGACGGAGTTGGACGCGTACGTCGTGATCGGCTCGCCGGCGACCGTGGTCTCCGGGAAGCGCACGGTCCGGCCGATCACCGTGTGGTAGACGTGGTCGTCGAAGGCCTCGACCACCCGCGCCAGCACCTCACGCGAGTGCACCGTGCGCGAGTCGTACATCGTGGCGAGGATGCCGTCGAGCTCCAGGTCGGGGTTGAGCCGCTCCTGGACCTTCTCGATCGTCTCGGTCAGCAGGGCCACACCGCGCAGCGCGAAGAACTCGCACTCCAGCGGCACGATCACCTTGTGAGCCGCCGTCAGGGCGTTGACGGTGAGCAGGCCGAGCGAGGGCTGACAGTCGATCACGATGTAGTCGTAGTCGGCCATCAGGGGCTTCAGGGCGCGCTGGAGCGTGGACTCCCGGGCGACCTCGCTCACCAGCTGTACCTCGGCGGCCGAGAGGTCGATGTTGCTCGGCAGCAGGTCCATGTTGGGAACCGCGGTCTTGAGCAGGACCTCGTCGGCCGACATGCCCCGCTCCATGAGCAGGTTGTAGACCGTCAGGTCGAGCTCCATCGGGTTCACGCCCAGGCCCACCGAGAGGGCGCCCTGCGGGTCGAAGTCGACGAGCAGCACCCGGCGTCCGTACTCCGCGAGCGCGGCACCCAGGTTGATGGTCGACGTGGTCTTGCCGACGCCGCCCTTCTGGTTGCACATCGCGATGATCTTCGCGGGACCGTGGTCGGTCAGCGGACCCGGGATCGGGAAGTACGGCAGCGGCCGTCCGGTGGGGCCGATCCGCTCGCGGCGCTGGCGTGCGGCGTCGGGGGCGAGGGTGGCCGCGTACTCGGGGTCGGGCTCGTACTCGGCGTCGGGGTCGTAGAAGTGCCCCTGGGGCACCTCGTCGTAGTCGGCGAAAGCGGCGGTCTCGCGGCCGCTCTCGTTGCCGGCCATGGCGTTCACGTGTAGGCCGTCCATCATCCGTGGGGCTGTCGTCATGTGCGGGGTGGTTGCGAAGGCGCGGACCGCGACGGAGCCGACAGCCTCAGCAGGCCCCGAAGGGTCATGGCCCCGTGCGGGCATCCCTGGTTGACCACCTCCGGGAGTAAATGTCGACTCATTCACAAGTCGTCTTACCTCCTTGGAAGTGACCAGGAAACTTTATCGATAGGTCAGCGTGGCACCATGCCGACGATTGGCGACTCTATGGCGTGTCACCGGTCCGCAGCAACACAATCCGCCGGACCCGGCCGGATGTGTCGGCAACCGAACCCCGCTCTGTCAAGGGCGTACGGGCATCAGAGCGCGAGTTTCAGGGGTGCGCGAAACGGTTGAAGAGTTACGTTCGAGGCGAGTTGAGCGAGCCTGCGACACTCCGGTGGAAGTGTCGCGATACACATCCGGCCGGACCTTGGGCGACAAGGTCCGGCCGGGTGCGTGAGGTTGACGGCCCGCATTGACGAACCGTTGCGTCAGAGCGCCGTCACAGCGCCGTCACAGCGCGCTCGGATCAGCCGAGGAGCGTGCTCAGCTCGACGGTCTCCAGGCCGTGGGCCTCGGCGACCGGGCCGTAAACGACCTGCCCGTCATGGGTGTTGAGGCCCAGGGCGAGCGCCGGGTCGCGGCGCAGCGCCTCGGCCCAGCCGTTGTTCGCCAGCGACACGATGTAGGGCAGCGTGGCGTTGGTGAGCGCGTAGGTGGAGGTGTTCGGCACCGCGCCCGGCATGTTGGCGACGCAGTAGAAGACCGAGTCGTGGACCATGAAGGTCGGCTCGGCGTGGGTGGTCGGACGCGAGTCCTCGAAGCAGCCGCCCTGGTCGATCGCGATGTCGACAAGGACACTTCCGGGCTTCATCTTGGCGACGAGCTCGTTGGTGACCAGCTTCGGGGCCTTGGCGCCCGGGATGAGGACGGCGCCGATGACGAGGTCGGCCTCGACGACGGCCTTCTCCAGCTCGTAGGCGTTGGAGACGATCGTCTGCACCTTGGTGCCGAAGACCTTGTCGGCCTCGCGGAGCTTGTTGATGTCCTTGTCGAGCAGGGTCACGTGGAAGCCCATGCCGACGGCGATCTGGGTGGCGTTCCAGCCGGAGACGCCGCCGCCGATGACGACGGCCTTGCCCGCGTGCGTGCCGGGCACGCCGCCGGGCAGGACGCCACGGCCGCCGGCCGAGCGCATCAGGTGGTACGCGCCGACCTGCGGGGCGAGACGGCCCGCGACCTCGGACATCGGGGCGAGCAGCGGCAGCGCGCGGCCCGCGGTCTCCACCGTCTCGTACGCGATGGCGGTGGTGCCGGACTCCAGGAGGGCGTCCGTGCACTCGCGGGACGCGGCGAGGTGCAGGTAGGTGAAGAGCGTCTGGTCCTTGCGGAGGCGGTGGTACTCCTCGGCGATGGGCTCCTTGACCTTCAGCAGCAGGTCGGCGGCGGCCCACACCTCGTCGGCGGTGCCCAGGATCTCGGCGCCGGCGGACACGTACTCGGCGTCCGTGATCGACGAGCCGACACCGGCGTTCTGCTCGATGACGACCTGGTGGCCGTGGCGCACCAGCTCGTGCACACCGGCGGGGGTGATGGCCACCCGGAACTCGTTGTTCTTGACCTCGCGGGGGATGCCGACCTTCACGTCGATCACGGTCCTTGGCTCAGGGGATGAAGGGGGTGTAATGCATACATACCCGGATGCACCAAGGCGCACCGGGAGACACCGCAAGAAGGTGCGGCGGAGCCAGTCTAATGAAGGTCTTCGTGCTGTCTACCCTTACAAACAACTAATCTTTGGCCGAAGCACTGCGGATTTCGTAGGCCGGAGCCGCATCCTCCCCTCCTGTTCCTCCGTCCGGCTCCAGCAATCTCTCGGCCGCGCCCCGGTGCTGGCGGGCTCCCGCCGGGTCGCCGAGCCGGTCGAGGGTGTCGGCGAGCCGCAGCTGGAGCGCGGCCTGGAGACGCAGATCACCGGCCTGCCTCGCCCACTCCACCGCCTCGCGGCAGGTGCGCAGCGACTCCTCGGGCCGCCCGGCGTACTCCTGCACCCGGGCCGCCTCGCTGAGCGCCCGCGCCTGGCCGGGCAGATCGCCGAGACGCCTGTATCCGGCCACCGCGGCGCGCCAACTGCGGAGCGCCTCGCCGTAGCGGCCCGCGTAGGTGAGCACCGCGCCGATGCGTCCGTAGAGCCGCGCCTCGTCCTCCCGCTCGCCCCGCGCCAGCCGCTGCGCCAGGGCCCGCCCGTACCAGTCGGCGGCCCGCGTCCAGTCGCCCAGCTCCTGGTGGGCGCCGCCTACGGATTCCATCGCGCGGCCCGTCGCGTACGGGTCGTTCGCCTCCCGGCCCGCGTCCAGGGCCGCCCGGTAGCGCACCAGCGCCTCACCGGTGCGCCCCGCCTCCGCGTCCAGATCGCCCAGATTGAGCAGGGCCGCGGCCTTCTCCCGGTGCAGCCCGCGCCGCTCGGCGACGTCGAGAACCAGCTGGTGCAGACCATAGAGATCGGGCGCGGCCGCCTCGGTGCCCAGATGCGCGGCCAGCGCCCGCACCAGCGCCGCCACCAGGCGCCGGGCCAGGGTGTCGAGCTCGCCGTCCTCGACCGCGAGGCGGGCGGACGCGAGCAGCGCGGGGCGCCGGGTGCGCAGCCACTCGGCGGCGAGGCGCTCATTGGGAAAGCGCAGGGCGCGGGGCAGCCCGGCGAGCTTCTTGCGGGCCGGGGAGCCGTCCGGCTCGGTGACCGCCCGGCAGGACTGGAGCAGCCGTACGGTCCGCTCCAGCATCCGGGCCCGGGCCAGCTGGAGCTCGCCCGGCCGGTCGGCGGCCTCCGCCAGCCTGTGCAACAGCGGAGCCAGCCAGCCGGGCACCGCGTACTGGGCGGGCCGCGCCTCCGGGTCGCCGACGACGCTCAGCAGCCCGTACGCGACGAAGTCCTCCAGCGTTTCCTGGGCCGCCGACACCGAGCACCCGGCGAGTGCCGAGGCGGTCTGGGCGTCCGCGATCCCGGCCGGGGCGAGCGAGAGGAGCCGCAGGAGGCGGGTGTTGGGCTGCGGCAGCGACTCGTACACCAGCCGGAAGGCGCGCACCAACGGGCGCTCGGCGACGGGCAGTTGGCCGCCGAAGGCGCTCCCGCCCCCTTCGGGCAGCGCGTGCAGCCGCTTGGCCGCGTCGGAGACGGCCGCCTGGGGCCGGACCGCCAGCCAGCCGCCGACCAGGGCGACGGCGGCGGGCGATCCCGCGCACTCCTGCACCAGGTTCTCGGCGGTGCGCGGGTCCACCGTGATCCGCACCGCCCCGGTGAAGCTCTCCAGGAAGGCGACGGCCGCCTTGGAGTCGAGGCCGCCGAGGGTGCAGGGCCGCACGTCCGGGATGCCGGTGAGTGGTCCGCGGGCGGTCGCGACCACCAGGCAGCCGGCGTTCTGCGGCAGCAGCGGGTCGACCTGTTCGGCGTCGACCGCGTCGTCGAGCAGCAGCATCGCCCGCCTCTGGGCCAGCGCCCCGCGCACCAGCTGGGCCAGCTCGTCCTCGCCGCCGCCGGGCGGTACCGGGACCTCCAGGGCGTCGAGCAGGTCGCGGGCCACCCGCTCGGCGGGGACCGGGGTGCCGCCGGGCTCGCGCAGCCGGGCGCGCAGTACCCCGTCGGGGTAGTCGTCGGCGAGCCGGCGGGCCAGCTCCTCGGCGAGGGAGGTTCGCCCGGAACCGGGGCGTCCGGCGATCAGCAGCACCCGGGCGCGCGGCGACTTGCGGCCGGACAGGGTGTCGAGCCCCGCCCGCTCCACGTCCTCGCACAGCTCCTTCAACTCCCGCTGGCGGCCGAAGAACTGACGGCCGGTCGCCTGCGGCGCGTCCGGCTCGCCCTCCGCGGCAGAGCCGCCCACGTCCACCGCCTGATCCGTCACGGGCCACGCTCCGTCCGCTGCGCACGAGCCGAGCCCGGCGGGTCTCCGCACGGGCGTTCCGAGCGTAGTTCACGCGTGCCGGGCGGCCCGGTGGAGCGCGGCGGGCGGGTCGCCCGATCGGATCAGCGGATCGTCGGACGGACATACTGGCGCGTACGCCGAACGGGTCGGCGCGCTCCTCGCGCACCGACCCGTCCTTGGCTCACCGCCGTGAGCGTTCTACTTCTCGAACGGGCGGGCCGGCCAGGGGGCCTCGGCCGGGCGCAGCGACTCCAGGCCGGGGCCCGCCTGCGCGGCCGTGAGCGCGAGGGCGCCCACCACGAGGCAGGTGTTGTGCAGCTCACCGGCGAGCGCGCCCCGCACCAGCTCGTCGAGCGGCACCCGGGCCAGCTCCATGTCGGCCTCCTCCTCGGAGACCTCGAAGCGCTCGCCCTGCGCCTCGGAGAGATCGCGGGCGAGGAAGATCCGTACGGCCTCGTCGCAGCCGCCGGGCGTGGTGTAGACGTCGGTGAGGACCCGCCAGTCCTCGGCCTTGACGTGCGCCTCCTCGTACAGCTCGCGCTGGGCGGCGTGCAGCGGGTTCTCGCCGGGCACGTCGAGCAGCCCGGCCGGGATCTCCCACAGCTTGTGGCGCACCGGGTGGCGGTACTGGCGCAGGACCAGGACCCGGCCCGCGCCGTCGAGGGCGAGGACGGCCACCGAGCCCGGGTGGACCTGGTACTCGCGGCGCGCGACCGTACCGTCGGGCATGACCACGTCGTCGGTGCGGACGCTGGTCTTGTTGCCCTCGAACGGGGTCGTGGTGGCGACGACCCGCCATTCCTCGGGGGTGTCCTGGAGCTGCATCGATGTCCTCCCGCAAAGCAGAAACCGGGGTACGCGTCCCGAAGGACCCGTACCCCGGCAACCGTATCGCCTGGTTACTTCTCGCCGGTCTTCCGTGCGGCTTCCTGCCGCTCGACGGCCGCCTTCACCAGACCCGCGAAGAGCGGGTGCGGGCGGGTCGGGCGGGAGCGCAGCTCCGGGTGCGCCTGGGTGGCGACCAGGTAGGGGTGCACCTCGCGCGGGTACTCGACGTACTCGACGAGCTTGTTGTCCGGGGACGTGCCCGAGAAGAGGATGCCCGCCTTCTTCTCCAGCTCCGCGCGGTAGGAGTTGTTGACCTCGTAGCGGTGGCGGTGGCGCTCCTCCACGTACGGCTGGTCGCCGTAGACCTCGCGCACGATCGAGCCCTCGGCGAGCTTCGCCGGGTACATGCCGAGCCGCATGGTGCCGCCCAGGTCGCCCGCGCCCTCGACGTACGCCAGCTGCTCCTCCATCGTCGAGATGACGGGGTGGGCGGTGGCGGCGTCGAACTCGGTGGAGTTGGCGTCCGGGATGCCGGCCAGGTTGCGCGCGGCCTCGATCACGATGCACTGCAGGCCCAGGCAGATGCCGAGCAGCGGCACCTTGTTCTCCCGGGCGTACTGGATCGCGCCGATCTTGCCGTTGACGCCGCGGTCGCCGAAGCCGCCGGGCACCAGGATCGCGTCCACGTCGCCGAGCTGCTTCTTGGCGCCGGCCGGGGTCTTGCAGTCGTCCGAGGCGACCCACTTGACCTTGACGCGGGCCTTGTTGGCGAAGCCGCCGGCGCGCATGGCCTCGGTGATGGAGAGGTAGGCGTCGGGCAGGTCGATGTACTTGCCGACCAGCGCGACGGTGACCTCGTGGAGCGGGTTGTGGACCCGGTCGAGCAGGTCGTCCCACTGCGTCCAGTCCACATCGCGGAACGGCAGGTCCAGCTTGCGGACGACGTACGCGTCCAGGCCCTCGGTGTGCAGCACCTTGGGGATGTCGTAGATCGACTTGGCGTCGATGGCGGCGACCACGGCGGCCTCGTCGACGTCGCACATCAGCGAGATCTTGCGCTTGATGGACAGCGGCACCTCGCGGTCGGCGCGCAGCACGATCGCGTCGGGCTGGATGCCGATGTTGCGCAGGGCGGCGACCGAGTGCTGGGTCGGCTTGGTCTTCAGCTCGCCGGAGGGGCCGATGTAGGGAAGCAGCGAGATGTGCACCACGAAGACGTTGTCGCGGCCGACCTCGTGGCGGACCTGGCGGACGGTCTCCAGGAACGGCAGCGACTCGATGTCGCCGACCGTGCCGCCGACCTCCGTGATGACCACGTCGACGTCGTCGGTCGCCATGCGGCGGATGCGGTGCTTGATCTCGTTGGTGATGTGCGGGATGACCTGCACGGTGTCGCCCAGGTACTCGCCGCGCCGCTCCTTGGCGATCACCTGCGAGTAGACCTGGCCGGTGGTGACGTTGGCCGAGCCGTCGAGGTCGACGTCGAGGAAACGCTCGTAGTGACCGATGTCCAGGTCGGTCTCGGCGCCGTCGTTGGTGACGAACACCTCACCGTGCTGGAACGGGTTCATCGTGCCCGGGTCGACGTTGAGGTACGGGTCGAGCTTCTGCATGGTGACGCGCAGCCCGCGCGCCTTGAGGAGCGCACCCAGGCTGGAGGCAGTCAGACCCTTGCCGAGGGAGGAGGCGACACCCCCGGTGACGAAGATGTGCTTGGTCGTCGTGGCTGCGCTGTTGCGCGAAGCCGTGGGCTGCATGGCCAAGAGGGGGCTCCCGTGGTCGCTGTCTGAAGTGCGTGCCGGTCACCCTCTGTGGATCTCGTACGGGTTTCGTGCGAGTTTCCGGGGGGCGCCGTCGCTGCGGTTCGGGGGTTTTTTCACCACCCGGCCACGGGCTACCAGGGTATCAGCGAGTCCGGCGCACCGCTTCCGGCCACGCTCCGCACACGCCCGGCCAACCCAGCGTGCTCCACTCACCCGGACAGCTCAGCGGCGATGCCGGAAGGCATCGGCGGATCACCCACGTGCGTCGTATCCTGCTCGGACACTCGCCGCCGAGCCGCTGGTTAACACGGCACCACCCCGACCGTCACCCACAACATGCGCTCGTTGGCGATCCCTTGACCGCAGTCGCAGTAGCAGTAAGCGCCCCGCGGGGCGGACATGGCCGTTCGACTGGAGATTGCACGTGGCCGGGCGCATCGAGGATTACGCACTCATCGGAGACATGCAGACCGCAGCACTGGTCTGCCGGGACGGCACAACCGACTGGCTGTGCCTGCCACGCTTCGACTCGCACGCCGTCTTCGCCGGACTGCTCGGCACCGATGAACACGGCTTCTGGCGGATCGGCCCGGCCCATGCGGCCGACGCGCCGCCGCCCCGCGCGGACCGGCGCCGCTACCGGGGCGACTCGCTCATCCTGGAGTCGGAGTGGGACACCCCGCGCGGCACGGTCCGGGTGACGGACTTCATGCCGCCGCGTGACGGCGCGCCGCAGCTGATCCGGATCGTGGAGGGCGTCAGCGGCCGGGTGCCGATGCGCAGCGCCCTGCGCATGCGTTTCAGTTACGGGCGTGTCGTGCCCTGGGTGCACAAGGTCGACAACCGTACGGTCGCCGTGGCGGGGCCGGACTCGGTGTGGCTGGACACGCCGGTGGACACCTACGGCAAGAACCTCACCACGTACTCCGACTTCACCGTCTCGCCCGGTGAGCGGATCGCCTTCACCATCAGCTGGCAGCCCTCCCACAAGGAGCAGCCCGCCCTCCCCGAGCCGGAGGCCGCCCTGGAGGCGACCGAGGACTTCTGGCGGGAGTGGGTCGAGCACTGCACGTACCACGGGCCCTACCGCGAGGCAGTGGTCCGCTCGCTGATCACGCTCAAGGCCCTCACCTACGCCCCGACCGGCGGCATCGTCGCCGCGCCCACCACCTCGCTGCCCGAGGACATCGGCGGCTCGCGCAACTGGGACTACCGCTACACCTGGCTGCGCGACGCGGCGATCACCCTCTCCTCGCTGCTGCGCACCGGCTACCGCGAGGAGGCCCGCGCCTGGCGGGAGTGGCTGCTGCGGGCGGTCGCGGGCGACCCGGAGAACCTGCAGATCATGTACGGGATCGCGGGCGAGCGGGAGCTGGGCGAGGCCGAGCTGGACTGGCTGCCGGGGTACGAGGACTCGGCCCCGGTCCGGGTCGGCAACGGCGCCGCCCACCAGCTCCAGCTGGACGTGTACGGCGAGGTCACCGAGGCCCTGCACCTGGCGCACATGACGGGCCTGGCGCGCAACGACTACGCCTCGCTGCTGCAGCTCAAGCTGATCCGCTACCTGGAGGACCACTGGGACCAGCCGGACGAGGGGATCTGGGAGGTGCGCGGCCCGCGCCGCCACTTCGTGCACTCCAAGGTGATGGCCTGGGTCGCGGTGGACCGCACCATCAAGCTGATCGAGTCGGGCGACGCGGACGGGCCGCTGGAGAAGTGGCGCGAGCTGCGCGACGACATCCACCGCGATGTGTGCGAGAAGGGGTACGACAAGGAGCGCAACACCTTCACGCAGTCGTACGGCTCCAAGGAGCTGGACGCCTCCTTGTTGCTGATCCCGCAGATGGGCTTCCTGCCACCGGACGACAAGCGGGTCATCGGCACCATCGAGGCGATCCAGAACGAGCTGTCCACCCCCGACGGGTTCATCCTGCGCTACCCGACGGCGGGCGAGGAGGCGGGCTGTGACGGTCTGGAGGGTGACGAGGGCGCGTTCCTGGCCTGCTCGTTCTGGATGGCGGACGACCTGGCGATGATCGGCCGGGTCGACGAGGCCCGCAAGCTCTTCGAGCGGCTGCTCTCGCTCCGCAACGACCTGGGGCTGCTCGCCGAGGAGTGGGACCCGCGCGAGCAGCGGCAGGTGGGGAACTTCCCGCAGGCCTTCAGCCACGTTCCGCTGATCGACACGGCGCTGCGGCTGACGGCTTCGGGGGCGTACGGGGGGTAGCTCACCGCGCCCTGACATGGGTGTCCGCTTAGAGTGGAATTGTCCTGTCCCCTCCAGGAAGGGGGCTGTGTCATGACCACCCCCTCGAAAGCCGGCACGGCCCTCGCCGAGCTCCGCGAAGACCTCGCCGGTGACGTGTTCGTTCCGGACGATCCGGGCTACGACGAGGCCCGGACGGTCTTCAACGCCATGATCGACCGGCGCCCCGCCGTGATCGCCCAGTGCGAGTCCGACGCGGACGTGGTCACCGCCGTGCGCTTCGCGCGCGAGCTCGACCTGAAGATCGCCGTACGCGGCGGCGGCCACAGCGTCTCCGGCCAGGCCCTCAACGACAACGGCCTGGTCATCGACCTGCGCCGGATGCACGAGGTGACCGTGCACCCGGCCGCCCACGCCGTCCGCGTCCAGGGCGGCGCCCTCATGAGCCATCTGGACCGGGCCACCCAGCCGCACGGCCTGGCCACCACCGGCGGGCGCGCCTCCACCACCGGCGTCGGCGGCTTCGTCCTCGGCGGCGGATCGGGCTGGCTTGACCGCACGTTCGGGCTGGCCGTCGACAACCTGCTCGGCGTCGAGCTGGTCACCGCCGACGGCAGCATGGTGACCGCGAGCGCCGAGGACAACCCCGAGCTGTTCTGGGCGCTGCACGGCGGCGGCGGCAACTTCGGCGTCGCCACCTCGATCACCTTGCGCCTGCACGATCTGCCCGAGTACGCCATCGCCATGCTGATGTACCTGCCCGAGCACGCCCGCGAGGTGACGCGGACCTATCGCGAGATCATGGAGAACGGGCCGGTCGAGGCGAGCGGCGGCGTCATCTTCCTGACCGCGCCGCCCGAGCCGTTCATCCCCGAGCACCTGGTCGGCAAGGTGCTGTGCGGCGCCCTGGTGGCGTACGCGGGCGGCGAGGAGGCCATGCGCAAGGTCGCCCAGCCGCTGATCGCCCTGCCGCACGAGGTCGAGATCGTCACCGCCATGCCGTACGCGGACGTGCAGTGCATGATGGACGACCCGACCGGGCTGCGGAACTACTGGTCGGCCGAGTATCTGACCGGCCTGCCCGATGAACTCGTGGACGTCTTCTGCGCCCTGGGCGAGTCCCTGCCGACGCCCACCGGCACCCAGCACGTGATCTTCCCGCTGGGGGGCGCCATCGCCGACGGCCCCACCGAGTACCCGGTGCCCTACCGCGACGCGTCCTGGGCCGTGCACCCCTTCGGGATCTGGGAGGACCCGGCCGACGACGAGCGCTGCCGGGCGTGGGTCAAGGACGTCCGGGCCAAGGTCCAGCCCTGGTCGACCGGCGCGGTCTACCTCAACTTCACCGGCGACGAGGGCCCCGCCCGGGTGATCGCCGGCCTCGGCCCCGAGAACATGCGGCGGCTCGCCGAGGTGAAACGCGCCTACGACCCGGACAACGTCTTCCGCTTCAACCACAACATCGCCCCGGCCTGACGGAAACGGAGAAGTGTGTCGTACCGTGACCCGCATCACCGTTCGGTACGACAAAACACGAGGTGAACCCCATTGGAGAGCCAGGGCGGGATCACCGTGCAGCGCGCTCTCGAACTGCCCGGGCTGCGCGGCGGGCTCCCCGAGGTGGTCGCCGGGGCCGAGCGCCTGGGCCGCACCGTGCGCTGGGTGCACGCGGGCGAGGTCCCCAACATCGCCTCGCTGCTCAAGGGCGGCGAGCTGCTGCTGACCACCGGCCTGGGCCTGGGCACCCGCCCCGCCGAACAGCGCGCCTTCGTACGACGCCTCGCCGAGCGGGGCATCGCCGCCCTGGTCGTCGAGCTCGGCCCGCGCTTCAGCCGCCTGCCCGCCACCATCGTGGACACAGCGCGGGCGGCCGGGCTGCCACTGGTCGCGCTGCACCGCGAGGTCCCGTTCGTGACGGTGACCGAGGAGATCCACACCGAGATCGTCAACGGCCACTACGCCCTGCTCCAGCGCGCCGAGGAGGTGCACCGGCGGTGTACGGGCGCGCTGCTCTCGGGCGGCGGCGTGCCGCAGGTCCTGTCGATCCTGGCCGACTTCACGGCCAACCCGGTGTTCCTGGAGACCCCGGACGGCCAGCTGCTCTACGCGGCCGCCGGCTCCGGCGAGGCGGGTGCCGACCCGCTCCAGGTGTGGGAGGGGCTGCGCGGCCAGCGCGAGGCGCGCGAGTCGGGGCCGCCGACGGGCGCGGTCCTGGTGGACGTGCCCGGCGGCGGCCACGGCACCGGCGCGGTACGGGCCCGGCTCGTCCTGCTCGCCGTCGCCGCGCCGCTGCTGCCGGTCCACCGGATGGCGGCGGAGCGGGCCGCGGGCATCCTCGCGGTGGTGCTGATGCAGGCGCGCCAGGACGAGGAGCTGGCGGCGCGCGGGCGCGGCGACTTCCTGACCGACCTCGCCGAGGGCCGCATCACCGCCGAGGACGCCCCCGCGCAGGCGAAGGTGCTGGGCTTCAAGCCGAGCGAGGGCCCACTGCTGCCGGTGGTCATGCGGCTGACGACAGAACTCTCGGCGTCCTCCCCCACCGGCAACTGGGCGGTCCTTGCGCGCGCGGTCCTGGAGGAGCTCTCCTCGGTGGGTGTGCCGGTCCTGCTCGGCGTACGGCCGGTGGAGGGCCGGGTTCCGCTGCTGCTCGGGCTGCGCTCGGAGTCGGAGCGCACGGCGGTCGCCGACCGGGTGGCGGCGGCGCTGCGGGCCGGGGTGGAGCGCGCCGGGCTCGCCCGGGCCGGGGCGCAGCCGGTGGTGGTGGTCGGGGTGGCGGGCGGCTGGGCGGCGGCCTCGGCGGGGCTGCGCCACGCGGGCGAGACCGCCGCGGCCGCGCAGGGCCTGTCCGAGCGGCCCTGGTACGACGCGCGGCGCCTGGACATCGACCTGCTGCTGTGGCGGCTGCGCGAACACCCGGACCTGGCGGCGTTCGTGGAGCGCGCCATCGGCCCGCTGCGCGCACACGACGCGGCCTCGCGCCCGCCGCTGCTCCCCACTCTGGAGACCTATCTGGCGCACGCGGGACGCAAGGCGGAGACGGCCCGCGAGCTGCACCTCAACCGGCAGACGCTCTACAACCGGCTGGCCCGGATCGCGGAGCTGCTCGGCACGGACCTGGACGACCCGCAGACGGTCCTGGCGCTTTCCCTGGCACTGAGGGCCCGCCGCCACGTCCCGTAACGACGCTCACCCTCCATGACGCTGCGTCAATTCGTCGTACACACTGAGCACTTGAGCCACCGTCTCGTCCTCGGTGGGCCAGTCCGCCGCCTGGACGAGTCCGGCCTCGGCGAGCTCGCGGCGCCGGCCGGGGTCGGCAAGCAGCCGCGCCACGGCGTCCCCGAGCGCCGCCGCGTCCCCGTAGGTCACCAGCTCGGCCGCGTCCCCGACGAGCTCCGGCACCCCGCCCACGGCGGTCGCGACCAGCGGCACCCCGAGCCGCAGCGCCTCCTGGGCCAGCAGCGAGCGCCCTTCCCAGCGGCTCGCGAGCACCGCCACGTCGGCGGCGGCCAGCAGCTCGGTGACGTCGTCGCGCCGGCCGAGCAGCTTCACGGGCAGCGCCTCGGCCTCGATGCGCCGCTGGAGCGCGGCCCGCTGCCGGCCCTCCCCCGCGATCGCCAGCAGCGGTACGGGATCGAGCGCCTTCCAGCGGTGGGCGGCGTCCAGCAGCACGTCGTACCCCCGGTGCTCGACCAGGCTGCCGACGGCCATGAGCAACGGCC
Source organism: Streptomyces sp. NPDC023838 (assembly GCF_040639555.1). NCBI lineage: Bacteria > Bacillati > Actinomycetota > Actinomycetes > Kitasatosporales > Streptomycetaceae > Streptomyces > Streptomyces sp. NPDC023838. Next base: position 433,424 of record NZ_JBFAAD010000002.1, read on the forward strand.
GCTCCACGGCGCCGAGTTCGGCCCGCGCCTTGCCGTCCGGGACGGGCGTATGGGGCCCGGGCACCGCGACCGCGGCGAGCCGGGCGTCCCGGGCGCCGCGCCGCCGGGCGCGGTCGACCAGGTCCGAGGAGGTGCCGAGCACCACGGCGGCCGCACGTGCCGCCCGCCGCTCCAGCATCCGCAGCACCCGGCCCCTGGCGCCCTCGGCGTGGAAGCCGATGTGCCAGGTGACGACGAGGGGGATCGCCCGCCGCCCGCCGAGGGCGAGGGCGCTGCGTACGGCCGCGTGCAGCCCGTGCGCGTGCACCACGTCCGCGCCGGCGCAGACCGCCCGCAGGGCGCCGACCGCCACCGGGTCGCCGCGCCGGGGCACCGGGACGAAGTGGGCGCCCGCGCCCCGGAAGTCGAACTCGCGCTCCAGCGAGGCGGGAGCACAGACGGTGACCCGCACGCCCCGCGCGGCGAGGCCCGCCGCCAGCGAGCGCACATGCGCGCTGCTGCCCGCGCTGCCGCCGCCCAGCACTTGGACCGTACGCAGCTGTGACACGTGAACAGGCTCCCGGGTCGGCGGTGGGCCGGTGTGGACCCCGGCCAAGGATGCCAGCCCGCACGGACGTTCCGCCCCCGTCCGGACGTTTCCCCGTGTCGACAGGCGGCGGACCGGCCCGGTGGACCACCCACACGGGTGAACCGCCGGGCGGGGCGCGAACCTACCCTTCGGCCCGCGCCGTCGCCAGCAGCTCCTCCGCGTGGGCCCGGGCGGTCTCGGAGTCCTCCTGGCCCGCCAGCATCCGGGAGAGCTCGCGGACGCGGTCCTCACCCTCCAGGACGGTGACGCCGGACCGGGTGACCGTGCCGTCGTTGGTCTTCTCCACCAGGAGCTGGCGGTCGGCGAAGGCCGCGACCTGGGGCAGATGGGTCACCACGACGACCTGCGCCGACTTGGCGAGCTTCGCGAGCCGCCGGCCGATCTCGACCGCCGCCCGGCCGCCGACGCCCGCGTCGACCTCGTCGAAGAGGTACGTGGGCACCGGGTCCGTACCCGCGAAGACCACCTCGACCGCGAGCATCACCCGGGAGAGCTCACCGCCCGAGGCGCCCTTGGCGATCGGCCGGGCCGGGGCGCCCGGGTGTGGGGCGAGCAGCAGCTCCACCTCGTCCGCGCCGGTCGGCCCGTACGCGACGGTCCGCCCGTCCACCTCGACGCCCTCGGGGTCCTCCACCTGCCGTACCGCGAACGACACCCGCGCGTGCGGCATCGCGAGCGACGCCAGCTCGGCCGTCACCGCGTCCGCGAAGCGGGCCGCGGCCTCGGTGCGCGCGTCGCTCAACTCCTGGGCCAGCACGGAGAGTTCACCGCGCAGCCCGTTCCGCTCGGCGGTCAGCTCGCCGATCCGGTCGTCGTCACCGTCGAGCTCGGTCAGCCGCGCGGCACTCTGCTGCGCCCAGGCGAGGACGGCCTCGATGTCCTCCCCGTACTTACGGGTGAGCGCGGTCAGCGCCGCCCGCCGCTCCTCCACGGCCGCGAGCCGCAGGGGGTCGGCGTCCAGGTCGTCCGCGTATCCGGCGAGCTCGCCCGCCACGTCGCCGAGCAGGATCCCTACCTCGCCGATGCGCTCGGCGAGCGCGGCGAGGGCGGGGTCGTGCGACCGTACGGCCTCCAGGGCCCGGTGCGCGCCCGCCACCAGGGTGGTCGCGTCGACGCTCTCCGGGTCCTCGGGGTTGCCCGCGAGGGCGGCGTGCGCGAGGGCGGCGGCGGACGCGAGCGCCTCGGCGTGGCCGAGCCGCCCGGCCTCGGCGGCGAGTTCGGTGTCCTCGCCGGGCAACGGCTCGACCGCCGCGATCTCGTCGAGCCCGAACCGCAGCAGGTCGGCTTCCTGCGCCCGCTCGCGCGCCCGCGTGGTCAGCTCCTCCAGCTCCCCGGCGACGGCCCGCAGCCGCCGGTACGCCTCCGCGTACTTGGCCAGCGGCCCGGCCACGGCGTCCCCGGCATACCGGTCGAGCGCCTCGCGCTGCCGGGCGGGGCGCAGCAGCCCCTGCTGATCGGTCTGCCCATGAACGGCGACGAGGTCGTCGGCCAGCTCCGCGAGCACGCCGACCGGCACGGAACGTCCGCCGAGGAACGCCCGTGAGCGGCCCTCCGCCGAGACGGTACGGCTGACCAGCAGCGCACCCTCGTCGAGCTCGGCCCCGGCCTCCTCCGCGCGGATCGCCGCGGTGGCGCCCGCGCGCAGCGCGATCCGTCCCTCGACGACCGCCGACTTGGCGCCGATCCGCACCAGGGCGGGGTCGGCGCGCCCGCCGAGCAGCAGCCCCAGGCTGGTGACGACCATGGTCTTGCCAGCACCGGTCTCGCCGGTCACCGCGGTGAACCCGGGCGACAGCTCGACGACAGCGTCGTCGATGACCCCGAGCGACCGTATCCGCATCTCCTCCAACACGCCCCCGACCTTACGAGGTCCGAGCCCTGCCGTGCGACGCCCCCCACAGGCTCACGCTCCCGATTGACCCGCGTGCCGCTTTTGCCCCCTACCTCGCCCCTTCCCGCTGTGACACTTGCGGCTCCGCCGCGTGGCCTCCGGGGGCCCTCGTTCGTCTGCGGACCGTGCTGGGTTGCTCGCGCAGTTCCCCGCGCCCCTGAATGCGCCCCGTCGGGGCGCCCCTGCAGGGGTGCGGGGCTGTGACATGTGCGGCTCCGCCGCGTGGGCCCGACCAGCCACATGCGGCCCGCAGCCGAAGACAGCGGGGTGCAGGCCCCGCAAGGGGGTCCGGGGGCGAAGCCCCCGGGAAACCACCCCCACCCCCACCCACCCCCGGAGGGTTCAGGGGAGGGGCGGGGAGGGGCTCAAAACCTCAGTGCGGCGCGCCCCGCCACCCACTCACCGGCAGCGCGAACTTCGCCACCAACCGGTCCGTGAACGACGCATGGTGCAGCCGCGCCAGACGCACCGGCACGGCCCCCCGACGGACCTCCACCCGAGCCCCCGGCGGCAGCTCGACCGTACGCCGCCCGTCACACCACAGCACCCCGTGCGGCGTATGCGGCTGCACCTCCACCGCCAGCACCGAAGTCGGCGACGTCACCAGCGGCTTGGCGAACAGCGCGTGCGCGCTGATCGGCACCATCAGCAGCGCCTCGACCTCCGGCCACACCACCGGCCCACCCGCCGAGAAGGCGTACGCCGTCGACCCGGTCGGCGTCGCGTACACGATCCCGTCGCAGCCGAACCCGGTCACCGGCCGCCCGTCGATCTCCAGGACGACCTCGAGCATCCGCTCGGGCGACACCTTCTGCACGGCGGCCTCGTTCAGCGCCCAGTCGGTGTGCACCACATCGCCGTTGCTGTGCACCACGACGTCGAGGGTCATCCGCTCCTCGACCTCGTAGGAGCGCGTGACCACCCGGTCCACGACCTTGTCCAGGTCGTCCCGCTCCGCCTCGGCGAGGAACCCGACCCGGCCGAGGTTGACGCCGAGCATCGGCACCCCGGACGCCCGCGCGAACTCGGCGCCGCGCAGCAGCGTCCCGTCCCCGCCGAGCACGATCAGCAGCTCACACCCGTCGAGGCACTGCGGAGTCGCCTCCTTGACCGTTTGTACGGCTTCCGACTCCGGCAGCGGAATGTCGGCCGCCTCCGCCTCCAGGACCCGCACCCCGATGCCGCAGCGCAGCAGTCCCCGTACCACCAGCTCCGCGCTGCGGATGGCGGCGGGCCGCCCGGTGTGCGCGAGCAGGAACACCGTGCGCTCCGCACCCCGCTCGCCCACGCCGTCCCCCGCGCGCCTCTCCTCCGCGTTCCCCAACGAGCTCAACTAGGTCCCTCCGCCACTGCACGCTCGACATCAGCCGGATCCAGCGCGGGCGCCCCGGCCCGCAGCCACAGAAAGTATTCGACATTGCCGGAGGGTCCGGGCAGGGGGCTGGCCGTGACCCCCAGCACACCGAGCCCGAGCGCGGCAGCCTGCCCGGCCACCGTGCGCACGGTCTCGGCCCGCAGCTCCGGGCTGCGCACCACACCGCCGCTGCCGAGCCGGTCCTTGCCGATCTCGAACTGCGGCTTGACCATGAGCACCAGGTCCGCGCCGGGCGCGCAGCACCGCACCAGCGCGGGCAGCACAAGCCCCAGCGCGATGAAGGACAGGTCCCCCACCACCAGGTCGACCGGCTCGCCGTCGATGTCGTCGAGCGTCAACTCCCGTACGTTCGTCCGGTCCTTGACGGTGACCCGGTCGTCACTCTGAAGGGACCAGGCGAGCTGTCCGTACCCGACGTCCACCGCCACCACGTGCCCCGCGCCCGAGCGCAGCAGCACGTCCGTGAAGCCGCCGGTGGAGGCGCCCGCGTCCAGCGCCCGGCGCCCCTCGACCTTCAGCCCCTGGGGGACGAACGCCGCCAGCGCGCCGGCCAGCTTGTGGCCGCCGCGCGAGACGTAGTCCGGGTCGCTGTCGTCCTGGGCGACGACGATGGCGGCGGCGGTCTCGACCTGGGTGGCGGACTTGGTGGCGGTGTTGCCGCCGACCGTCACCCGCCCGGCGGCGATCAGCTGCGCGGCGTGCTCACGGGACCGGGCGAGCTTCCGGCGGACCAGCTCGGCGTCGAGGCGGCGGCGTGCCACTCCTGCCACGTTCGGTTCAGCTCCTGTTGTCGTACGTATGTGACGCGGGGGACGGGACCGGCGGCCCCGGGCGGGCGTCGAGCGCGCTCAGCGTCTCGCGCAGCCCCCCGTGTACATCCTCGTACACCTCGACGTGTCCGTCCGTATCGAGGTGGTCGACGTCCGCCAGACGCTCGACCAGGGCGTCCACCCGGGGGTCGCCGGTGGGCTCGCGGGGCACGTCCAGGGGTGCCGGGCCGACGGGGTCGTCGTGCGCGCCGGCCTCCGCCTCGGGCTCCGGCATCAAGTCGCTCATGCCAAGACGCTACCGCGTGCGCCTGCGGTACGGTCGATCACGATGGCGACGATGGAGGAGTGCCGCGCGGCACTCGACGAACTTTCCGGCAACCTGGCCCGCGCGGACGGCGACGTGCGCGCAGCGGCCGCCCTCGACCGCTCGCTGAGCTGCCACATCACGGACCTGGACGGTACGTTCACCGGGCACCTGCGGGACGGCCGCATCGAGATCGAGCGGACGCTGGACGGTCCGCCGACCGAGCGCGCCCAGATCCGCCTCGCCATGAAGGGCGACGACCTGGTGGCGATGGTCGCGGGTGAGCTGAACTTCGCGCGGGCGTGGACGTCGGGCCGGGTCCGCCTGGAGGCGGGGTTCCGCGACCTGCTCAGGCTGCGGACGCTGCTGTAGGCGACTCGGGCTGCGGACGCCGCTGTAGCGAACCGGCTCCTTCAGGTCGCACGAAAGCCGTACGAAAGCCGCGCGAAAGCCGTACGAAAGCCGTACGAATCCGGCGCCCGCGCGTCCGTCAGGACACCGCCGCCGCGTCCCGCTGCCGCGCCGCCGGTACCACCAGCGGCGTGCCCGTCTCCGGGTCGTCGATCACCTGGCAGCGGACCCCGAACACCTCCCGCACCAGCTCCGCCGTGACGATCCGCGACGGCGGGCCCTCGGCCACGATCTCGCCGCCGCGCATCGCGATCAGATGCGTGGCGTACCGGGCCGCCTGGTTGAGGTCGTGCAGCACCGCGACCAGCGTGCGCCCCTGGGACTCGTGCAGCTCGGCGCACAGGTCCAGGACCTCTATCTGGTGCTGGATGTCCAGGAACGTCGTCGGCTCGTCGAGCAGCAGCAGCGGCGTCTGCTGGGCCAGCGCCATCGCGATCCACACCCGCTGGCGCTGCCCGCCCGACAGCTCGTCGACGTACCGCTCCCCCAGCTCGCCCACGCCGGTGGCGTCCATCGACTCCTGGACGATCCGCTCGTCCTCGGGCGACCACTGCCGCAGCAGCCCCTGGTGCGGGTAGCGGCCGCGCGCGACCAGGTCCGCGACGGTGATCCCGTCCGGCGCGATCGACGACTGGGGCAGCAGCCCGAGCGTCCTGGCGACCTTCTTCGCGGGCATCGAGTGGATGGTCTGCCCGTCGAGCAGCACCCGCCCCGCGCTGGGCTTCAGCATCCGCGACAGGGCGCGGAGCAGCGTGGACTTGCCGCAGGCGTTGGGGCCGACGACGACCGTGAACGAGTGGTCCGGGATCTCCACCGACAGGTCCTCGGCGATCACCCGCTGGTCGTAGCCGAGGGTCACCGAATCGGCGCTGAGGCGCTGCATGCTCGTACTCCTGGAGTCCGTACGGGGGTGGGGGACGTGCGGGCCGCTCATATCCGGCCCGCCTTGCGCTCGGTGACCAGCAGCCACAGCAGATAGAGGCCGCCGACCACGCCGGTCACCACGCCCACCGGCAGCTTGCTCTCGCCGAACAGCCGCTGGGAGGCCCAGTCCGCGGTGACGAGCAGGGTCGCGCCCATGCAGCCGGAGGCCAGGATGTTGGGCCCGGTGGCCCGGGTGAGGCGGCGGGCGAGCTGCGGCGCGGTCAGCGCCACGAAGGAGATCGGCCCGGCGGCCGCTGTCCCGGCGGCGTTGAGGAGTACGGCGGCGAGCATCAGCACGGTCCGGGTCCGCTGGACGGGCACGCCGAGCGCGTACGCCGCGTCGTCGCCCATCTCCAGCATCCGCAGCGGCCGTCCGTACGCGAGGATCACCGGCAGCAGCACCGCGAACAGCGCGAGCAGCGGCCACACCTGCGCCCAGTCCCGCCCGTCGAGCGAACCGGTCAGCCACACCATGGCCCGGGTCGCGTCGACCAGTTGGGCCTTGGTGAGCAGGTACTGGATGCAGGCGGTGAGCATCGCGGCGGCGCCGATGCCGACGAGCACCAGGCGGTAGCCGTGCACGCCCTTCTTCCAGGCGAGCAGGTAGACCGCGACCCCGGTCGCCAGCCCGCCGAGCAGCGCGCCGACCGCGACCTGGGTGGCGCTGCCCCCGAACCAGACGATGACGACGAGGGCGCCGACCGACGACCCCTGCCCGAAGCCGATGATGTCCGGACTGCCCAGCGGATTGCGGGAGATGGACTGGAAGACCGCGCCCGAGATGCCGAGCGCGGCACCCACGAGCAGCCCCACCAGCACCCGGGGTAGCCGCAGCTCGTTGACGATGAAGTCCTGCTGGGGGGTGCCGGAGCCGAAGAGCGTACGGAGGACGTCGAGCGGCGCGATGTCGAAGTCGCCGCTGCCGACGAGGACCACGCCCGCCGCGAGCGCCGCGACCAGCAGCGCCACGACGACGACCAGCGAGCGGGGGTCGGCCCGGAAGGAGTAACCCCCGGGCGTGCGTACGGCCTTCACAGCTGAGCCATCCTCTTGCGGCGGACGAGAAAGATGAACACGGGTCCGCCGATCAGCGCCGTGACGATGCCCACCTGGAGCTCGGAGGGCCGGGTGATCACCCGGCCGACCACGTCGGAGCCGAGCAGCAGCACCGGCGAGAGGACGGCCGCGTACGGCAGGATCCAGCGCATGTCGGGCCCGGTGATGGCGCGGACGACGTGCGGGACCATCAGGCCGATGAAGACGATCGGCCCGCAGGCGGCGGTCGCGGCCCCGCACAGCAGCGTGACAGTGACCATCGACAGGACGCGGGTACGCGTGAGATGGGCGCCCAGCGCGCGGGCGGTGTCGTCGCCCAGGGCCATCGCGTTGAGCGGCCGGGCGATGAGCGCGGCGAGCACCAGCCCGGCCACCACGAACGGCGCGATCTCGGTGACCGTGTCCGCGTTGGCGGAGGCCAGCGAGCCGACCGACCAGAACCGCAGCCGGTCGAGCGCGGCCGAGTCCATCAGCTGCACGGCGTTGATGTACCCGTACAGCGCGGCCGTGGCAGCCGTCCCCGCGAGCGCGAGCCGGACCGGGGTGGCGGACCGGCTGCCGCCCAGGACGTACACCAGCGCCGAGACGACCGCCGCGCCGACGAAGGCGAACCAGACGTAGCCGGTCAGGCTGGTGACACCGAAGAAGCTGATCGCCGAGACCACGGCGGCGGACGCACCCGCGCTGACGCCGAGGATGCCGGGCTCGGCCAGCGGGTTGCGGGTGAGCGCCTGCATCACCGCGCCGGAGACGCCGAGCGCGGCCCCGACGAGCAGCCCGAGCAGGGTACGGGGCACCCGGGTGTCGTGGACGATGACGTCGTCGGTGGTGCCGGAGTAGTGGAACAGCCCGTGCCAGACGTCCGCGAGCGGGATCTGTTTGGCGCCGACCGCGATGCTCGCGAGGGCCACGAGGGCCAGGACCCCGAGGGCCGCGAGCAGTCCGGCGGCGCGCAGGGCGTGCCGCCGGGCGGTGGCGGTCGGGGGCGCGGGGGCGGTCTCCGCGCTCGGCTTCGAAGGGCTGTCTACCAACACGCAAGTTAGGTTAGCCTACCCTGCGAAGCGCTCGACAGAGCCCTTGATCATCGAGCGTCCGGTGTACGCCGACCGACCGACGGCCCCTGCCGGGCGGCCGATGTCCGCGGGCGGGGCGGCCGATGTCCTCGCCGGGGGGCCTATGGTCCACGCCGAACGACCAACGGCCCCCGCCGGGCGCCCGACTGCTCCCGCCGAATGGCCGACGGTCCTCACCGAGCGCCCGCCGGTCCACGTCGAGCAGCCGAAGGTCTTCGCCCAACGGCCGACGGTCTTCGCCCAACGGCCGACGGTCTTCGCCCAGCGGCCGACTCCAGGGCCCTGCCCGGAGTCAGAACCCCAGCCGCCCCAGCACCTTCCCCGCATCCAGCTCGCACACACCCTCGCCCGCGTGCGTCCACGCCGCCGCGCACAGCGCGCGCAGGCCGTCCAGCGGCTCGCCGTCGCCGTCCAGGGCGAACGCCGCGTCGCGTACGGCCGCCGTCCACCCGCCGCACCCGAACTCACCGTCATTTTCAGCCACTTCCGGCTGGCCGGTCAGCATCCCCCGCAGATCCGCGTCCACGAACGTCGGCCGGTGCTCGGGCCGAGCGGCCAACAGCTGGGCGCCGTCGGTCACCCCGGTGAGGACGAGCAGCGAGTCCACCTCGCCGTTGAACGCCCCCTCGATGTCCGTGTCCAGCCGGTCCCCCACCACCAGCGGCTTGCGCGCACCCGTCCGCAGGATCGTCTCCCGGTGCATCGGGGGCAACGGCTTCCCGGCCACCTGCGGCTCGGCGCCGGTCGCGATCCGCACCACCTCCACCGCCGCCCCGTTGCCCGGCGCGATACCCCGCCCGCTCGGGATCGTCAGATCGGTGTTGGACGCGAACCACGGCGCCCCGGCCGCGATCGCGTAACACGCCTCGGCGAACCTGCCCCAGGCCAGATCGGGCCCGCCGTACCCCTGCACCACGGCCACCGGCGCGTCCTCGGCCGACTCCACCGGCACGAGCCCGCGCTCGCGCAGCGCCACCCGCAGCCCCTCCCCGCCGATCACCAGCACCCGCGAACCCTCCGGCACCTGCTCGGAGATCAGCCGCGCCACCGCCTGCGCCGAGGTGATCACATCGCCGGGCGCGGCCGGCACCCCGAGCTCCGTGAGGTGCGCCGCCACCGCGTCCGGCGTCCGCAGCGCGTTGTTGGTGACGTACGCGAGGTGCATCCCGCCCTCGCGCGCCGTGCCCAGCGAGTCGACCGCGTGCGCGATCGCCTCACCGCCCGCGTACACCACCCCGTCAAGATCCAGCAGAGCCGTGTCGTACGCCTCGCTCAGCGCCCCCGCGCTGCCGCTCGGCCGGGTCCTGCTCGGCTGGCTCATCCTCATCCACTCCTCGCTCGACGCTCTCCCCCCGATCATCGCGCATGCCCGCACCCCACTTACCATGCACCAATGACCACAACTGGGCGTACGGACGACGGGCTGCGCCTGATCCCCTTCCGAGGCCTGCGCTATGTACCCGAGCGCGTCGGCAGCCTCGCGGCCGTGACCTCCCCGCCGTACGACGTGGTGGTGCGGCCCGACGGCCTCCTCCACCTGGAGTCGGCGGACCCGTACAACATCGTCCGGCTGATCCTCCCGCAGGCCGCCACGCCCACCGCACGGCACCAGCAGGCCGCGCTCACCCTCGAGGACTGGCTCTCCGAGGGCGTCCTCGCCCCGGACCCGGAGCCCGCGCTGTACGTGTACGAACAGCACGGCGGCGGGCTGCTCCAGCGCGGCCTCATCGGGGCGCTGGCCCTCTCGGAGCCCTCCGAGGGCGTGGTGCTGCCGCACGAGGACGTGATGCCGCACGTCGTCGAGGACCGCGCCGACCTGATGCGGACGACCGCCGCGCACTTCGAGCCGCTGCTCCTGACGTACCGCGGCGACGCGAACGCCAACGGCAGCACACCGGCGGGCGCGGGCGCGGTCATCGAGCGGACCGTACGGCGCGAGCCGCTGCTCGCGACGACCACCGAGGACGGCTACAGCCACCGGCTCTGGGCGGTCACGGACCCCGCCGACCTCACCGAGATCCAGACGGAGCTCGCCCACCACCAGGCGGTGATCGCCGACGGCCATCACCGCTGGGCGACCTATCTGCGGCTGCGCTCCGAGCAGTCGGCGCCGGGCCCCTGGGACTTCGGCCTGGTCCTGCTCGTCGACACGGGCCGCTATCCGCTGCGGGTGCGCGCCATCCACCGGCTGCTGCACCGGCTTCCGGTCAGCGACGCGCTGGCCGCGGTGGCCGAAACCGGTGCCTTCCGCATCCGTACGCTCGCGGTGCCGCTGCCCGACGCACTCGACGTCCTCGCGGAGGCGAGCGCGTCGGGCAACGCGTTCCTGCTGGCGGGCGACGGCCGCTTCCACCTCCTGGACCGCCCCGACACGGACCTGCTCGCCCGCACCGTCCGCACGGACCGCCCGCAGGCCTGGCGCGACCTGGACGCGACCGTGCTCCACTCCACGCTCCTGGACCACGTGTGGCGCATCCCGGACGCGCCCGAGCACATCATGTACATCCACGACACGGCGGCCGCCGTCGAACAGGCGGAACGGCGCGGCGGAACGGCGGTGCTCATGCATCCCGTACGCGAGGAGGTCGTCCGGGACCTGGCCCGCCAGGGCGTCACGATGCCCCGCAAGTCGACGTCCTTCGGCCCGAAGCCGGCAACGGGTCTGGTGCTGCGGAGCCTGACGGTCAACTGAGTCGTGAACTGAGCCGGTTACCCTCCCGGCTACCTCGGATACGCAAAAGGGCGGCACCCCGGCCGGGGTGCCGCCCTTTGTCACCTGCTTCTCAACTGCCTACGGGAGGTCAGGCCTTGTCGGCCGGGCCCTTGTCGGCGTCAGCCTCCGCCTCGGCCTCCGCCTCGTCGAAGTCATCGTCGAGGTCATCGGCGTCCACGTCGGCGCGAACCTCGTCCTCGTCGGCGCGAACCTCGTCCTCGTCCTCGTCCTCGTCCTCGTCCGGCAGGCTGTCCGACTCGTCGGCGGCCTCGGCGACGTCGGTGTCCGGCTCGTCGAGGAGGTCGGCGTCGGCCTGCTCCTCGTCGAGGGCGTCCACGAAGTCCACGCCGTCCATCTCGGCCAGCCGGTCGGAGGCGTCGGTGGCGCCGTCCTTGTCGGACTCCAGCGCCTTGGCGAACCACTCGCGCGCCTCGTCCTCACGCCCGGCGGCGAGCAGCGCGTCCGCGTACGCGTACCGCAGACGCGCGGTCCACGGCTGCACCGAGTTCGACGCCAGCTCCGGGCTCTGCAGGGTCACGATGGCGGCGTCCAGCTGCCCCAGGTCCCGCCGCGCCCCGGCCGCGACCAGGCGCATCTCGACCTGGCTCGCCTTGTCGAGCTTCTGCACCTCCGGCGCACCGGCCATCTCGAGCGCGCGCTCGGGCCGGCCCATGCCGCGCTCACAGTCGGCCATGACGGGCCACAGCTCGACGTGCCCGGTCATCCGCCGCGCGGCCCGGAACTCGGCCAGCGCCTCGGAGTACTTCTGCGTCGCGTACGCCGCGAACCCGGCCGCCTCGCGGACCGCCGCCACACGGGAGGCGAGCCGCAGGGCGATGCGCGAGTACGCGTACGCCTGCTCGGGGTCCTCGTCGATCAGCCGGGCCACCATGACCAGGTTCTGGGCGACGTCCTCGGCGAGGGTCTTGGGCAGGCTCAGCAGCTCCTGACGCACGTCCTCGTCGATCTCGTTGCCCGTGACGTCCTCGTCGATGGGCAGACGCTTGATCGGCTCGCGGTCGCGGTCGCGCTCACGGCGGTCGTCGCCGCCACGGAACCCGCCGCGGTCGCCACGGTCGTCTCGGCCGCGGTAGCCACCACGGTCGTCGTCGCGGCGCGGACCACGGTCGTCCCGACGGAAGCCGGGACGGTCGTCGCGGCGGTCGTCACGACGGGGGCCACGGTCGTCATCACGACGGGGACCACGGTCGTCGCGCCTGTCATCACGGCGGAAGCCACCGCCGGAGGGACGGCCGCCACGGTCGTCGTCACGGCGGAAGGAGGGACGGTCGTCATCACGGCGCGGGCCGCGGTCGTCGCGGCGGTCGTCGCGGAAGCTCGGGCGGTCGTCGCGGCGGAAGCCGCCACCCGTACCGCCACGGCTGTCATCACGACGGCCGTAGCCACCGCCACCGCCGGAGGGGCGACCACCGCGGTCGTCATCACGGCGCGGGCCACGGTCGTCACGACGGTCGTCACGGAAGCTCGGACGGTCGTCACGGCGGAAGCCACCGCCGGTGCCGCCACCACGGTTGTCGTCACGACGGCCGTAGCCACCGCCACCGCCGGAGGGACGACCACCACGGTCGTCGTCGCGGCGCGGGCCGCGGTCGTCACGGAAGCTGGGACGGTCGTCACGGCGGAAGCCGCCACCCGTACCGCCACCACGGTTGTCGTCACGACGGCCGTAACCACCGCCACCGCCGGAGGGACGACCACCACGGTCGTCATCACGACGGAAGGACGGACGGTCGTCGTCACGGCGCGGGGCACGGTCATCACGGCGGAAGCCGCCACCGGTGCCGCCACCACGGTTGTCGTCACGACGGCCGTAACCGCCACCGCCGCCGGTGGGCCGGCCGCCACGGTCGTCATCGCGGCGCGGGGCACGGTCGTCACGGCGGAAGCCACCACCCGTACCACCACCACGGTTGTCATCACGGCGACCGTAGCCACCGCCACCGCCGGAGGGACGACCACCACGGTCGTCATCACGACGGAAAGACGGACGGTCGTCATCGCGGCGCGGGCCACGGTCGTCACGACGGAAGCCACCGCCAGTGCCACCACGGTTGTCATCGCGACGGAAGCCACCGCCAGTGCCACCACGGTTGTCATCACGGCGGAAGCCGCCGCCGGTCCCGCCGCCACGGTTGTCGTCGCGACGGCCGTAGCCGCCACCTCCACCGGTCGGCCGGCCGCCACGGTCGTCATCGCGGCGCGGGGCACGGTCGTCACGGCGGAAGCCACCACCCGTACCACCACCACGGTTGTCATCACGACGGCCATAGCCGCCGCCAGCGCCACCGCCGCCGGAGGGACGACCACCACGGTCGTCGTCACGGCGCGGACCACGGTCGTCACGACCGCCCCGGTAGCCGCCCCTGTCACCGCCGTCACGGCTGCGCCACTCGCGCTGCGGACGGTCCTCGGGAGAGTTGGTGGACATCGGTGCGACTCCTGTCTTCGGGTACTGCAGTCATTCTCGCGCAGTCGGCTGCCCGACGCGCTTCGGAAAGTTGAAGCGAAAATAAAAAAGGACCCTTGGTCCCAGCGTTGAACGCTGGGACCAAGGGTCCTGAAAGATTGTTCGGCGGTGTCCTACTCTCCCACAGGGTCCCCCCTGCAGTACCATCGGCGCTGAAAGGCTTAGCTTCCGGGTTCGGAATGTAACCGGGCGTTTCCCTAACGCTATGACCACCGAAACCCTATCGGTTTCGAGCGAACAAGCACACTCTTCAATTAAGGTGGTTCTGCTCAAAGCCAGCAACTGTTCGTTGCTTCAGAACTAACACAGTGGACGCGAGCAACTGAGGACAAGCCCTCGGCCTATTAGTACCAGTCAGCTCCACCCCTTACAGGGCTTCCACATCTGG